>PLDW01000266.1 GCA_003136315.1 Gemmataceae bacterium | reverse complement strand
TTAAGCGCAGCGATACCACCGGCTTATGGCTTTCCCCCCATCGGAGCGATCGTCTTGATGGTGTGGAGTGGGAACAACTTCCACCCGACCGCAACCTCGCCAACCAGACCAACGAGCGTCCCCGTTCGCCCGGCTTGCTCTCGGGTCAACTGGAGAACGACTATCCGGTCCGGCCCGCCTTCAAGTGTGACCTCTACCGCAGCCATGTGGGTGTTCGTGTCGACGGCTAACATCTCCAGTTTTTTGAGCTTCGTATCCAACGGAAGCGTGTCTCCCTTGCGAATGGGGAGCGAATCCGCCAGGATCTCGACTCCGCCCGGAAACACATAGAGGGCCTTCAGGTTACGAACCGAGAGAGTCGGGTTCCCGGCCTTCGGCTGATCGATTTGAATCCCCCAGGCGATTCCCCCCGACGGGGGGGGCGGGAGCGGTCTGGCGGCCGGAAATTTCACCGCCTTGAACCCATCCTTTGGCGATCCGCCAGCGAATTTCCCCACCACCCCTCCGACAGCCCCCTCCAGACCGACCGTATTAATGCCCCGAAAGTGGAGCGTTCCCGGAATCGGCTCTGCCGCCCCTTTCACCAGCACGATCATGGTCTGTTTATCGTACTCGTATCGAACTGCCTCCACACTCCCGGCGGGAATCAACGTGATCACCCCTTTCTGATAGGTGGTCGAGTTCGGCTCACGGACTTCCAGGGCAAGCGGGCCTTTTCGGGCTTCCTCCGTGGCTCCCCCCTTCGGGTCGGCCAGCCACGCCAGCCGACGGCCGCCGGTGAGGATTTTCACGCCAGTGAGAGAAATTTCCTTCCCGGTCGGATCGATCAGCGTCGCCGTGGCGAGGGCTGTTTCCGGGGTATCGGCCGACAAGTGGGATGTGGCCGCCAGTACACTGATCAGGATCGCTGCCAACCGAGCCCAACAGGACCATCTCGCCATGACACCTCTCCGTGCCACATTCTGCTGTCAGCGGAAACAAAGGCCGCCTGAGCCCGCCAAAGACTTATGGTCGGTCCGATTTGGGACCAGGGCAAGGAAAAAGTGACCGCGGATTGAAGAGGCAGCCTTGCAGGCGGGGCTTCAGCGCGACATAATCCAACCTAACCCGGGCCGGCAACGAGCCACCTCCCGTACACGGTTCACCACCCAGCAGAGACGGAGACGGGTCGAAACGTGGACGACATTTTCCTGCCCAGCGGTCGACTCCGACCGGACATCCTGGACGAGGCTACGGCCCGGGTGCTCCGCGAGGCCCTGGCACATACCCGAGCCACAAACTGGGACAGTGTCCGGACCCCGCACCTGTTCATGGGTCTGCTCGCTGCTCCGGATTCCGGGGTCTTCAAGTGGGCGTCCCGCCTCGGGGCCGACCTGCCAGCGCTACTCGACCAGTTCCGCGACCTGTTCCACCAGGAAAACGCAGAACCCGTTCCGCCCCTCCTCCTGAACCGCGAATTCCTCTCGGATAACGTGATCCGGCTCCTCCGGGACGCCCACAGCCGGGCGTATGACTCCGAGCGCGAACACGTCACGCCGATGGACCTGCTCATTACCCTGTTTACCACTCCGAACAGTATCGTCGCCGAGTGCTTCGAACGGATCGGGGTGACTGCCGCCAAACTCACCGAGCTTGCCGTCCTCGCCGAACGCGACGCACCGGCGTGAATGCAGGGGGGAGCACGACGCGGGGTGCCATGTCCACTGCTTTGAGTGGACATGCACGCACCACCAGGGGAGGACTTCACCCACCACGCGATCGATCCACCCCACATGCTCACGCAAAGCCGTGAGCATGGCACCCGGCACGGACCCTGGGCTGTGATGTACAACCCCTCCCGGGTACAGACCAATAGTCTGAATCGCAGCAAAATCCTGCCCAACGCCTTACCACCCCCGCATGAACTTTCGCCGGGGTTCTCCACCCGAGCACATTTTTTCTCCCGGCGCTTGCACACCGGCCAATCCGTGAACTAGGCTTCCGACGATCCGTACTCTGTTCGGTCCCGCAGTCTCCCCGTCTTCACTGCGGACCTGTTGTCAGGGAGCGTTCCACCATGCGTGCCATTCGTCGCCCGACCCATCGGGGCACGGTGTTGCCGATGCTCGGGGTCTGCCTGATCTCGATATTCGGGTTTGTCGCCTTGGCCGTCGATCTCGGGATGCTGGCTGTGGCCCGCACTCAGTGCCAGAACGCGGCCGACTACGCAGCGTTGATCGGCTGCCGGAACCTGAACAACGCCCAGCCGGGCAACACCAGTTACAACAACAACCTGAGCACGGCCCTCGCCAAGGCGAATGCTGCGGTCCCCAACAATATCCTGCTGGGTAGCAACTTCACATCCGCTCAGATCCAGTCCGTCACGGCTGGGATCTACTCCTACAACACCGCGACCCAGACATTCGTGGTCTCCTACCCGACGACACTCCCGGCCGGGAGTTCCTGGTCCGCGATGCAGGTCGTGGTGAACATCACGCAGCCGACCTACTTCATGAAGGTGTTCGGGGTCACGAGTATGCCGAATGGGGCCACGGCGGTTGCCGTCTACCGGCCCCGGGACACGGCCTTCGTCCTCGACATGACCGGGTCGATGCGATTCGCATCCCGGTTTAATTATAACGGTGTGTCGATGAACGCCGATACGATGGTCCCATCGTTCGGTCACTATGTGAGCGTCCAAAGCAACCTGATCCAAAGCTCCAACCAGTATATGTCAGACGGGGAGGTTGTCTCCCGAAACAATTTCACGATGACCACCCCGGGCGGTCCGCCAATCGTCCGGAACTTCTACTCCGACCCGGCGAACTTTACCTCACCGGCCACATCGGCGTATCCGGTCACCAGTAACACGGCGAGCCTGATCAATGCGTTCCAGCGGTGGAGTCCACCGGAAACGCCAGGTAATCCGACCAACTACGTCCCCCAGACATACGACTTCACCGGCTACAACCCTGCCAACATCGGGACCGAGACCACCCCGACGGGGCCAGTTCCGGCTCCGTATAGCTACCAGACGATGACGGACTCGACCTCCCCAGCCCTCACCTACGTCGGAGACCGGTATCGGAGACTGGATGGCTCCATCAACTACACCGACACGACGTGGGCAATCGGGACGAGTAACACCCAGGCTGCTACCACTGCACTCGACCTGCTTGGATATGGTCTCTCGGGAAGCAATGTGCTACGAAAGCCAGCCGGTAGTAATGTCTCGACGAACCCCACGATCACCAATTTCCGTGACGCAGTGTGGGAACAATACGGCTACGATATGGATATCAAGGCATATCGAACAGCTCGTAATAATGGCGATCCACTGAATCCTTCGGGTTCTTCGGCATACACGCCGACCATGCTCACAGCGTTGAGCGGAACACCTGGCTGGGTCAACGGTGACCGCTTCCGAGGCTTCTCAATGGGGCCGGGCTACTGGGGAAAGACGTTCTACATCTGGCCGCCCGATCCCCGGTTCAGCACCAGTGCCAACCTCACGAGCCCGAATCCGAACAACCCCGCATTCGACACCAGCGGCAACGCGATGTGCGACTGGCGTAAGCGATTCTTCCTGACAGCCGGCGGGGCTGCGTTTGCATCGACTGCAAACGTCGATGCGAGCGTGCTGACAACCTCCAGCGGGACACAATTCACAATCAATGGCGGATCCTGCCAGGTGAACTATCCCGCTGTACTGGCGTGGCTCACGACCGGTCCCATGGTCCTGCCCCCGAACCTTCGCGCTGGCCGGATCTTGTATTACAGCTCAATCCCCACCGCTGTGACGGGTGGGACCGGCCAGGTTCAACTTGATCAGGTGTTCTGGAAGAATTACATCGATTACGTCCTCGGGACGGGGTCGTTTACAGCCAATGCGTATACGGCCGCCAACCTTTACGGAGTCGGCGATAGCTGGAGTAGTGCACCGGTCAGCGTCAACACCAGTGCCCTCACCAACTGGACGGGTCCTAGTTCGAACTGGACAAACACAAACCCCTACAAGATTTACTCAAACAGCCCACTTCGTCCCCGCATGCACATGTGGT
Source organism: Gemmataceae bacterium (assembly GCA_003136315.1). Lineage (GTDB taxonomy): Bacteria > Planctomycetota > Planctomycetia > Gemmatales > Gemmataceae > Urbifossiella. Next base: position 99,054 of record PLDW01000266.1, on the reverse strand, counting down.
TCGGGCCGCTGAGCATGATGGATTTCATCGCGAATGTCTGGTACAACCAGAACCAGTACCAGAACTGGACCCCGGGAACAGCCTACGAGGCCCAGTGCTGGCAGCTCAAGGCAGGGATGAATTCGGTGCTCCTGGACATTCAGGCGAACCACCCGAACGATCAGGTCGGGATGACCATGTTCTCGATGGACACATTTGCCCCTCCCACAACCTACCAGACCCCCAAGGTGGGAATCGGGCAAAACTTCACCGCGCTGCAAAACGCCCTGTTTTACCCAAGCTCCCTGCTCTCGGCCATCAACGGGGGGGACACAACGAGCGAAATCCGGCCCTACGACACCAGCCTCAATAGTGTCGCCCCGGATGCGATCCCCAATGCCTCCTGCGGAACCGACCCGAACACCGGGCTGGCAATCGCATTCAACATTCTCAGCCCATCGAGCCTGCTGTCGACCAGTACCTACGGGACGACCCGCGGCCGTCAGGGTGCGAGCAAGATCGTCATCTTCGAGACCGACGGTGTACCCAACTGCTACTCGACATACACCTTGAACCAGCAAGGGTACAACACCTACTACTCGAATTTCGCCAACGGCGGGGATGCCGGGAACGGGGCTTCCGGTGCGATGAACCCAGCGATCGCGGTGGTCACGCAGATGGCCTTGCCGATGGCCACAACCGCCACAAACGGGTTGAACAGTGGGCTGGCTTTGGGGAATGCCCCGGTCAGGGTCTATCCGATCGGGTTCGGAGACATCTTCGACCCGGTCGCTGCCCCGAACGCGACATTCCGCCCGACCGCCCTCCAGTTCCTGGCGAACATCGCTGCCGCTGGGGGCACAGGAGTATCCGGAGCAACGACCATCACAAGCAACCAGATCATTACCGGACCCTACGCCACCCGGATTGCTAACCTCCAGAGTTGCCTCCAGCAGATTTTCCAGAGCGGGGTGTCGGTGACCCTGGTCCAGTAGGGTGTGATCTCTCCCATGCATCTGAATCCAGTGAAAACCACGCGCATTTCACTGGGGGAGATCATGAACTCGGGTGTTTGTACCTCTTCGAGGTAAAGACAACCGTCTGATTCACCTTCACTCGGGTATCACAGGGTTTTCTCGCGACTTGGGCGCTCTGGGGAGATCCCACGCTATTTCGCCCGGCCCCAGGGCTTCCGCCCAGGGCAGTGCCGTACCGACCGCCGTCCCGATCGGTTGCACCCCAGTCATTTCCCCTCGGGCTTGAGGAGTTCGCGTTCGATGAATGTGGTGTCGACCCGGCCATTGATGAACGCGGGGGTGTTAAAGATCCGGCAGTGAAGTGGGATCGTGGTGTGGATGCCTTCGACCATGAACTCCCGCAACGCTCGCCGCATGACAGCGAATGCTTCCGCACGGGTCGGTTGGTACACGAGCAGTTTGGCCACCATCGAATCGTAGTTTGGCGGCACGCGATAGCCAGTCACGACATGCGAATCCAGTCGCACCCCCGGACCGCCCGGCGGTCGCCACGTTGTGATCACACCCGGGCTCGGTTGGAAATCTTTGTCCGGATTCTCGGCGTTGATCCGGACTTCGATCGCTGCGCCCCGGTGCTGGACATCGGCCTGCCGGAATCGCAACGTCTCACCGGCTGCAACCCGGATTTGCTCCCGGATCAGGTCCACACCCGTCACCAGTTCCGTGACCGGATGCTCGACCTGAATCCGTGCGTTCACCTCGATGAAATAGAACTGGTTGTCCTGGCTGACGAGGAACTCGCACGTACCGGCCGAATAATACCCGGCGGCTTTCGCCAGTCGGACCGCTGCGGCACAGATGTTCTGCCGGACGGCTTCCGGCAGGTTCGGTGCCGGCGACTCCTCGACGAGCTTCTGGTGCCGTCGCTGGAGTGAGCAATCCCGCTCGTACAGGTGGATCACGTTTCCATGCTGATCCCCGAGGAGTTGAACCTCGATATGCCGGGGTCGGTCAAGGTATTTTTCGAGGTAGACGCTCCCATCCTTGAACGCAGCCTCGGCCTCACTCCGAGCCGACGACAATCCGGTCACCAGGGCGTCATCGGATCGGGCCACCCGCATCCCCCGGCCCCCGCCACCAGCCGCAGCCTTGATCAGCACCGGGTAGCCGACCTCCCTGGCGAACCGGAGGGCCTGTTCGTCGGAGGTGATCAAGCCGTCGCTTCCGGGCACGGTCGGTACGTTGGCCTCCTTCGCCAGTTGTTTCGCCTGATTCTTGTTCCCAAGTCGGTGCATTGCCTCGGCTGGCGGTCCGATGAACTCAATATTGCAGTCTCGGCACATCTGTGCGAAGCTACTGTTCTCGGACAGGAACCCGTACCCCGGATGAATGGCGTCGGCATTCACTCCCTCGGCCGCTGCGATGAGCCTCTGCGGTTTGAGATAACTCTCGGTGGCGATGGCCGGTCCGATACAGACAGCCTGGTCGGCGAGTTTCAAGTAGGGGGCATCGCGGTCGGCCTCCGAATACACCACCGCGACCTCGACTCCGAGATCCCGGCAGGCCCGGATCACCCGGAGGGCGATCTCCCCGCGGTTCGCGACCAAAATCCGGTGGAACATAGCTCGGTGTCTTTGGCTCGAAAGTCGTAAATTCGTGTCTTTTGGGCGTTCGGCGGGAAAAAGCTGACCCGGTTTTGTGACTTGCCCTCATCGGGCCGCCACGGAGGGCGGCCCCTACCCAGGGTATGGAGGGGCCGCCCTCCGTGGCGGCCCAGCTGTCCATGACGGGTGGTATTCCTCCATCTGCAAGCCGCCTCGCGTCGAAAGTCGTAAATTCAGGCAATCAATTGCAAAAATTACGACGGTTACCTGATCAAGATGGGTCAACCCGAAACAAGACAGTGTTGAAATCGACGAAGTCCTCGTTCCTGGCGACCACCTCGACGATCGTTCCGGTGATCCCTGCCTTGATCTCGTTATTCACCTTCATGGCCATGACGATGCAGACGGTCGTGTCCGGTGTGACCCGACTCCCCACCTTGACGAACTCGGGCTTGTCCGGGAGCGGCCGGAGGTAGAAGGTGCCGATCAATTCGCTCTTGATTTCGAGATACTTCGAGGCCTGGGGAGGAGGGGGACTGGAGACAGAGTGCCCCAGGGTCGTCGATGGTGTCGTCGGGGCAGGTGCGACGGGAACCGGGGCGAATTGGGTTGGAAAAGTCGAACCCTTCCGAAGGCGGATCCGCTGGTCGGCTTCCTTCAGGTCGATCTCGCTCAACTCGTGCTCGGACATCAACCGGAGCAGGTACTCGACCGTTTTCACGTCGAACGGCCGGGGCGTGTCCTGTTTCTCGTCGGGCACCTGCGAATCCCTCAGTTGGCGACACCCGGCCGGGCCGGATGGGAGAGGGCTAATGTATTTGAGTCAGCCGGGGGCGGAAAGATCTCGTGGGAGGGTCGTCAGGAGGGTACACCCGTCCCGGGTCACCAGGATGTCGTCCTCGATTCGGACCCCACCCCAGCCGGGGATGTACACCCCGGGTTCGATGGTGATCACCATTCCGGCTTCGAGGACATCTTCCGAGTTCGCCCGAACCCGTGGAGCCTCGTGGATCTCCAGCCCGATGCCGTGCCCGAGCCCGTGCGTGAAGTATTTCTCGAGGTCGGCCTCAGCGAGTACCTTCCGGGCAGCCGCATCGACATCCTTCGCCCTCGCTCCAGACCGGATCTCATCCATCGCAGCGTTCTGGGCCTTGAGGACGGTCTTGTACACACGTTCAAAGTCGAAGCCCACCCGCTCGAACTTGTTCCGTGCCGTCGGGGTGACAACATACGGGTTGCGAATGGTTCGGGTGATGTCCGACTTGTACAGTAGGTCGGCGCCCCAGTCCACCAACAACTTGCTCGCCTCGGCGAGTGGCTTTCGGGTTGGGGGAGCGTGCGGCAGCGCCCCCCGCTCTCCCGCGGCCACGATCAACGGGAACGCTGCCCCGTTTGCCCCGGCTCGGCGGATGTAACCGTCCAGGGCGTCGACCATGTCCTTCTCGGTATCCGCCTCCCGAACGGTGGCAACGAACATCTTGAACGCCCGCTCGGCGACACGAATCGCCGTCCGGATGTGCTCGACCTCGGAGGGATCCTTGACGGTTCTCTGAGATTCGACGAGGTTGGTTTGTGGGACGAATGTGAGTTTCGGGGCGAGTTCCCGCAACCCCTCAAGCTCGGCCACGGTCAATCGATTGGCCTCGACACCGACCGTCGTCGCACCAGCTTGGGTCAGAACCTCAATGGTCGCTTCCAGGGTCGTCTTGTTGTGGGGGCGGATGTGGAGATCGAGTCCTGGCTCCTTCCCGAACGCTGGGCACTCGTCCTGGATCTGGACCTCAAACCGCGGATCGCTGACCAGAACTGCGTTCGTCGAGGTGGCGACGAAGTAGCTCGAATCCCCGGTGAAGCCGGTCAGGTAAGTGACGTTCGGCACCCCAGTGATCAGGAGGGCATCGAGCCCATCCTTGCCGTTTTTCAGGGTCTGCCCAAGAATTTGGCGACGCTGAGCGAGAAACTTCATGGGTTTATCCGCATGGTGGGAAATCAGGCCACTTTTGAGCCTGATTCAATCCAAGACGAGGTGGAATCGAGGCGATTCTAGCGTAAAAATCAAATCGACAGCAGTCTATCGCCCAGTAGTCCACCGTCTGTGGCCACGCAAATCAACCGTGATGGTATACTGACCTTGATACGGCTGGGAAGGAAAAATGTCGCAGGGTCGCTATTTGTCTGACCTGGCCTGGCGGGGGTACGACCCCCGGGCAGCATTTCCACACCTGGGGGCCGCCGGCGCTGCGTCCGTGGCCCTGCTCGTGGGACGGTGGTATCTGGACGACCTCTCCGACCTGGTCGACCGGGTCGGCGCTTTGGCCTTGTACGGGCTTGTCCTGGCAGTCTGGCCCGGACTACTGGCGGTCTTGTTGTACCGGGCGATTACATACACCTACCGGCTGACTGACCGGGCGGTTCTGGTCGACCGAGGGTTCCGCAACCCGCCCGAGGCCCCTATCTGGCTAGTGGATGTGACCGAAGTGAGGTCCGGGGCGACCTGGTTCGGCCAGCGGGTGGGGGTCGGCTGGGTGCGGGTGGTGACCACGGGTGGGCGGGCGGTCCAGTTGACGGGTGTCCGCGACCCGGTCCCGTTCGCTGCGAGTGTTCGGGACGCAGTCGCCCTGGCGCAAGCGGAAGAACGTCCGGCTGCTCCGAAAGAGTGATCCCTCAAAGAGGCAACCCCGGGCCATTCTCCCTGGCAGCCCGGTCGAGTTGTCTGGGGGACGGCTCCGATAGACATCCGAGAATTTCACACGACTTGGGGAGGTCATATCAGGGCGGGTTCCTTGGGATCGATCAGGATCACCCCAGGAAAGGTTCGTAGAACTTCGATCACGGCATGGAACTCGGAGAGGTACTCAAGGAACGGGTCCGGGGTATCGCTCCACACCTCCACCCTGCTGCAGCAGGATTCGATGTCCAGCCCGTCTCCGACACCCGCGATCTTCTCGGCAAGTCCGACCGCATCCTCCAACACCGACGGAGAGTTGTTGAGCCAGAGTTCGATCTCCCAGTCATCCTTTGTGATGGTAATCTGGTCCCCGGCAGTCGTGAGGGAGTAACCGGGGAAGCGGGCCTGGAGGCGGGAGAATGCCTCGCCGAGGGAGAAATCGCTACCGGGTGGGAGAAGACCGTAGGCGCGGTACATCGGGTCGCCCCTCATGTCGCATATGGAGAGCAGAGCCTGGGATGGAGAGACCCCTTCAGCGTACCAAATCGCCACGCCTAAAACTCGACTTTCTCCCTTCACGATTGCGTTCAACCTCGCAGCGTCCTTGCCGCCGGTCGCCAGCCCGCTATAGTAATAATTCCGTTTTCGCACGCAGGCCCGATCACGGGCGACGGGCTAACGAGGTTTCAAGTTATGGGCATGCAGTGTTCGGTGTGCGGGAAAAAGCCCGTCGTGGGTAACCAGAAGACCTACCGTGGGAAGGCGAAGTACCTCGGTGGTGTTGGTAAAAAGATCACCGGAATCAACAAACGGGTCTTCAAGCCAAATCTCCAGCGGATCAAAGTCTCCATCGATGGCGAGACCTTGCGCAAGCGGGTCTGCACCCAGTGCTTGCGCAGCGGGAAGGTGCAGCGACCCGTCAAGAGGAAGCCGTTCGCCAACATTTCCGTCTGACCCATGTGGGCTTCAGCTCTTCCACACTGCGCGGCGTATTCCCGGGTCGCCTGCGACTGGCTTCTCGGCTCGGAGGCCAGACGAGGTATCGAGTTGAGGACTTGACTGTCATGTCTCTCACCCTCGACGACGTCCGGAAGGTGGCAGCGCTGGCCCGGCTCGACCTGTCCGAGGACGACCTTCCCCGAATGCGCGAGCAACTCTCCACCATCCTCGATTACGTCGATCTCTTACGGGAGTTGAACACTGACGGGGTCGAGCCGATGGCTCACCCGCTCCCGGTCCAAAACGTGTTCCGCGACGACGATCCGACTCCGTCGTTACCGGCCGACGACGCCCTGCGAAACGCCCCCACGCGGATCGGCGATTACTTCGGAGTCCCGGCTGTGTTTGAGACAGACGGGCACTGATGCAGGAACCCGCAGAGGGTATCGCATCTACGGAAAAACGGTTGGACGTGCAAAGGGGTGGGCCGAGGCTCCTGCCGAGCNNCCTCCCGTTAGACCGATGATTGCTCCTGGAATGAGACAGCCTCTGCGAGTTCCTGTATGAGGACAATCGGAGAGAACCCATCCCCGGAGGCCGAGAGGAGTCAAACCCCTCTCCGGCTCCCCCTTCCCTCTCAGGGAAGGGGGTTGGGTTTCGCCCTTTCGTCTTTCGTGCTTTCGTGATTCGTTCTGGTTCTTCCGTCCCAGGGAAGGGGGTTGGGCGGTTCGGTTCCATTTCGGATTCCCACCATGAGCCTGATTGAGAAGACCGCGACCGAGTTGATCGCCCTCCAGGAGGCCGGGAGGGTGTCGGCCGTTGAGATTGTGGAGGCGTTCCTCGCGGCCATTCGGCAGCGGGAACCTCAACTTCGATCCTTCACCCTCATCGACGAGGACGGAGCCCGTCGGCAGGCGGAGGCTGTGGACGCCAAGCGAGCAGTCGGTCGACCGGTGGGGAAACTGGCAGGTGTGCCTGTGGCGGTCAAGGACGTTCTGTGTACGAAAGGCAGCCGCACCACCTGTTCGAGCCGGATGCTTGCGGATTTCGTCCCGCCCTACGATGCGCACGTTGTGGAGCAACTCCGGGCTGCGGATTCTGTCGTCATCGGCAAGACGAATATGGACGAGTTCGCGATGGGCTCGTCGACCGAGAACAGCGCATTTCAGACCACCCGCAATCCGTGGGACATCACCCGGATCCCGGGCGGTTCCTCCGGTGGTTCGGCCGCGTGCGTGGCGGGGTGCCAGGCCCCGGTTTCGCTCGGGACCGACACCGGTGGGTCGATTCGTCAACCGGCTGCGTTATGCGGGGTCGTGGGGATGAAGCCGACCTACGGTCGGGTCTCCCGCTACGGGTTGATCGCGTTTGCCTCGTCCCTCGATCAAGTTGGCCCATTCTCCCACGATCTGGCCGACTGTGCCCGCCTGTTGGAGGTGATCGCCGGGCACGACAAGCGGGACAGCACGAGCATCGATCAGCCGGTCCCGACGTACACAGCCACTCTTAACGACAGGGTGCCAGGGCTTAGGATCGGGGTGCCCCAAGAGTTCTTCGGGGCGGGGTTGGATGCTGAGATCGAGGCGGCCGTGCAGGCTGCGTTGCGCGAGTATCAGAAGCAGGGTGCAACGCTGGTCGACGTATCCCTTCCGCACACCCGGTACGCCCTGGCGGCCTACTACATCGTCGCCCCGGCCGAGGCATCGAGCAACCTGGCCCGGTTCGACGGGATGCACTATGGGCACCGGACCGCGCAGAAGACCGACCTGATCAGCACTTATGCGAAATCCCGCGGCGAGGGGTTCGGGAACGAAGTGAAGCGACGGATTATGATCGGCACCTATGTGCTCTCCAGCGGATACAAGGATGCCTACTACGTGAAGGCGTTGAAGGTCCGCCGGTTGGTGAAGCAGGATTTCGACCTGGCGTTCGCAACGTGCGATGTGGTGATCGGCCCGACAACCCCAACAGCGGCATTCGCGGTCGGGGAGAAGGCCGACGACCCGCTGGCGATGTACCTCTCGGACGTTTACACGGTGTCGTGCAATCTGGCAGGTATTCCCGGGCTCAGCATTCCGTGCGGATTCACCCGGACCGGCCTACCGATCGGCCTGCAACTCCTGGCTCCCCCCTTTGAGGAAGAGAAGATGCTCCGGGTCGCCCGGATGTACGAGTCGACCACGGACTGGCACACCCGCCGACCGCGGATCTGAGGGCAGAGCGGTGCCGTGGCACCCAAGCCGGCACCGAACGGTGAACGGTGAAGGGTGAGGCGGAATGGCAACTGGCGCTGGCTCACCGCGTCGTCTGAGGCAGCAAGGATCCACTGGCAGTCGGCTTCAATTCACGCTACAATCTAGATTGTAATTGGGTTAGGGCCGATCACCACGTGCTCGTATCTTCTCCCTGGGACTATCGGTACGATCTCTTGAGCCCTTCGACTCCCGGCAATTCCGAGCAACAACCACTCCTCGATGGGCAGGGCCGAGTTCCTCATCGATTTGCTCGGACACGGACGACCGGCTTGCCCGTTTTCGAGGAACTTTTAGATCGCGATCCGAGGTGGGCCATGAGCGAGGGGAGCCGGCATTTCGAGGAAGACAGTGCCGTCTTCAAGGCGTTACACAATATCGCTCAACGCCTCAAATCGCTCGACATACCTTATGCAGTTGTGGGTGGGATGGCTCTGTTCCGACATGGGCTTCGCCGTTTCACCGAAGATGTTGACATTCTTGTCACGAAGAGTGACCTTAAACTCATTCATGAGAAGTTGGAGGGTCTCGGTTACCTTCCACCTTTTACGAACAGCAAGCACCTTCGAGACACTCAACTCGGCGTGAAAATTGAATTCTTCACGACAGGCGACTACCCTGGAGATGGGAAAAAGAAGCCTGTCTCGTTTCCCGATCCGAGAAACGTCAGCTTTGAAGCGGAGGGAATTAGCTACATCCGCTTGCCAATGCTTGTGGAGCTGAGGCTCGCTTCCGGCATGACGAATCCGGGTCGGCTCAAAGATCTCTCGGATGTGCTGGAACTCATCAAAATTCTCGATCTGCCAATTGATTTTTCTAATCAGTTAGATGCATTTGTGCAGAGCAAGTTCAAAGAATTGTGGAAGGGGGCCAGGAAGCGTTATGTCACGACCTGGCGCAACAAATGGGTAATCGCAGAGGCGAAATCGATCGAGGATATGATCTCTATGCTACGGGCTGCGGCAGATCAGTTAGATCAAATGCGCAAAGATGGAATTGTCCTTGATGACAATGGCCGCATCCGCGATGACTATGCTGATTTGGTGACAACGGACGGAAAGGTCGCCGAGAAATACGGCCTCGTTGATGAGTCGGACTATTGGGGAAACGAAGACGAGGACCAAGACTCTGAAGACGAACCAACCACTCCACCCCCGTCAGAATAGAGGGCCGACCACCCGGCCGCGGCAGCGATTCTTATTGCGAATTCCTACCGCAGCCGGCCGTGTGGACAGGCTCCGAGTTCACGAAACCTCGATGGCCGCCCACGGCGGCACCGGGGTCTTGCGTGAGTTATTCTTTTCCTGCTTACGCCAGGTCGAACAGCAGCACGTCGCCCGCCGAATCGCCGACAACCTCGATCACCGGCTCGTCTTCCACGGCGATCCCGTCTCCTGCCGTCAGGGCGTGGCCGTTAACCGTCACCGACCCGTTCGCGATGTGCAAATACGCCCCGCGACCCGCAGCCAGTTTGTGACGCACTCGCTGACCCGTCCCCGGTTTTGCCAGGTATAACCGGGCGTCCTGGTGGATGACGAGTGACCCGTCGGCCCCGTCCGGGGAGGCAACTAAACGCCACTCCTGAGCTATCTCGTTCGCTGCGAACAGCCGTTGCTGGTAGCCCGGGGTGTGCCCCTTCCGGTCCGGAAAGATCCAGATCTGGAGTAGGTGGACCGGCTCGACAAGGGACGGGTTGAACTCGCTGTGTTGGATACCCCTCCCGGCGGTCATCGCTTGCCACTCGCCAGGTCGGATCACCTCCCCGTTGCCCATGCTGTCGCGATGTTCGAGGTGGCCGGAGAGCACGTAGGTCAGGATCTCCATGTCCCGGTGCCCGTGGGTGTCGAACCCCCCGCCCGGTGCAACCCAGTCGTCATTGATCACCCGCAGGGCACGAAACTGGTGGTGCTCTGCATCCATGTAAGCACCGAATGAGAATGTGTGTCGGCTGTCGAGCCAGGGCAGGCGAGTGACCCCCCGATCTGCCGCACTCCGAATTGTGAACATGACGGTCATCTCAAAGGCGTCACCGAGGCCCGGTGGTGACCTCAAGGGATACCCACCAAGCCGTCCGGGTTTACATCCGCTCAACCCCGGTTTGCCGGTGTGCCAGCAAGCCCGCGGCCATCTGGGCTATTTTCAGCCACTGCCTCGGGGCTACAACAGCGATAGGCTGTTACCAACGGCGGGTCCAGTTCCCTCTGTTGTTCGCCTGAAAGACCTTTATGCCCTCAAACTCCCCGACTCCAACCGATCGGACCATCCCACGGTTGCTCCTTTTTGGACACCCTGGGTCGGGGAAGTCGTCGCTACTCGGAGCCCTGGTCCGCGCTGCCGAAACGCAGGGGGAGGTTCTTGGGGCGGAAGTCGTCGACACCAATCACCAGCTCACTCCCATCCGCGACCACCTGTACGCTGGCACCGCCATCAAGCCCACCCGCACCGAACTCGTCTGCGACCCCATCGGCCTCTGCCCCCTGCGGAGCAACCCAAATCCGGACACGGTTCCCTCGGCCATCGAGTTGATCGACTGTGACGGAATTTCCGCGACCTCCTTGCTGCGCAACCCCGATTCGCTTGCAGGGACCGGAACCCGCAGCGCGCTGGCATCCGCTGTCGTTCAGGCCGACTTGCTGGTCCTGGTGGTCAACGCAGGGGCCAGCGACTCCGAACTGCGCGCGGCCTTCGAGGATTTCCTTGCCTTTCTCGAACGGCTGCAGGGAGGTAAAGAGTTCCGGCGGGAGGTCGGCGGGTTCCCGGTTTTCGTCGTCCTGTCCCAGTGCGACCGGCTTGCCCTCAAGGGAGACACCCGGTCGCAGTGGGAAGGTCGAGTTCGAGGCAATCTCCGACGTGTCACCAGCCGATTCAACGAGTTTCTCGAAGAACACAGCGCTGCGCTTGACGAAGACACTCCCTACCTTCCGTTCGGCAGCGTGAACCTCCAGGAATACGCTGTTGCAGTCCGCCGTCCGGCTTGTTACGGAGATTCCGGGGTCACCAACGAGCCGTATGGAGTCGCCGAACTCTTCCGCGATGCATTCGCAGCTGCCAAGTCCCACCGGGACCGGGCTCGAGCGTCCGACCGCCGGCTGATCGCGACCGTATGGGCGCTGATCGCGGCCGTCGTGGTACTGATCTCGGGGGTGATGGCGATGGCAGTCTTCCAACCCCCGCCTGCCGACCCTGGTTTGGCCGATCGGGTTCGGGTATATGAGATCCAGGAGGCCCCGGCCGCGGTCCGGCTCGCCGAAAAGACCATCACCCGAAATAAGCGAACGCTCACCCGGTTCCGGGACGACCCCGGGTTCTTCTCGTTGCCCGAGGACTTGCGTACCTTCGTCGAAGGACGACTCCGGGAAATCAACGACTACCAGTCCTACAGCACCCGGTTGGCTGCGGTTGCAGCCCCGGCCGAGAGCCGCTCTCTGGATGACCTCGATCGGATCCAGACTGTCCTGACAACCGAGGCCGCTCTTCCCCCGGAATACACCTGGGCGGAAACCGAGGCCGCCCAACTGCGGGACAAGTGGCTTGCCGATGTCCCGCTGATCCGGCAGGCCGAGGGCCGCTGGCAGGAGTGGTATCTCGGGCTAGTGAACCAGGCAACCGGGCTCACCCTCACCCGATCGTTCGAGGGGGACTGGCGGGGCCGGATCGAGGCGCTGGATGCGGTCTCCAGTCGACTCCCGTGGAACCCAGCCGACCCCATACCCGGGTCGGCCGCCGTACCGCAATCGCGTGGCGAGCCAGTCCCACTGCGGGTTCCTTACGAGTTTGACCGGGTCTATCAGGCCCGTCGGGACTGGGAGTTCCAGCGGAGCCGACTTCTCCACCTCCGCGACCTCGCCGGTACGCTGGGTCTCACCCCCGAGGGATCGCGGATACTTGTCGTTCCGCCCCCCGGCCCGGGTGTCGATTCGCGTTCCTTCCCGGGCGACCGACTCACCGACCTGCGACGTCAGTTTCCCCGCCCGTCGGAATTGTATCCCCGTCTGGAGGGAGAGAAGGCTGGTCCTGACCTCGGGGCCGTGGGTCCAATCGCATTCCCCGAGTGGACTTTGACCAATTTCCCCGAACCGGGCCGGACGGTCCTGACGAGCCGGGCGCGGGAGGAGTTCGCAAACGCCACGCTGCACACCCGCAGCCTGATCCTCACTCGCCTCGGAGTCGTACCCGAAATTGCGGACACCACCGACGGCTGGGGCAGGGTCGCCGACGCCCTCGACCGCCCACCCCTCAGCGATTGGGGTCGCCTGCTGCATGTGTTCACCCGGTTGGAGAACCCCCGGGCGCCGGACCCAGTCGCTGACCTGGCCGCGTTCCTCCGCGCGAAGGAGTTCGATATCGACCTGACAGGGCTCGAACTCGCTATCCCGCTGACCCTCCGAATCCCCCGAGTCGTGCCAACCGGTCCAGTGACGATCACGATCACTCCGCGCGGGGGTAGGTCACCGCAGAGGCGAACATACAAACTCTCTGGCGAAGGGATGCAGCAGGGGCTCGCGATGTTCTACCGATTCGGGTCGGATGCCGGGTTCATCTACCGGCCCGGAGACGGGTTGCGTGCGGAGGTTCCCGTCCGGTCCGGGGATCAGGTGTTCACTCTAGTATGGGAGGAAGGATCGACCCGGACGTATCAGCTCGACCGACTCGGTCGCGAGCCGCGACTGGTGCGAGATGGCGATCAATCCGAACCCGCCCCGGGCGTGATCCTGGCCCCGGCCCTGGGCTCGACCATGCCCCGGGTGCCGGTGCTGCTCCCGGATGTTCGACGATGAGAAGTTCGGTACGACTGCAAATGGGGTGAACGACCCGCCCAAAGGGTGTCCTTGAAGGGGGTTGCGGCAGGAGGTGCATGATCGTGCCGCATCCCGTCCGCGGACGTCCGCCAGGAGTTGCTGATTCCGTCGCCGATTCTGAGAGGCAACTCCTCGGGTCAATATGGGGAATAGATCGGCTGACCGCCGGTCCCATAGCGATGTCACTCGCCGTGTTGCGGTTCTGTGGCGAGAACGAGGAGCAGGACTCGCCGTCTTGTGCTACAGAAGGATTGTCCGGATGATTGAAAGTTTCGAGTGAGAAGCTTGACGTTGAAGACACTGAGCCTTGAAGCCGGTTCGTGAATTGTGAGAGCGGTTTTCAACTTTCAACGTTCAACCATAACTTTTCAATTACGCCGGATTGTCTCAAAAAGCGATTGAGGCGAGCCGACACCATCCGGGCCGGCGCCCGGCATGTCGAGAGACACATGGTGCAAGCTGGCAACGCGGACCCGCGTTGACGAAGTTCGCGAGTATGTTGAACCTTTAGCAAAACTCGCTAGCTCTAAGAGTATGGCTACCGCCCCGTCTCCGGGCTAAGGCAGACGCCAGGAAATGACCTAGCACGATCATGGGGGGTGCCACGGGCGGACAAGCCGNNTTTCTCTCACCAACTGCCTAAGTCGCCCCACTCGAACACTGGATAACTCCTTGACCAGTCCAAGTTCTCCCTCTCCGGACTCCCGCCCTGTTGCGCTGGAGCCGTTCTCGCCGCTGGCGGTGACCGGCACCCTGGCTGCGGTCATCCTCCCCCTGGGCGGGTTTGTAGCGGCTATCGTGTCGCTCTGGGGGTGGGGGTTCGGGTGGGTCGATCTTGGGCTTCTGCTGGGAATGTACCTATTCACCGCGCTGGGGATCACGGTCGGGTTCCACCGGCTGTTCACCCACCGCAGTTTCGAGACGAACGCGGTCGTCCGGTTCGTACTGGCCGCTCTCGGGTCGATGGCGGTCCAGGGGTCGGTACTGCGGTGGGTGGCCCAGCACCGCCGTCACCACCGTCACAGCGATACCCCCGACGATCCACACTCGCCGCACCACTACGGCCGTGGCCTGATCAGCTCGATCAAGGGGTTCTATCACGCCCACATCGGGTGGGCGTTTACACGGGATCCGTCGGGTCTGAGTCGATACGTGGCGGATCTTCGGAAGTCGGCTTCTATCCGAGTTGCCAGTGCCCTGTTCCCGCTGTGGATCGCTCTGGGGCTGGCAATTCCGACCATCCTTGGCGGGATCTTGACGGGAACCTGGGCAGGTGCTCTGTTCGGGCTAATCTGGGGTGGCTTGGTCCGGGTGTTTTTGGTTCACCACGTGACCTGGAGTGTGAACTCCGTCTGCCACCTGTGGGGCCGCCGACCGTATCCGGAGGCGGACCACAGCCGCAATAACTTCCTCTTCGGAATCCTGGCGATGGGAGAGGGGTGGCACAACAACCACCACGCCTTCCCGACGTCTGCACGGCATGGCCTGCGGTGGTGGCAGATCGATGTCAGTTACTACGTCATCCGACTCATGGCTCTGGTCGGGCTGGCCTGGAAGATCCGACTCCCGAACACTCACGTGCCGGTCGGCGCTTAATACAGAGAAACCGCCCGCAGATGACGCAGACTTCGACGCAGATGAAATCCAGATAAAACCAAATGCGTTTTGATCAAGATTTTATCTGCGTTCGTAGATCTGCGTCATCTGCGGCCCATTTCTTCTCGACCCAAGTCGAAGTCTGCGTCATCTGCGGGCCATTCTTAAATCATCTGCGGGCCATTTCGTTGTCTGATCTTGCAGGGAGTCGGTAGAGGACGTAGCAGAGGTGGAGAGACAAAAGCGCTGCGAAGAAACACCAGACGGACGCGAAGGCATAACGGAACATGACATGGGTGACCACGGCTGCCACGGTAATCGAGACGCCAAGGAGTGGGAGTCGCCGCTCCGAGGACAGGAGTAGCGGGCAACAGACTGCCGCCATGTACAGAGCGAGCCAGACGGTGCCCGCAACCTCCCGGGCCAAGGGCAGCTCGGTGAGATCGTATTGGATCGAGTGATCGACGTGCCGGACTATGACCGTCGTATCATAGTTCGCTGCCGCCGGTACATAGCTCGTCCCGCCGAGCCCCAAGCCCACCACCGCCAATGCCGCGAACAGCCGTCTCTTCGGCTTCTGGACTTCAATAACCCAGGCAATAAAAGGAACCCAAAACGGCCAGAATGCGTAAGCGAAAAACAGAAACCCAAGGGCAGAGGGTTTGACCAGGCCGGGGTCGTCGTGATGGAGCCCGAGCCACACGCCTGCCTCGCACAACTGCTGGACACCAAAGAGGAGCGGGGTGACAGCAAGCGGGAGATACGTCCGGTTCTTCCGGACCGCGGCCTGGAGGCAATACGCCCCGGCCGGCAGGAGTGCGACACCCGTCGCGAGGCTGGCTGCCGCGGAAAAACACATGGATTCTCCACCAGGGAGTGTCGACCAGGGGCGACGAACGACGCGCGGCAAGAATCAGGAGTTGCTGTGATCGAACCTGGCGATTCGCTTCTGGGAGCAGAACGACATACAACGCGCCGCCTGAATCAAAAATAGCTGAGAAGAGGACGAATCTGTCCTGACACGGATCGAGCGGCTATTTCCTGATGGATTCACTAGATCATATGATATCAATAATCTTGGAAAATTCCAAGAGCGGATTGTTGGAATCCGTGACAGTCTCGATCCTCCGTCTCGCCCGTTGAGCCCGTTTGGGTGCTGGCGTATCATTCCTCTGGCGAGATTCTCCTCTCTCGGGGCTGGGTATGAACCGGGTGCGGATCGGGAACGGCTGTGGGTTCTGGGGCGACAACCTCGACGCTCCGGTCCGGCTGGCCACCGCCGGTCGGCTCGACTACCTCACACTCGAATACCTCGCCGAACTCACCATGTCGATCCTCGCGGTCCAGAAACAGAAGGATCCGACAGCCGGGTACGCCGCCGACTTCCTCGACGTTTTGGATCGGCTCGGGCCAATCCTGGCCGAGCAACCGGGACTTCGGATCATTACCAACGCGGGTGGGATGAACCCTCGCGGGTGTGGCGAGAAAGCGCGGGAAATCCTCTCGCGAGCCGGGCTATCCGCCTGCCAGGTTGGAGTGGTCTCCGGCGACGACCTGATGCCCCAACTCGACCAACTCCTGGGGTCTGGGCACGGGTTGAACCACCTTGACACGGGTGTTCCCCTCGCCTCGGTCCGTGATCGAGTGGTCAGTGCGAACGCCTACCTTGGAGCACGGCCGATTGTGGAGGCACTCGACAGCGGGGTCAGGGTGGTCATCACAGGACGGGTCGCCGACGCATCACTCACGGTCGGCCCGACCGCCCACGCATTCGGGTGGGGGTTCGGCGAGGCCGATCTTGATCGCCTCGGCGCGGCTACAGTGGCTGGGCACCTCATCGAGTGTGGTGCCCAGGCCACCGGCGGGCTCTGGATGAATGCCGACGACCAAACCGGGCTCGCGGAAGTCGGTTATCCCATCGCGGACATTGCCTCCGATGGCAGCTTTACTCTCACCAAGCCGGCAGGTACGGGTGGGGCAGTCAACGTCGAGACGGTGTCGGAGCAATTGCTGTACGAGGTTGCAGACCCAGCCCGGTACATCACACCCGATGTGGTCGCCGACTTTACCACTGTCCGGCTGACCGAAACCGGTCCCGATGTGGTATCGGTGACAGGTGGAACAGGTCGTGGGGTGACCGATACGTACAAGGTCTCGATCGCATACCGGGACGGCTACACGGCTGCTGGGACACTGCTGATCGTCGGCCCGCACGCGGCCGAGAAGGCTCGCCGGTCTGGAGCCATCCTCCTGGATCGGCTCCAGCATGCCGGGTGGACGTTCGCCGCCAGTTACATTGAAGCGCTCGGTGCGGGGGACAGTGTGCCGGGGGTGGTGCGATCGAATGGAGATCCGGCGGAGGTGGTTTTGCGGGTCGCGGTTCGGGATCCACGCAAAGCCGCAGTCGAGCGGTTTACGAAGGAGTTCGCGCCACTCGTCACGTCTGGCTTCCCGGGGACGACAGGCTACACGACCGGCCGGCCGCCGGTCCGCGAGGTGTTCGCCTACTGGCCAGCCCTGATCGCCAAGACAGTGGTCCGACCGCAGGTGGAGATTCTCTGATGACCACGATCCGGGTGCCCTTGTCGACTGTGGCTCACGGCCGGAGTGGGGATAAAGGGAATCACGCGAATGTCGCGGTGATTGCCTACACCGACACCGGGTTCGCGTGGTTACGGACTCACCTGACCCGGGAGGTGGTGGCGGCCTACTTCGCTCCACTGGGGTCGTCGCGGGTGGAGCGGTACGAGGCCGCCAACGTCCGTGGGCTGAATTTTGTGCTGGACGACGTGCTTGCGGGGGGAGCGAGCCGGTCGTTGCGCAGCGACACGCAGGGGAAGTCGCTGGCGGTAACCCTCCTGCAAATGCTCATTGATGTGCCGGCTGAGCATGGCGAAATGCTACGACCTCGCCAAACCCTCCGCACCCCAGAAGGTACCGGGAACCCAGCCTGACGCTATGGCCCGAATTCATCGGAAGCCTTTTGGCCTGATACAGGAACCCGTTGAGNNGGAATGTGACAGCCTCTGCGGCTTCCTGTATGAGGGCAGGGTTGGATGATTTCGCCTGCTTCAAGTTGTAGGTGAACCCTCCCCTGCCGGTTTGGGAGCATCCCCCGATGCGGGTTCGTCGTTCCGGCCGACGGCCCCATGCCCCCCCTCGGAGGTTCGCAGATGTCTTTGCGGCTGAGTTGCCCGGCGTGCGGGCGGGTCGAGACCGTTCCAGACGAAGTGGCCGGGCAGGCTCTCACCTGCCCGACGTGTGCAACTCAGTTTCTGGCCCAGGATGTCAACTCGAAACCGCCCCGGCGTGTCACCCAGTCGGGGGAGAACGACCGGCCCCGGCGGCGTCGGGCCAGAGAGGACGATGAGGATCCGTTCCTGCGGAGCCCACTGAAGGAGCCTCGTAAATCGTCGTGGCTCGTGTTTACCGGAATCGGTGTCGTGGTGTTCGTCCTCATCTGGGTCATCGCCCTTGCGGCTCTCCTTCTGAAGGGGTAGAAGGATGGGGCATCAGCCCAGGAAAATCTTACGTAAATACAAATTAAAAATCGCTCACGCAATACCCGAGTGCCACCAACGGCGGCACTGGAGTTTTATGTGAGATCTGTCTGTCTCTTTTCGATCTTGTTTGCGTGAGATCTGCTTTTCTGGCTCACTCGACCGCTTTACGGAACTCGTCGAGGGCCGCCTCCGCCTCCTTCTTCGCGGCTTCCAGTTTGTCTTCCGCGGCGGCCTTCACCGCGTCGAACTTCTTGGCGAACGCTTCGCGTTTCCCGGCCGACTCCTTCCACTTCGCCTCCAGCTTCGTCTTCTCATCCCCGGTCGCCTTCTCGGCCCGAGCTTTCAGGTCGGCGACTTTCTTGTCCAGTTCGTCCAACCGCACCTTGTAAACTGTTATCGACTCGTTCTGATGGATGGCGGGCAGCTTCGACTCCTGTCGCCCGTCGCAGCCGACGACCAACCCGACGAGACCCGCTACCGCGCAGCACAGCACGCATGTTCGCAACATGGAACGGACCCTCTGACTTTCTGATGGGAAATGGTTTTGGACAGTGGATGTGACCGCTACGAGGGGCGGGTCACACCCGTCCGCCCCTCACCAGACAGGAGCCCCGGCTTCGTCGATTATTCCCGGCTCGCTCTCACTGGGGTTCTCACGGTTTCACAGGCTTGATCCGGACGTTGCGAAAGGCGACAGGACCGTGATCCGCCTGGAGCATAAACGGGCCGGTCGGAGTTTCCTTCTTTGTCCAGTTCGCTCCGGTTGGGGTCTTCAGTTCCTGCTTCTCGTGGATCACCTGGCCGTTGAGCAGCGCCTTCACCACCATCGCGTTCGTAGTCTTTTCTCCCTTCGCATCGAACCGTGGCGATTTCCACACCACATCGAGCACCTGCCACTCTCCGGCCGGTTTGGCAGCATTCACCTTCGGGGCAATCCCTTCATCAATGTGCTTGTATCCCATTGAGGTGTCGGCCCGGGGGTAGACCCCGCCCATGCTGTCGCCACTCAATTTCTTCTTGGTCCCGAAGCTGTCGAGGATCTGGATCTCGTAGACCCCGTGGAATTTGATCCCGGAGTTCGAGTTCTTGGCGATCACGAATTCGACATGGACCTCGCAGTCGCCAAAATCGCTCTTCGTGTACAGGTCGGGGAGACGCCCATTCTCGCCGTTGACCCACACGATACCGTCTTTCACTGGTGTGGCCTTCAACCGCGTGTTCTTCTTCTCGGGGTCGAGCGAGACAGCATCCGAGACAATCCAGCCTGGATCGACTTTTTTCCACTGCGTCGGATTCATCAGGGGAATCCAGCCGTCTTTGTCCGCTCCGGTGGGGAGTGGGTCAGCGGCAGGAACGGCTGTCGAAAAACACATCGCGACGAAGAGCGTGAAAGCGGAGGGACGCATGGGTAGCTCCGTGGGAGGTGGGTGTCTGATACCTGAACCCGGTCGCAGTGTCGCATCTTCGGGAACACGACTGGACGCATATACGGGAGGCGAGGCTCCTGCCGAGCTGGATTGCCCTCACCCTCGGCAGGAGCCTCGCATTTCCATTAGACCGATGGTTGCTCCTGAAATGAGACGCCCCACCGGGTTTGTGTATGAGTGGGATGGGTGGTCGTCCGGTGGGCGGGATGAATCCCAGTTCGTTTGGGTGGAACGCGGTCGGGCTCGGGGTCAGTGCGGGAGTGCCCTGAGCTCAGAACGTACGCCCCATCAGGAGCGACCTGCGACGAAAGGTGGGAGGGGTTTGTAGCTGGGGAGCGGCAGCCGTTCTCAGATAGGAACCCGCAGAGGGTGTCTCATTCCCGAAGCAAGCATCGATCTAACGGGAGGGCGAGGCTCCTGCCGAGCGTGAGTGGTACGGCTCGGCAGGAGCCTCGCCCTCCCATTTGCATGTCTGAACGTCTTTTCCGTAGATGCGACGGCCTCTGCGGGTTCCTGTATCAGCCCAGAGCGGCAGCCTTTGAAGCCCCGCCTGGATCGCCGACGATCGCTCATTCACTACACGTTGCCGTTCTGACGCAAGAACGATCTGATCTCATGTCGGAGCAGGTGTGGCTCGCGCTGCCCGGGTGATGGCCTTCGCGGCTGCCCGGAGGAGATCGTCCGGGGCAAACGGCTTGGCCAGGAACACCGTTACCGGGACGGAATCGAGCTGATTGATGTCGGCCGCATAACCGGAGATGAATACTACCCCCACCTCCGGCCGTTCGGCCCGGACCCGCAGAGCCAACTCCCGCCCGCCCATCCCTGGCATTGTCAGGTCAGTCACGAGCAAGTCGATCATCGAAGTGGATTCCAACTGGCACAGCGCGGTCTCCGCGTCCGGTGCTTCACACACCGCATAGCCAGACCCCTCCAGGGCGATCCGGGCGAGTTTCCGGACTCCGTCCTCGTCTTCGACAAGGAGGACCGATCGGCCGCGGCCGCACCCCCGGTCACGGGTGGGAATCACCATCGGAATGATCGCAACCGATGACGCGGCCGGGTCAGCGCACCAGGGGAAATCGACACAGAAGGCGGTCCCGAGCCCCGGTGCCGAGTCCACCCCGATCTTCCCCCCGGCCTGAGTGACAATTCCGTAGACAGTTGCGAGTCCAAGCCCCGTTCCCTGGCCCGGGCCCTTGGTTGTGAAGAACGGCTCGAAGATCTTCGCTCGGACCGCCGCCGTCATCCCCGTTCCAGTGTCCGCGACGGTGAGCCGGGCGAACCGGACGGGGGACCACGAATCGCCCAGCGTGTCGACCACCGTGGCGGTGGTGATGGTCAGGATGCCACCCCGCGGCATGGCGTCGCGGGCGTTCACCGCCAGATTCATGATCACCTGCTCGACCTGCCCTCGGTCGATCCGCACCCGGACCGGCTCCGAAGAGAGTGTGGTTGTCACGGATACGCGTTCGCCGAGCAACCGACGGAGCATTCCGGCCATCTCGACCACCACCACATTCAGATCCAGGACAATCGGCCGGGTCGACTGCCGCCGACCGAAGGTGAGGAGTTGTCGGACCAGCCCGGTCGCCCGCTCGGCAGCTCCGCGGATCTCGTCGAGCAATTCCGGGTCCGGTTCAGTTCCAGGAGTTGGGTCGCGAAGGAGTTCGGCATTCCCACGAATGACTGTCAGAAGATTATTGAAATCATGGGCAATGCCCCCAGCCAATCGCCCGACCGCATCCATTTTCTGCGACTCCAGGAGTCGTTCCTCCAACCGTCGTCGTTCGGTGGTGTCCCGGATGATCGCGACCCAGTGCGTGCCGTCCCGGCCCTCCTCGCACACCGGCACAATTTGCCACTCGGCCCACACCCGGGTGCCATCCTTTCGCCGGCTCGGGAGTTCCAGCCGGACCGGGTCAGTCCCTCGCATCGCGGCCCGGACAGTCTCAACCGCCTCGGCCTCATCGTCTTGCTCGGCGGAAGGTAACCCGATGTCCTGTCCGTCGGGTCGGCAAAAAACGCTCGGGCTCAGCCCCACGGCTTCCTCGATCGAGTAGCCCATCATGTGTTCGAAGGCAGGGTTAGCGTAAACGATCCGTGGGCCAGGTTGATCCGACGGAGTCGCCTCGGCGATCATCACCCCGTCCCCAGAGGCGTTGACGGCGGCCTCAAGGAGTCCGAGCCGCTTGGGGTCGTCGCCTCCCGCTTCCTGTTCGACCACCCCAATTGTGGAGCGGAGATGCCACAGAAGGATGACCCCAGCCCAGAGCCCAATGATTCCTGCGATTCCTCCAGCCAGGAGTTTCACCGTCGAACAAGACTCGGTCGCTGGAAGCGTCCTCAGGACAGGTGCCAACCCACACCCCGCAGCGAACACGGCGATGAGGATGTACAGCCTCGCCACCGCGGGGGGCTGTTGACGAGCGCCCCAGAGAAGGGCGGTGGGGACAACCACCGCGGTTAACCAAACGATGAGATCTGCAATTCTGGATGTGGCCGCTCCCACTTCCAACTCTGTCGGTAACGAATCCGACAAGATCAGTGGGTCGAAAAGATCGAGCATCGACAATCCTGCCGGTGCGGATGAGGGTCACTATGAGCCGGATAGTACCCGGTTCGATGCGTTCAAGATACTTCACATCTTCACTGTTCGCTCGATGTTTCTATCAAGACAAACCGATTCAACTCGATGATTTTTCTGCTCCGGGATGAATTGTCTCGCCCCAGTCCCATCGGAGCGTAGCGGTGCCAGTTTGGCCGCGGTTTGGGCCGACTGGATTGTCATCCCGCTTCGGTCAGAGTCGCACACCGACCTGGTTCGGGGGAGAGGTCGCTGCCGGTTGGCCGCTCCGAGGCCGGTAGCAGGCGTACCGGCCGAACTCGACGCGCTCGTACCCATCGTCCAGGTTGAATGTTGTTTCCGCCCCTCCCAGCATGAGATAGCCATCCCGCTGCATCACCCCTCGCATCCGTGTGAGGATCTGCTTTTTCACCGACACGTCGAAGTAGATCAGTACGTTACGCAGCAAGATCAGATCCAGGGGTGGAAAGGCCCGCCATGAGGAGGTCAGGTTGAGCGGCTCAAACCGCACCGCCGACCGGATCTCGTCTTTGATTTGCCACTCGGCACCCTCTTTGGTGAAGTACTTGACGAGCAACGCGGCCGGGAGGCCACGGTTGACCTCAAGCTGGCTAAAGCGGCCGCGGCGGGCTCGGTCCAGAATCTCCACTGCCAGATCGGTTGCGTGGATGTCCACTTGCCAGCCGGACAGGGCTGGGAAGTGTTGCCGAAGCAGCATGGCCAGGCTGTACGGTTCCTGCCCGGTCGAGCAGGCTGCGCACCAGATCGTCAGTTTCCGCACACTGGCTCGTTTCCGCATGAGGTCCGGGATAATGTGCTCCCGGAGAGCCTCGTAGGGGTGGTGGTCGCGGAAGAACGACGTCTCGTTCGTTGTCATCGCCTCGACCACCCGAACCTGGAATTGCCGCGCGGTCCCGTCCCGGATTCCAGCCAGCAGTTGGCCGATGCTTGCGAACCCTTCCCGCCGGGCCATCCCGGCCAGTCGAGTCTCGACCAGATAGCTCTGGTCCGGGTTGATGACGATCGAAGACTTGTCCAGCACCAGGCGGCGGACGAAGTCGAAATCGGCAGCGCTGAGGCTGGTTGCGGTAGCGGCCGGCATGAGCATCCTCCTCTCAAATCCGTCAAATGGGGGCTGAAGAACGAGCGATCTGAACCCTGCGGGTCACAGCCGCCGGAATCTGGACAAGCGGCAAGACCTCGTCAGCCAGGCCTGCTCGGGCGACGCAGCCCGGCATCCCCCACACCACACTTGTGGCCTGGTCCTGAACGATCACCTGCCCGCCGGCGGCCCGGATCAATTCACAACCGATCATCCCATCCTGGCCCATCCCGGTCAGAACAACGGCCAGGGTGGCCGCTCCGTAGGCCTTTGCGACCGATCGGAAAAGCACGTCGACCGCTGGCCGGCAGTGGTTCTCCGGCGGTTTCTGGTCCAGGACAATCCGCGGGCCGCCTTCACGGACCAGGCTCATGTGGTAGCCTCCAGGGGCGAGATACACATGACCGGGTTTGACCGAGTCTCCATCGGCGGCCTCGTGGACTGGGGCTGCGCTGCTCAGCGCCAGCCGCTCAGCCAGGAGTCGCGTGAACATCGGCGGCATGTGCAGCACGATCAAGACCGGGACTGGGAGGCCCGGTGGTAGGGCCGGGAGCAACTCCGCCAGGGCGGCCGGACCACCGGTCGAGACTCCGATGACCACAACCTCCACAGGCCGAGTCGAGATCCTGCGGCGATTACCCGATCCACTGACGGCCACCCCACCAGGTGGAGAAGGGGGAGGGAGTCGCCAGGCATTTGTCGAGGGCACCGCCACATCCTGCGGCCCTGGCTGCGGAGAACGTTGGACTTCCGCATGCCGCGGGTTGGTGGGCTTAGCTGGGGGGGGCGTCGTAGCGCGACGCACCGGGATCGTTCGTCCCACGGGGGAAGCAGCAGCCACCGAGGCCGGCGCGGGAAGTGGTGGTTCGCCGGACGTGAACGGTCCTCGCTTCCGCTCCCCGGACAGACCAGGGCTCACCGGCAGGGGCGAACCCGCACCTGATCCTTCCCCCGTCCGGTGTGGGCAGAGGGCCTTGATCTTCGGGAGCAATTCCGCCCGGACGTACTCCAGCGCCTTCTTTGCCCCACCCGCGCTGACCGGTTTGGTGACGTAGTCACTCGCACCGAGGGCGAGGGCGTCCAGAGTGGCCACCGCCCCCCGGCGGGTCTCGCTGCTGAACATGATCACCGGCAGTCGATGGTCGATCTTGCGAATCGCAGCGAGCGTCTGCAAGCCATCCATCTCCGGCATCTCGACATCCATGACGATGAGATCCGGTTGCACTTGCGGAAGCTGGGCCAGAGCTGTCTTCCCGTTCGAGGCAGTCCCGACAACCGTCACCTCCGGATCTGCTGTCAGGGCATCGGATACCAACCGGCGGATGACTGACGAGTCGTCGACGAGAAACACACGGATCGGTGTCATGTGGTCTTCACCGTTTCAATCCCGAGCATCTGGAGCTTCTCCAAAATCATGTCCGTTGTGAACGGTTTCATGACGAATTCATCCGCCCCGGCCCCAAGAGCTTCGGCCACGCGCGAGATATCGCTCTCGGTGGTGACCATCATGACCCGAACCCGGCCCAGGGTCGGGTCTTCGCGAAGCGCCCGGATGAGGTCGATGCCATTCATCACGGGCATGTTCCAATCGACCATCGCCAGGTCGACTTCCGGAACCTCGGCCAGTCGGGCGAGTGCCTCGCGACCGTCTCCGGCCTCGATCACCTCGAAGCCGAGCCCCTTGAGAATTCGGCCGATAATCTGCCGCATGGCGCGAGAGTCATCGACGACGAGTGCGTTCATAGTTACGTCTCCCTTTCCAACCCGTAGAGGTTAGACAATCGAAACACCAGGCTTCGACACGGTCTCAGGCGTCATCTCGTCTGGGCGATTTTGGGCACCGCCACGTCCCGCAACATCCCGAATCATGGATGGTCTTTTCAACCGCCATGCCGGTTCCCGTTCTTGGAGGCTGAGCCGTTGGTGGCCACAGGACGGCTCCGGGCGGCGATCGCCGGGGGCACGACCTCCCTGGCGACCTTTCGCTCTGTCGGGTGCGTTGAGTGGCCATCATCGGTGCGGAAGTGGTCGACCAGTTGTTGGAGTTCGCCAGCCATCCGCGAGAGCGCATCGGCGGCTGTCCGTGCTTCGCCAGCACCGCCCAGCGTCCCATCCGCAGCACGGGCCACCCCGGCCACATTCCGGGCAATCTCGCCGCTGCCTACCGCGGCCTCGCTGGCGCTGCGGCTGATCTCACCGGTCGTGGAGGCCTGCTCCTCAACCGCACTGGCGATCGTTGTCTGGATGCCACTGATCTTGTGGATCAGCCCCCCAATTTCTCCGATCGCATCCATCGCGCCCTTGGCGTCTGACTGGATCGTGGCGATTTTCTGACCGATCTCCTCGGTCGCACGGGCCGTCTCCTTGGCCAGTTCCTTGACCTCGTTGGCGACGACTGCGAATCCCTTGCCCGCTTCCCCTGCCCGCGCTGCCTCGATCGTCGCGTTGAGGGCCAACAGATTCGTCTGCTCGGCGATCGAAGTAATCACCTTGAGCACCTTGCCGATCTCCCCGCTACTCGCACCGAGCTGGCCGACGATGCTGCCGGTCCGTTCGGCGGCTTTCACCCCGTCGGCCACCACCCGGGCGGCATCGGCGGAGTGCTGGGCGATCTGGCGGATCGAGGCCGACATCTCCTCAGCTGCCTGGGCCACCGTCTGAACGCTCTTGCTGACCTGCTCGGCAGCGCTGGCGACCGACCCAGCCTCGGCCGAGGTCTGCTCCGCGTGTCCGGTCATCCCCCGGCTGACCGTCGACAACTCCTCACTCGCCCCCGCCAAAGTCACGGCGTGAGCGGCGATCTGTCGAATGTTGACTCGCAGGGTGCCGAGGAACTCACCGAGGCCACTGCCCATACGCCCGACCGCGTCTTCCCCGTGAATCGAAACTTCGTGCGTCAGGTCGCCACCGGCAGCGGCATCGACCACCTGGAGTAGCGAGTCGATCTTGACCTGTAACTCCTCCGCCTGGGTCCGCTCCCGCTCGGAAGTCTCTTTGAGCCTGTGCTCGATCGCGAGCTTCTCGGTCACGATCTCCCAGGTGACCATCGCTCCCAGGTAGACCCGGTTCTGGTCGTAGATCGGACTGACCAACAAGTTGAGTGTCTCATCTCCAACTTGGATATTCGTTTGGTGTGGAAGATTGGCGGGATCGGCGAGCATTCGCCGCTGGTGCTCCGGCCGTTTGTGGAAGATATCGATCGACTGGCCAAGAATCTCGTCTGCCTTGATCGGCAGGAGCTTTTCGATCGACTTGAGGGTTTTGATGGAGGCCGGGTTGGCATAGCGAATCTTCAGATCACGGTCGGAGAACAGGACGTTAATCGGGGCCTGTTCCATCATCGACGACACCCGGGCCATCTCGGCATCCCGCCCAACCCGTTCGACCGCCACCGAAACCATCTTGCCAATGCTCCGTAGAGCATCCAACCGCTCCTTCGACGGTGTGAGCGTCTTCAGGGCGAAGAAGTCCATTGTCGCGATGACTTTCCCACCGACCATGATGGGGAAGCAGACTCCGCTCTTCACACCCGCCCGGATTGCAACCGGTGCCCGGACGCAGTCGGTGACCTGACCGATGTCCGGGACGAATACCAACTCCCGCTGCCGCCAGGCCCGACCACTGAGCCCCTCGCCCTCCCGGAATCGGGCGGACAATGTGACAGACTGAAATTCGTGGTTCACCGTCCCGGATTCGACCGTGAACTTCAGGACGTTCTCCTTCGGGTCGAGGTTCCAGATCGAACCGTACGCCCACCCAAACGCACTCCGAACGGTCTCCAGGGCGGCCCGGTAAGCCTCCTCGACCGTTTTGGCCGCACCCACCGCCTCGATCACTTTGGAGATGGCCGCTGTATCCGCCCGACTCTCCTCGACCTGGGACTGCGTCGCCTGGATGTTGTCCATCGCACTGTTCAGGGCTGTCGCCATTTGCCCGAACTCGTCCCCCGAGTGGACATCGGCTCGCCGACTCAGATCGCCCTTCACGACTGCGTCCAGTACGTGGATCGTCTGGTGCAGCGGTTTCGTCAGCGAGCGGGAGAGAACGAACCCGAAGCCGATCGATCCGAGAACCACCCCGGCGATCAGGCCCCAAAAGGCCAACTGCCCCGTGGCGTGGCTGCTGTTAGCGGCATCGGGCAAGTCGCTCCGCTCCATCGCATGCAGTCCCCAGTAGCCGATGACGACACTCGCCAGGGCGACCAGGACACATCCTCCGATCAAACGCGGTCCGATCCGAATCTTGCTGAGCATGGGTGAATACCTCTGATAGTCGATGAATTCCAAGTAGACTGGCCGTTGTTGCGACCACGTGTTTTCCCGACGCCGAGTGGATCAGGGGGTCAGGGCGAGGACTTTCTCGGTATCTAACACAAGCAGCAGTCGGTCGCGGAGCTTATACGCTCCACGGAGCATCTCCCGGGCGGTCCCCTGCAATGTCTCGGGGGGCCGCTCGAACGCCCCCTCATCGACCTCGATCACGTCCCCGATTGCGTCGACCAGCAGGCTGGTCGCACCATCGTCCCGCCGGAGGACGACGTTCATCGGATTCCGATCGGCCGCCCGGTCTGGGAGCCCCATTCGGCGGCGGAGGTCGACGGCGGTGACGATCTGGCCTCGAAGGTTGATCAGCCCACGAACCTCAGTTGGGGCGAGTGGCACCCGGGTCATCTCCTGATACCGCACAACCTCCTGAACGTGCCGAACTTCGACTCCGAAGTGCAGGCCGTCGAGGGTGAATGTGCAGTACTGATTCAACTCGCTCATAGTGTTGCATCTCGTGTGCGGATCTGGCGTCCGGTTGTGATCGTCGAATGGGCCAAGCCTGATCCGATCCCGTTGAACGGGATTGCTCCGCGAAGCCGGGCCGCCACGGAGGGCGGCCCCTACAAATCCCGAGGTAGGGGCCGCCCTCCGTGGCGACCCGGCTTCGCACAAACACAAGGCTTGACCAGGCACCAACCCGTCCTGCGGCTCTATCGAGATCACATCCCCTTCTCCCTTGGTGGGATGGGGAGCTGCACCGGGCCGCCCTCCGTGGCGACCCGGGATCGGCTTACACCCCGATCGGGTCTGCGAGTTCGAGGAGGGCGGGGACATCAACGACATCGGTCACACGATCCTGGATCACGGTCGACCCGATCAATCCAGAACGGCGCGATCCGCGGCTCACGACGAGGGTGGTCTCGACCGCATCCAGGATCCGGCCAACGACCAATGCGGCCAGGTGCCCGCCCTCGGCGACGACAATCACCTGGAGAACGTCCGCATGCGGAGGCGGTTCACCGACCCCTCCGAGCAGATCATGCACCCGCAGCAGAGGGAGGATCTCGCCACGGTAGCGGAAGACTTCCTGCCCATCGGCCCATTCGACCTCGGCGGCGGGAATCACTTCCAGCCGGGCGACCCGATCCAGGGGGATCGCCAATCGCCGCTCCGAACCGAGCCCGACAAGCAGCATGGTCTGCCGATCCGCGTGATCGTCTTTTGTTGTGGCGACGTTGGTTGCCGGGCGGCTCTGGGTGACCGCGACTCCCGCCTGCTGGGCGACCCCAAGGACATCCAGGATCAAGGCCACTCGTCCGTCTCCCATGATCGTCGATCCGGCGAACATGCTCAGGTGCTGAAGCAGTTTCCCGAGTGGCTTGACGACGATCTCCTCGGTGTCATGGATGCCATCGACGATGAGCCCGAACTGTCGATCATCGGCACGGAGAACGACGAGTGTAACGACCCCCTCGTGCGGTTGGGTGTCGACCCGCAGGAGTTCGCCCAGAGAGACGAGCGGGAGCAAGTTCCCCCGGAGCCGGTAAACCGGAGCACCCTGGAACGACTCGACCCGTCCACGAGCCTGATCCCCATCCAGTCGGACGAGTTCCAACAGACTGCTCTGGGGGATCGCGTAACGGTCCCCCCCGCACGTCACGATCAGAGCCGGGACAATTGCCAGGGTGAGCGGGATCTTGATTTTCAGAGTCGTTCCGATTCCAACCTGACTCGTCAGATCGACAGTCCCGCCGATTTTTTCGATGTTCGTCTTGACCACATCCATCCCGACCCCCCGGCCGGAGATGTTGCTGACCGTCTCGGCAGTCGAAAATCCCGGCAGAAAGATGAGCTGGGTGAGTTCCTTGTCGGTCATCCTCTCAGCGCGATCCGGCTCGATCAGACCACGCGAGAGGGCCTTGGCGCGAACCTTGTCCGGACGGACACCGCCACCGTCGTCGGAGATCTCGATATTGACCTGTCCCCCCTCGTGGAACGCTCGCAGGTGAAGCCGGCCCTCGGCAGGCTTGCCGGCTGCAACGCGAACTGCCGGGGTCTCGATCCCGTGGTCGACGGAGTTCCGCACGACGTGGGTGAGGGGATCCTTGATCGCCTCAATGATGGTTCGGTCGAGTTCCGTGTCCTGGCCGTCCATCTCGACACGGATCTGCTTCCCGCACATCGAGGCCAGATCCCGGACGACCCGTGGGAACCGATTCCAGATCGTCCCGATCGGTTGCATTCGGGTCTTCATCACCCCTTCCTGAAGCTCGGAGGTGATCAAGTTCAGCCGCTGGCTGGTGCGCAAGAGCCCGGCGTCCTTGTGGCCGGGGGCGTACTGGAGAATCTGGTTTCGAGCGAGGACCAGCTCCCCGACAAGGTTCATCAACTTGTCGAGCAGCCCGACATCCACCCGGACATTGCTGTCGGCCAGAGCAGCAGCGGGCGGACCATCGGCGGTCGCCGGGCCTTTTGGAGCGGACAGCGCGTCGGGAGGAGGTGGGGTTTTGGGAGCCGGTACGAGGCACTCTGCTGGGGCCTTCGGTGCCGAGAGCGGGGGCGAGGGGAGTGCGGCCGACTCCGAGGCGGCGATGGTCGGCTTTTTCGGCGCACGCTTTCGGGCAGGTCTGGTCGGTGCCCGAAGAGGATCGGCCTCGGTCGACTCCGGGGTGGCGAGTTTTGGCTTTTTCGGCGCACGCTTTCGGGCGGATTTGGCTGGTGGCTTGTTCGGGATCTGTGTGGGATCGGGATCGGTCGCGGTCGACTCCTCGGCGGGATCGGTCTGGGGGGGAATGGCTTCGGCTGTGGCCACTTCCAGGGCAGGGTCGGCGTGTGCGGGGGTCGGGGAGGGTTGCGGGGTTGGGGGGGTGACTGGCCCGCTGGCCAACCGAGTGAGGGTTGCGATCAGGTCCGAGTAGTCCCCATCTCCCTCCTCACCGGTCGACTCGATCCGGGCGAGGATACCCCGGATGACATCGACCAGGGCAAGCAGGGCGGTTGTGATCTCGGGGTTGAGGACAATCTCTCCATCCCGAACCCGGCAGAGCAAGTTCTCACCGACGTGGGCGACCGACTCCAGTTTCCCGAATCCGAAAAACCCGCACGTCCCTTTGACCGTGTGGATGGTTCTGAACACGCTGCCGAGCCGGGCGGGATCCTGCGGGTTCTGCTCAAGGGCGACAAAGTCGCGGTCGAGTTGGTCGAGGTTCTCGTAACTCTCGACGAGGAATTCCTTGACGATCGGGTCTGGCTCGGTCATCGGTCCATCCTTTGGGTGGGGCTCTGTGCGTCACTGGCCGGATTTGCGGATGCCCGAGAAACCGCTCTTGGCTTTGACCAGTTTGAACCAGAACCGTCCGTCCGGGCTGCTGAACATGAGCCGTTCGCAGCAAGACTCCAAAGGGGGAAGGAGTTCCACGTCGTGGCCACGGGCGACAGTCGGCAGCGACATCTGGCACTTCATGCCCCGCGCGTCCAGTCGGGAGCAGATCTCCCCGGCCATCACGTTCGCCATTTCTCCGACCAAGTCACCCATGTCCGGACTTGAGAACTCGATGTCGAAGCCGGCGAACTTCTTCGCAACAGTCGTGGCAGTGGCCTGAGGGAGGACAACAGCGAACGACCAAATCGGGTCTCCGAAGAACGAGATCACGCCCATGATCCCAGCGCATGGGGCGTCTCCGGGGTCTGTCTTGAGCTCGGTGAGTTCGAGCCCGCAATACGTCCCGAAGAATTCCATCGCAGCAACCCGGACGGCTGATTCGATGGCTTCGGGGAAGACCGCCTTCGGTGCGAGCACAATCTCGGCCATGTGATCGATCCTCGCTGATTGGGGCCAGGGATGGGGAGTGATTAGCCGAGTAGCCGGGAAAAGAACCCACCTTCGGCCGGGGTCGGAGCGGAGAGTTGGTTGGCCAGCTTGTCGAGAAGCTTCTTCAGCTTCCCCTGGAGGTCATCGACGGTGAACGGCTTGCAGATGTAGGCATCGGCACCAGCTTCTGCCAGTGCTTCCTCGATCTTCGACATCGTCTTCTCGCTGGTCACCATGATCATCGGGACAAGCCCCGTGTCCCCACGGGCACGGGCTTTTCGGACGAACTCGACGCCGGTCATGTTTGGCATGTTCCAGTCGACGAAGCAGATGTCAATTTTCGCCGGATCGAACTTGGCCAGAGCGTCTGCTCCATCCTCGGCCTCGATGAACGTGAAGTTCGCCAATCGGGCAGCTATCAGGTTCTTCATCACCATCGATCGCATCACACGGGAGTCATCGATCACGAGGGCGCAGAGATTCAGCATGGTCCGTGGTCCTCGGTGCAGGGCGGGCAGGTGCGGCCGTTGCGGGGGGGAGACCGGTTTCGCATCCACCGGCCTCGGGGGTCGTTATCGAGGGAGACCACGGTCGAGTTGCCCGTGATTGCGAATGTCGCAGGAAACTCGCAAGTCTGGCGGACGCCAGTTGTGGTTGCGGCCTGACACTTGTGATCGGACCTGAATGAAACAAGGTGTACCGGTTGTGCCTGATGTGGTGGTGATGCCGAAGATCGCGAATTTTGCAGATGGGATGATTTCATCTGAGAGGAAAAGCCGATCAATCTCATGGAACACCCAAGCCCTTCCGGAGGCTGCCATGATCCGCGGGCTGTACGCTGCCGCCTCTGGCCTGCAGGTCGCTTCCGAGCAACAAGAGGTGACCGCTCACAACCTGGCCCACATCTCCACACCCGGATATCGGGCACGAGGAACGATCACCGAGACGTTCGACCAGGCCCTCGGCCGGTCGCAGCCCCCAACCGGAGATCTGACCGGAGCGCGAGTCGTCGGCTCGTACCATGATTTCCGCCCCGGCCCGCTTCAGCAGACAGGTCACCCGTACGATCTGGCCTTGGTGGAACCGGATCAGTTCTTCACTCTGGCGGGACCGAATGGCCCCCTATACACACGGAACGGGACGTTTCGCTTATCTCCGCAGGGTCAGATCCTGAGCCAGGGGGGATATCCGCTCCAGGGGGAGAATGGGCCGATCACGGTCCCCCAGAACACGACACGATTGGTCATCGCGTCCGACGGATCGATCTCGGCCGACGGAACCCCAACCGGTCGACTCCGACCCGTCCAATTCGCGGACACGAAGCAATTGACCGCCGCTGGCCCCACTCTCTACACCGCCAGCCCTGGTGCCGGTCCTCGCCCTGCCGACGGGCGGGTCATCCAGGGGTGGCGGGAGGGCTCGAACGTCCAGCCCGCCGAGGCGATGGTCCAGTTGATCATCGGGGCCAGGTACTACGACGCCGCCCAGCGTTCGCTCCGGACGATCTCCGAATCCATCCAGCTCAACACCCGTCCGCAAAGTGGGGGATAGTCGTGAGGGGTTCCCAGGGCTTCCGCCCTGGGCTCAGAACGAACGCCCCATCCGGGGCGAAGACCAGGCGGACTACGGCCACACAGATCCTGGTTGTGAGCCGCGGAGCGGCGGCCGTTCTTAGCCCAGGGCGGAAGCCCTGGGCACTTCGGCCGGGGGCCAAGAACGAGAGCCCTACGGCCGCACAGGTCAGAGTTTTGAGCGGCGGAATTTCCGCCGTCGCAGCCTGCGTCCAGAACTCCGCGTCCTTGCGAGGGAGTGAGTCGTGATCAAGGCGATGTACACCAGTTCAACGGGTATGAGCGCCCAAAGTACCGCGCTCGATAATACGGCAAATAATCTTGCGAACGTAAATACGAATGGATTTAAGAAGGGACAGGTCGATTTTCAGGATCTGGTCTACGTGAATCAGCGGGCACAGGGGACCGACTCTGCTCAGGGATTGCTCTTCCCGACCGGGATCCAGATCGGCAGCGGGTCGCGGGTGTCGGGGATCACCAAGGTGTTCACCACGGGAGAAATGGTCAACACCGGCAACACGTATGACATCGCGATCCAGGGGGACGGGTTTTTCCAGGTCACTTTGCCAGACGGGGAACTCCGGTACACCCGGGACGGGGCGCTTCAGGTCAACTCGATCGGGAATCTCGTGACCAACGATGGCTTCCTGATCTCCCCGACGATCACCATCCCGCCATCAGCGGTGTCGGTCACGATTGGGCCGGATGGGACTGTGTCGGCGATTAATGCGGGAGCGACGGGGACAGCGACAGTGCTCGGGCAACTGACTCTGGCCCGATTCCAGAACGAGACAGGGCTGAGTGCCGAGGGTCGGAATCTCTTCGCACAGACCGCCTCATCCGGTGCCGCAATCCTGGCAACACCCGGGCAGAACGGAATCGGGCTGGTCCAGCAGGGTTTCCAGGAGCGGTCGAACGTGGATGTGGTGACCGAACTGGTCGGTCTAATTGTGGCCCAACGCGCGTATGAATTCAACACCCGGGCCGTTCGGACTGCCGATAACATGCTCGCGTCGACAACCGACCTCATCAGGTAACCACACCATGCGACTCTCTTGCGTCCGTTCCTTCGCGGTCTTGATTGTCGCCCTGTCCGGCTCAGTGGCAGGGGCGACCGACCCCGTGGTCGTGGAGTTGCCAGAGCAGGCGGTCGCTCGATCGTCAATTGTCACGATTGGAGACATCGCCCGGGTGTCTGGTGGGGATGCCGCCGCGCGTGATCGAGTCGCCCGGCTGGACGTGGCGGAGTTGAAGCCACGAGATCCCTCGGCCGGGGTCACCCGGGGCGTGCTCGAATTCCGCATCCAGCTCGCCGGGATCGACCCGGCCGGGGTGGTGATGACCGGAGCGGACCGGGTGGTCGTCACCGTCGCCCGGCGGGCTGTGACTGCCGAGGAGGTGGTGGCGGCCGCGCGAGCCGAATTGGTCCGGTGGCTTCCGTTTCCACCCGACGCGGCGACGATCGAATTGACCCGCCCGGTGACTGTCCGATTGCCTGAAGTCCCGGTCGGGGAAGTGGTGACGATTCGGGCTCAGCCGAGGAGCCCGTCCATCGGCCCTGGACGAACGCAGATGGATGTGACCGTCGCAGTCGGGGGTGAGACCCTGTTGAGCCTGGCCGTGCTATTTGAGGTCAAGTTGGCCGGAGCAACGCCGGCCCCCGCCGGGCCGGCGGAGGTGCTCGTCAAACCCCGGCAACGGGTGACGATGGTGGTCCGGCTCGGAGCGACGAACGTGACCGCGGTCGGGGAGGCCCAACAGGCCGGGTCTCTCGGACAGTCGGTCGTGGTGCAGAACGTGGACTCGAAAAAACTGATCACCGGCCGGGTGACTGGACCGGGGACGGTCGAGATCGAATTAGGAGGTGTGCCATGAGGCGATGGGTGTTGGCCGCGCTGGGGGCGGCCGGGATGTTCCCCCCGGCCGCTCTGGCTGACTCAATCTGGGACAGGAGAGATCCGCGATATGCGTACCTCTTCCAGGACAACCAGGCCCGGCAGATCGGGGATATCTTGACGGTGGTGATCAGCGAGAGCACCGTCTCAAACGATTCGGACCAGCGGGCCATGAGCCGGACGTCAAGTACCGGTGGTCAGATCTCGCTGTTCGGGTTCGGGTCGACGAGTTCGAATGGAGGAACCCCGGCTTCTGGAAACGCGGCCCACGGGTTCGTCTTTCCCCTCCCCAATTCCAACATCAGCCGAACATTCAACGGCAACGCATCGTTGGCGGTGAATCGGGTTTTCACTGACAAGATGTCGGTCACGGTCGTGGACATGATGCCGAACGGGAATCTGGTCGTCGAAGGGTATCGAAGTCGTGTGGTGGCCGGCGAGGAGCGCGTGCTCCGGATCACCGGCGTCGTCCGCCAGCAGGATGTCGGGCTCGGGAATACGGTCGGGTCAGGCTCGGTCGCCAATTTCCGGATCAGTTACCTGGGGCGTGGTCCAGAGTCCCGGTTCGTCAATCAGAGTCTACTCGGCCGTGCGGTCAACTTGGTCTGGCCTTGAAACGACCCCCAGGGGTGACGCCCTGGGCTATTATCCGCCGCCCCTTTGGGGCGGAAGACCACTCGCTTCCGCCCGGAGGTTCACGATGCGCTGCTTGATTGTCACCGTGGCGGGGCTACTGGTGTGGACAGCTCCGGCTTCGGCTCAGGTGCGGATCAAGGACATCACCGATGTGGCCGGGGCCAGGAGCAACCAACTCGTCGGGTTCGGTCTGGTGGTGGGGCTCGATCAGACCGGGAGTCGGAGTACATTCACGCAACAAGTCGCGGTCGACATGCTCCAGAGGCAAGGGGTGTCGACACAGATCTTCACCCAGAACCCGGCCGCAGGGTTGATCCAGTCGACCAGCATTTCGGCAGTGATGGTGATTGCTGAGATTGGACCGTTCGCCCGGAAGGGGAGTCGGCTCGATGTGGTCGTGTCCGTTCTCGACGACGCCCGGAGTCTCCAGGGCGGAACGCTGTTGCTGACACCTCTGCGTGGCGTCGATGGCGAAGTGTATGCGGTGGGCCAGGGGCCGCTTTCGATCGGGGGATTCTCGGCCACTGTCCAGGGGAGTGGGGGGACGCAGAAGAATCACCTGAACGTTGGTCGGGTGCCGAACGGCGGAATCGTCGAGAAGGAGGCACCTGGCGACGTGATGCCGCACGGACGAGCCCAGCTGCTCCTCAAGCAACCGGATTTCAACACTGCCCGACTCATCGCCAAGACGATCAACGACCGGTTCCCTGGCGTCGCGACTGCACTCGATCCGGGGTCGGTGCTGCTGTGTCCTCCCCCCGACCCAGCCCGGACCCCGACCCAGTTCATGGCCGAGGTCGGGCTCCTGGAAGTCCGGCCGGACCTCCCCGCCCGTGTCGTCATCAACGAGCGGACCGGGACTGTCGTGGCCGGGGAGCACGTATCGATCTCGACCACCGCGGTGGCTCACGGGAACTTGTATATCGGGGTCTCTTTCACCCCGATAATCTCCCAGCCAGCCCCGTTCTCCGGCGGGACAACGGTGGTGGGCGCAGAGTCCCAGATTTCGGCCACCGAGGAGAAGAAGCGATTGATCGTGCTCCCACAATCAACCACCGTGGCGGAAGTCGCCCGCGCTTTGAATGCTTTGGGGGTCACCCCGCGCGATCTGATCGCGATCTTCCAGGCACTCAAGCAGTCAGGGGCACTGCACGCCGAACTGCTCATTATCTGACAACGAGCGTCACGACCCCCGGAGGGGTCGCAGCGATTAGCCGGTGGTCGAGCGCAGCTCTACCACCGGTGGCGGGGACGGCGACAATGACGTAAGCACGTTGGCAATAACGACCCCCTCCGGGGTCGCAGCGATTAGCCGGTGGTCGAGCGCAGCTCTACCACCGGTGGCGGGGACGGCGACAATGACGCGAACACGAATGGTTACCAGAGCAGCGCAAACCGGGGGCAGGCGGGGGGGTCGGGGTTGGGGTGGTTGCCCCCGCAAACCGGTGGTATCGCTGCGCTCAACCACCGGCTAATGGGTTCTACCCCTCCGGAGTCGGTGTGACGGGGAAGCAATCCTGATTGGAATACTTGGGATTACCTCCCAACGCACACGACCCATCCGTTTGTGAGTGATGGGGTACCAGGAACCACTCGCCTTCATCCGACAGGAGAAATCCATGCTCCGAGCGGAAGGAATCTCGCCGAAGATCACAACTCCCCCCCTCAACCCGACCGGTCCGGGTGCTACAGTTCGTAAGACACCCGAAACCCGAGTGAAGGAGATGGCCCGGGAATTCGAGGCCACCTTCCTCTCGATGCTGCTCAAGGAAATGCGGCAGACTCTGGAGCCGGACGGCGGGCTATTCCCGGGCGATTCCGGGGATGTGCAGGGCGGGTTGTTCGACTCGTTCCTCAGCCGCCATCTGGCAGCCAGCGGCGGGGTTGGGTTGGCGGCCGTCCTGGAACGACAAATCCGGCCCCCGGCCGGGAAATCCGAGACACACCCCGATGCACCCCACCACGCCCTGCCCCCCGGCGGATTACTTGCTTGACCAGCTCCGTGCCGAGGAAACGCTCCTCGGTGAGACGCTGGTGAGCCTGACCGGGTTGACGGACACACTCCGCCGGGGCGACCTGGCCGCGGTTCATACAGCCCGTCCCCGCATGGAGTCACTCGCTGCTGCCCTCGCTGATCGAGCGAGGTGCCGGTCGGCAGCCGCAACCAGTGTGGCCGCGGCCATCGGCCTTCCCGCAGCGAACCTGACGCTTGCCGTTCTTGCTGCCCACCTCCCAGATCCGACTGCGACGGAATTGCTTGCTGCCCGTGATCGACTGGCCAACCTGGTTGCGAAGATCGCGGAGTATCAGCGGCGGAACGCAAATCTCATCCGACACCTTCGATCTTATTTCCGGGGGGTGATGGCCGTCCTGGCGGCGGCGGACGCCCCGATCCGGTATGGCCCGTCTGGAGCCAACTTGGCTCTCAGGGCTGGGGCGATGATTCAGGTGCGGGGATGACCCTATGGATGGCTTTTCCATCGGCCTCTCAGCGATCCAGGCCGGACAAAGCAACCTCAATGTGATCGGCCAGAACCTCGCCAACGCCACGACCCCTGGGTACAACCAGGAGACGGTCAACCTCGTTAACCAGTCAACGAATGGGGTTGGGACTGGGGTGGATGTGGCCTCGATTACCCGCTACACGGCACCACCACTTCAAACCGCAATTCTTCAGGGAAACGCCGACGAGGCGAACTCGACTGCCCAGCTTGGCATTCAACAGCAGGTCCAGACCGCCATCACCGCTGGCGGTACGTCGACGAGTACTACCAGCACGAGTACGGGCGGAATCGGAGACGCACTGACATCCTTTTTTGACCAGATCACCCAACTCACCTCGACCCCAAACGACCCCTCGGTCATCAGTACCGTGGTGGCCTCGGCGTCGGCCCTGGCTGGTCAGCTCAATGCCGCCTCATCCAGTCTGGATGTCCTCAGCAACAGCCTCAGCGGGCAGATCTCGCAGACAGTCACCCAGGTGAATAGCCTGGCTGGCCAGATCGCCACTCTGAACGGCCAGATCTCCGGGATCGTGAGCCAGGGGGGGGAGGCAAACGACCTGGAGGATCAGCGCGATCAACTCATCAACCAGGTCTCACAGCAAATTGATGTTCACACTGTGGACCAGCCAAATGGGGTGGTCAATGTCATTTCGTCCGGCGGCCCGATCGTGCTGGGAACTCTGGCCACCACCTTCCAGACGACGCCAGGATCGAACGGAACCATCGGGGTGACACCAACTGGCTCCTCCCAGCCACAGACGTTTGCGTCCGGCACCCTTGCCGGACAGCTTGAGCAGTACAACCAGGGAATTCCGGCGGTGAGCGGCCAACTGGACACGCTGGCCAACACCCTCAGCGCGCAACTCAATGAGATCCAGGCCACCGGACTGGGCTCGAACGGGCCAATCACGAGTGCCCAGGGAACCGTTTCGGTCGCCGACCCCACGGCCCCACTCGACACCCAGAATTTGCCAGCCCCGGTCCAGGCCGGGCAACTGGTGGTCAGCGTCACCACCACGGCAAGCGGGCTGCGGTCAAACTCGACCATTGACATCGACCCGTCGTCCCAAAGTATTCAGGACGTGGCAACGGCCCTGAACGGCGTCACGGGCCTCCAGGCAGTTGTCAACCCGACTACCAACACGTTGGAGATCACCGCCGAGCCTGGGTATTCGTTCGATTTCGCCGGGCGGGACACGAACCCGCCAGCCGGAGTCGTGATCGCTAACCCCGACACGGCCGGGATCCTCGCCGGTCTGGGTGTGAATGGATTGTTCTCGGGTACGGGCGCCGCGAACATCACTGTCAACCCTGCCGTGGCGGCCAACCCCGGGCTCCTGGCGACGTCCCAGACGGGGGAAGCCGACGACGAGAGTAACCTGGAGCGGATGGCAGCGGTCCAGAGCCAATCGCTCATTGGTGGGCAAACACTCTCCGCAGCCTACACAAACCTGACAACTTCAGTCGGGACAAACGTGCAACAGTTTGGCGATCAGCAGACCTCCCAGACCGGGTTAGTCCAGAACCTGACGACGCAGGAGCAGTCGGTGACCGGGGTGGACCAAAACCAGGAGATGGCGAACCTGATCACGGTCCAGAACGGAATTCAAGCCGCATCCCAGTACATGTCGGCCCTGAATACTGCCATTAGTTCGCTCCTCCAAATCATCACGCCCGGATCCTGATCCCT
Source organism: Gemmataceae bacterium (assembly GCA_003136315.1). GTDB lineage: Bacteria > Planctomycetota > Planctomycetia > Gemmatales > Gemmataceae > Urbifossiella. The sequence goes on along the minus strand of PLDW01000266.1, from coordinate 59,249 downwards.
GATTTGGGTGGTGATGCTGAGGGAAGTGACGATCTTAACGCCACCCAGGTGGGTGATCGTGCGGGCTTCGAGCCTGCTGATCACCTTACACACCGCACGCCTGATACAGGAACCAGCAGAGGCTGTCGCATCTACGGAAAGACGGTCAGACATGCAAATGGGAGGGCGAGGCTCCTGCCGAGCCGCACTACTCACGCTCGGCAGGAGCCTCGCCCCACCCCTTTGCACAGTTACTGGGAGCGCGCGAACGCCTGGAAAAGTCAGGCGGTCGACCAAACCGGGCGAGAGCGAGCGAGTTCGGGCCGGAGACCACGGGTTGCAAAATCCCTTGCAAAGCGACACGCAAGATCCGTCCCCAAAGGACTTACGTCGATTTAGGCTGTGCAAAGGGGTGGCCTCGCCCTCCCGTTAGACCGATGCTTGCTCCGGGAATAAGACAGCCTCTGCGGGTTCCTGTATGAGAGTTGGCGGCTGACAAGACTGAGAAGGAGATATGATTTCATGTACATGCGAGTAACAGCGCAGACACTGGCGAGTAACGTGATCGCCAACATGGAGCAGCAATCGTCCGCGCTGGCCACAATCACGAACCAGGTTTCGTCCGGAATCCGCATTCAGTCCCCGTCTGACGACCCAGCCGGATGGGTTGCCTTGACGCAGGCGCAGACCACCAGCAATCAGTTGGGTGCCTACAGCCAGAACATCAGCGATGCGACATCCACGCTGAACGCCGGGACCAGCGCACTTCAGAACGTCTCCAGTATCCTCAGCCAGGCCACACAACTTGCCACTCAGGGGGCGAATGTCAACACGGCGACATCCCCGTCCGGCTACGCGGCCCTGGCGACCCAGGTCAACGGGCTGATCACTCAATTAGTTTCGGCCGCCAATTCGACCTCCGGCGGTACGTACCTCTTCGGCGGGACAGCAAGCACGACCCCCCCCTTCCAGGTCACCGCCAGCGACGCCCAGGGCGACCCGAACACCGTCTCGTACGTCGGCTCGACCGCTCCAGGCCGCGAACTGATCGGCGCTGGGCAGACTGTGGACACTCGCTACGTCGGCAGTCAGGTGTTCCAGGCATCCGGTGCAGATGCGTTTCAGGCCCTGATCACCCTGCGAAACAATCTGACCGACCCGACCCTGACCCAGTCCGAAGCTTCGATGTCCACGGCCCTCAATCAATCGCTCTCGGACATCAGTGCGGCGTCCACTTCCGTCGACAACGCCACCGCCGAGCAGGCGTCGAGCGTATCCACCTTGACGGCCACCCAGAGCCGAGTCCAGGCTTTACAACTCGCAGCAAACACGGTGGTCGGTAGCGTGGGGGGAACCGATTATACTTCGGCGATCGTCCAGATGCAGTCCGATCAGACCGCGCTTCAGGCAAGCGAGGACGTTTCCGCTAAACTACTCCAGACCAACCTGCTCAGCTTTATTCAGTAAGGATTCGTCCAGGAACATCCCCGAGATTTGGTGTGCGATCCGAATCTTCCGCCTGAAGGGCGGTTCTTGCCGAACCTATCTCAACCATCATGCCACTCCCATTTCCGCTCCCCTGGCCTCCGGCCAGGGTTGGGAGAACCGGCCCTTAAGGCCGTGCTGGCATCATCTCCTGCGAACTCGGTGGCTCGGGCATAGACATCTCCGGATTGCGACTACTGACACTGTAACGGGTCAGGCGGTGAGGTAAAACCTCATCACTTTTCTCAAAACCCGCGCGAACCGAACGAAGTACCAGTGGGTCTTCTCTCAACAGCCGCGAACCACCGGTCCACTTCTACCACGAGGACGAAATGGTCAACCGACTTCCGATCCGCAACGAGTTCGGGTTCCAGTGGATGCTCACCGGTCCCAACCAGTTCCAGGTCTGTGGCCGAACCACCGAGGCACTCCCGGCGGGGGCCTACACCTGTTGGCTGGACAATTGCGGGAACGCTCATTTCCAGGCCCGCGACCTTCAAGTCGACGAACTGATTCACTTCCCCGACAGCCTGCCCTCTCGAGTGCTTGCCGAGATTGATCAGTTCTGGTCGACCGGCGACCGGTTCGCCCGATACGGTTACCTGCACCGTCGGGGCTATCTTCTGTATGGCAAGCAGGGGTGCGGGAAGTCGTCGCTCATCCACCAGATTATCCGTGACGTGGTGGCAAGCGGGCACGTCGCGTTCTTCTGCCAGGCCCCGTACTACTTTGTCCGATGCGTGGAGAAGTTCCGTGAAGTCGAACCGCAACGGCCGATTGTCTGTGTGTTCGAGGACATTGATGCCATCATCGAGCAGCACGGGGATTCCGATTTGCTTCAGTGGCTGGATGGGAACAATCAGGTGGACAAGGCGGTGAATATCGCCACCACCAACTACCCGGAGAAGCTCGATCGGCGGATCATCTCCCGTCCGCGGCGGTTTGACCGCATCCTCCGCATTGATGCCCCTGACGCTCGGGTGCGGGAGGCCTACTTCGCCCGGAAGGCTGGTGAGTTGTCAGCGACTGACTTGATGCGGTGGGTAGAACTGAGTGACGGGTTGCCGTTCGCTGCACTGGCGGAGATGGTCATTAGCGTGTGCTGCCTGGGGAACGACCTGGAGGAGACGGCCAAGCTTCTCAAGTCGCTCGACACACACAACCCGTCGAGCGGCGAGTTCGCCAACACCCCACCCTCCGATGGGAAGGAACTCGTGGATCAGCAGGTGTGACAGGGTGGAGGAGTGGATTTTGGCGAGCACATCCCAGCCCGCTGCAAGATGCGGTCCGAGGGAGTTGCCCCCGTCGTCCAGGGGTTTGCCCATCCCAACCCAGAGCGTTGCCGAATGGCATTTCCTGGGTCTTAGTCTGCGACCTGCCGCACCCTCAAGGACGCTACCGGGGTGCGATAGCCGCAGGCTTTAGCCTGCGGCCGATATATGCTACGGTCATCGTTCGGCGGTATACCACCGACGCAGGTCGCTCAAATTCGGCGGACCCAGGAGTTCGACGGTCCGAAACAGAGTATCCCCAGCAGCTTTGTCTCCCGCCCGCACAGAAGCTATTGCCAGGATCGCCCGCACCTGAGCGCGGGCAGGATCCAGTCGGATGGCTTGCTCCGCCTCGGCACGGGCTGCCGGCCAGTCGCCACTCCTGGCGAGCAGGAGGGCGAGTTCCTGACGGTGAGCCGTATTCCTGGGGTTTAATGCCACCGCCCTCCGCCAGTACTCCAACGACAGGTCCACCCGGCCGACTTCGGCGGCCATCACTGCTGCGTGGGTTAACCCGGCCTCGTCGTTGGGAACCAAGCTGAGCAGGGTCTGCGCTGCGGCGAATGCCTCGGAGTTCCGCCCGGCATATTGAAGGGCGTAAGACTTCGCATTCCATGCCCGGTGATCGCTGGGAGCTTCGGTAATCGCTCGTTCCAGAAGGGGGAGAACGTCCCTTGCCAACTCTGCGGGGGGAATCCTCCCGAATTTCGCCAATTCGACCAGACCCACTGCGTAGTCCCGCCCCTCATCGATGCGACGGAGGTCGGGTGGACGAGGCGGGAAGAAAATCAAGGGGCGTGTGATCGCACCGGGGAGGCCGCTCAATTTTGACGGTTCGCCTGTCCTGGTGATCCGGTGGTTCGTGGAGGCCGCGTGGACGATGTCCCCGGCCGTGAATCGCGGCATGTGGCAGTTAGCGCAGTCGTTAGTGGCACCGTTGGCAGTACGCACAGCGAGCGGGGTGGTACAGTCGTGGCACTTCAGGCAGGCAGTGCGGTATCGCTCGGCCCGCCGATCCGCGGGCAACTTTTGGTGGGGGTCGTGGCAGGTGGCACAACCCAGCGCGCCGCCGCTGGCTGTGTAGCACTTGCTCATCAGCAACTGCTCCGCGTGATTGACGGCCTTCCGGTCTCCGCCTTTGTGGTCCTGCACGAGGACGCGGATGACCGAGTCGAGCGGGAGCCCTGGGCGGAAATCGCTGAGTTCCCGACCTGCGCGGAGGATGCGGGATTCCCCAGCCAGATGACATTGCTGGCACACCGCCTCGCGAAGGGTGGGGTCGAGGTGCCTGGGGTTGACGATTGAGTGATCGATGCCATCGCCCAAAGCGCCGGCTTCTCGCTGGCGGACATGCTCGGCCCCCGGCCCGTGGCACCGCTCACACCCGATCGCGTGCCCGCTTGGGAAGACAGGCTGTCCATACCGGTTCTGGGTGCCGGGTACTGGGGTCACCTGGTTCGCGTGACAGAATAGACAGCCGGCCTCAATCGGACGGCCGACATGGAGGTCGGGCGGGAACCCTGGCGATAAGTCCCAGATTCGCTTCTGCGCAAACCAACTCACTGGAGCTTGTGTAATGAAGCCGTCCTGTTCGCACAGGAACGACTGCCCCTTACTGCCCGAACCGATCACATACGCGATGTCGGCTCCGATTTCGTAGAGGGGTTCTGCCCCCGGAATGTCCCGCGTCTCGGTATACCAGAGTCGAGTCCCGACCCGGTTCACCCGGAAGTGGGCGTTGAACGCGGGAAACAACACATGCGACGGGTCGGCCAGATCCCCGATCGTCTGTCCACGCACCGGCTGAAGTGACCTGCCCATCGGATGCTGAGAGAACGCCTTTGTAATCGCCGGGTGGCACCCTGCGCACTTCTGGTCACCCACTGCCCTGACGCTGGGGTGAATGTTCTGAAACGGCCCTTCGTAGGCCAAACGGGGATCAATGCGTCCTGGCGGCGCATCAGGGGTTGGGGCCGGGCCGTCCGTGTTGCTGAATAAAGACCACGCGACCAGCGCGCCCATGAGAAGTGCGACGATCAGTGCGATTCGGACCAGCGGCCGGGAGGAATGGGGTCTGTCGGGAGAGGTCATCAGCGCACCGGATGAGGGCTTCCTGGGTGCAGCCTCGGAAATGGACCGATTATTCACCCCTCCAGGGTCGGGATGATCGCGCTCGCATTAGGCAGACGCCAGGAAATGACCTACCACGATCGGGGGTGCCACGGGCGGCTTGTCCGCCCGTGTGACACCTTCACGGGCNNGACAAGCCGCCCGTGGCACCCAACCCCACCGGTAGATTTTCACTCACCAACTGCCTTACCGGCCGATCAGACTCGCCATTTGCCCGGCGATGGTCCGCGCGGGTGATGGGAACAGGATACCGTCCCCATCGACATCTTCCCACAGTGTTCGGACGCTTTGCAACTGGGCCGCACAGGCGGTCGTATCACCCTGCTCCAGTGCGAGGAGGGCCAGGAGAACGTGGGTCTTGGTCCTTGTCTGATACTCGAAAGCCACTTTCTGACCATATGAACTCACACCACCGACAAGCGACGACACCACTCCGGCCACCATCCGCGGCAGGCTCTGCTGTTTGATGACCGCTGAGCCCTCGGCGGGCGTGAGACCGCGCGGCGAGGCCCCCACCCGTGGCACGGTCTGCTCTTTCACATACAGCGACTTGAAGACAATCTCGGCGAGGCCCCAGAACTCCTTCGCAGAGAGCAACCCTCCCGCCGACGGTGGCCCTTCGACCTGGGTGCGGAGTACCGCGGCGGCCCCGGCGTAATCGCCAGACGCCGCCGCTGCCTGGCACTGCAACCAGTCGTAGGCCATCGCACCGATGCCGTTGCGGTGCTCCGGGGCCAGCCACTTCCGGGCCTCACCGACTCGACCCACACTCAGCATCAAGTCCATTTCCATCGCGATTCCTGGCGATCCGAACGCCGCCACGTCCGATTGCAGGAGCGTCTCCAGTGCCAGTCCCGGCAGGCCCTTTTTCGCTGCAAGTCGCGCTCGGTCCAGGACGGACATGTTGGCCGCGTTCGCCTCGGTCGCCTGACGGCCTGCCGTGACCGCTTGGGTGAGTTCCGCCATCTCCTCGGGTTGCAGCCCCGCATCCCTCACCGATCGCTCGGCGGCCTGGTATTCGGTCGCCGTGAGGTCGAGGAACTGCTGTTCTCGGTACACTCTCGCCAACCCCAGGTGGGCGGCTGCAAAGGCCGGGTCGAGGACCACCGCCTGCCGGAATGCGGAGGCTGCCTGAACCTGCCGGAGCCGCCGGAGTGCTGGGAACTGCGCACACCAAGAGGCTTCGAGCGGATCCGAAAGGAGACTCAGGTAAGCCTCCCCGAGGGTCGTGTAGGTGGCCGGGTCGCGGGGCGACGCGGCCACCCCCCGCCGCGCTGCGCGGACAGCCAGGTAGTGGTCGGCCGTCACTTCCGTCAGGAGAAGGAACCCGGGGAACCGGCCAAATGGGATGGGTGGCCGCCCTTCTAATGGATTCTTGACCCAGTTCACAGTCATCGCGAGGATCGCCACCCGCTGGTCAAGCACCCACTCGGCCGGTACGCGCGGCGGAGCCGCGACGACCGAAGCTGCCAACGATGCGAGGAACCGGTTTGCCCCGGCGACCATCCGAAGGTCGCGGGTAAATTCCTCGTGCAAGAGGTACGTCACGGCCTCGTCCCGATCCATCGAACGGGGCTGGCGAGGGACGACAAATGGGTCGGACCAGCGCGGCGGTTGGGCGAGCTGTGGTTCGCTCGTAGCGGGCGTGCGGTCGGCGGTGGTGGCTGCAAACGCACGGGACGAGAAGTTGACTGGGGCCAGCCCAGCACTGGGCCGCACGAACACAGCAACACGCCCGCGCAAGTGCGCCAACTTCCACCAGTCGGAGGCACCCGACAGTTTGCGGAGAGCGACCACAAACGGGACGCGGTTTGGGTCGCTCAGCACAAGGCAGCCCACCCGAGGATCGGGATGGGCTCCGCCGACAAGAGGGTCGTTTCCGGGGTCGGGGGAGAGAATGGCTGCGCGAACTCGCCCGACACTCCCCGCTCCCCACTCGGACGAGCGGGTCGCGGAAAAGACTTCCGGCGCGAACCACGCGAACACGTCCTCGGCCTCACGCGAGTAGAAGACCGTTTGCTGGTCTGCCCCGAGCACCCCTGTCGCGTACCACCTCCCGACTTCCTCGGCCGCGCGAACGAGCGATGGGTCTGGCTCGACTGTCCAGTTCCGACGCTCGGCCGGGGCCGGTTGCAGCCACCCAGCCCACGCCACCGCAAGCAACACGGCTGCGGTGAGGAATCTTGCAAGCCCACGCGCAGCGATCTGGAACCGGTTCAATTGGGGTTCCGTCTGGCTGACAATCGGGTGTCCCTCTTCATCAGATGCCGGTCGTGGGAAGCGGAAATTCCTGGCGACCATCGTGCCAGAGACCACGACGAAGAATGGCGCGAACCGGATATCAACCGCAGCAGCAACGAGCAGACCGACCCATGACAAAAACCATTCCCCAGACCCGCCCCGCTTCTTACCCGCTGCTTCTGTGACGAACGACCACAACCCGACTGCGACAAGGAGCCAGAACGCCAGAACCGGCATTGCGCCTTCAAATCGGCGGTCGATGATCGCAGACAGAACCCCAACGCGGAACGGCGATGCGAGGAGATCCGCGTTGGTGAGTGAGTTTGCGAACTCTCGCATCACACCCGATCCATGCCACGGAAGTGGGCTCAGCGCGGCCCCAGCAGACACCAGCGCGAGTATCCGCCAGGGAACAGGGTCGAACGAGTCCTTGCGAACCGCCCGTACCAGCGTCCGACCAACCGCACACGCGGCCACGAGGATCACTCCCAACAGACACCAGACATCCGCATTGGCCCAAACCGCGTAGCAGACCAGCAACCACCCGTAGGTACGAAGCGTATCCCACCATCCACCAGGGGGCAGCGCCCCCGGCGACCGATCGAGCGCCGAGACCGTGAGAGCCATGAAGAGGTAGCTGAGACAAACGGGATTGAGCGGGAGCCATGCGCTGAGCGCAAGGATCGCCAGCAAAACGCCCAGGAGGGTCCGCCGCGAGACCCCCCGGCCGAACATGACAGCGGCCAGCCCTGCGATGACGAGTGCCTTGCCAAACACGAGGCCGGAGCCCCCGACTGTCGTAAAGGTGAAGTACATCGCGACATCGGCGAGCCAGGACAGGGGGAGAAACCCCGTCTCAACCGTACGCGAACCCGAAACCGCAACCCGACCGGATGCGAGGTGAGCCCAGACGTCCGAGTTGCGGGCCGTCGTCAGCGCCAGCAGGAAGGCAACCCCGATGACCAACGCCTGCCCCCAGACCGCGCGCTCGGTTGGTGCCACCATCGCACCTGCACCCGGACCGGTCGGAGAGCTTGCGGCAATCATCGCGATCCTCTCCCGAAGGGGTTCCATCGTGCGGGGGGGGAATGGCTCAATGCCGTCGCCGCAGGGGTTTTGGAGCGACCTGGCGATGTGGACGGGAGCCCCAAGAGCGTAACACTTCACGTTATGGAATTCATTGAGAAATGCCATATCATCTGGGCGGGTTGGCCTCGTTTGGTGTGACAAGTTTTCTTGGAGCGTAATGGGTTTTCAGCCTGAAAGGCTGAGATTTCTCAGCCCAGGGCAACGTCCTGGGGAGACGACCATCTCTCGAAACATCAAGGAGATGTAAGAATGCCGATATCGTCTGCATTCGCTGAGAGCAATCGGTCGCAGACAGACCGTCTGCGTCGCCTGGTGGACCGGTTGACTCCAGCGATGCTCGCGGTGCGATTGCCGAATGGCTGGACCGTCGCAGGTGCTCTGGGACACATTGCGTTTTGGGACCGTCAGCGATTGTGTCTGATGCGCCGCTGGGCGGCGGGGGAGATCGGTCCCGGCGGGTATGATGGAGAGGTGTTCAACGCGGCGTTGCAACCGTTGCTGGAACTGATACCGCCAGAGCGAGTGGCGGCAGCCGCAGTGCAGACAGCCGAAGAGGTGGATGCGTTTCTCCTGGAACTTTCCACCGAGGTCGTCGAAGCCGCACTGGCCCGACCCGACCCACCCAACCTGGATCGCGGCTCCCACCGCGGCTATCACCTCGACCAGGTGGAGAAGGCACTCGCTGAGGCGGGCTATTCGTGAGTTCGCCGAGGCCGCCGATCGGATCAGGATAGAGTGCCTTGCTGTTTGCCGCCCTCGTGGTACAATCGATTTGATGTTGGCGTCATCCCCAGAACTTGTGGGAAGTGCAAGTCGTGACCACGAGAGCCGAGTGGCAGCAACTTGCGGAAGACCGCATTTTGGATGCCCGCGCCCACCTCGTTGCCGGTGTGAACCGGTGGTCGGCTGCGTTCTACCTGATCGGGTATGCCGTCGAGTGCGGGTTGAAATCTTGCGTGTTGGCCCGTGTCACCGCGCATCCCGAGGTGATCTACGAGGACAAAAAATTCTCGAATGATGCCTGGACGCACGACTTCGAAGGCCTGTTAGTGGTAGCCGGTATCAAAGCTGAGCGAGATCACGATGTAGCGGCCAATTTGGCGCTGTACCAAAACTGGCAGATGGTCAGAAATTGGAATGAAAAATCGCGGTATCTCCAGAAGACCCAGAACCAAGCCCAAGAACTCTTCGATGCAGTGACTGATCCGAACGATGGGGTGATGCAATGGATACGAGCCCGCTGGTGACGGATGAGATCAATGCAGGTGCAGAATTCCTCAAGCAACTGCATAATTACCAGCCCGTGATGGCCGGCTGTTGGTTACGCGAGACAGAGGACGAAGAGCGATATCTTTACGCAGTACTCGACGGGTTAACGGATAACAAAACCGGCAATGCTTACCTTGAAGTTCTGCGTGTCACCCAGCAAATGAAGGACCACTATATCGACCCTTTCAGGGTCAAAGTGATCGGCAACGACCACCCAATCGCCAAAGCGCTGGCGGAGCATTATCGGCGCTATCCCGGACCGATTCCAACCCGCCCAAGTGGTCGGGTCTTTGCTGGCTCGGGCTTTGTGGAAGTGTACATTTATCCGCCGCTTACGGGTAAAGCGGCGTGAACCTTGTGCCAGGTAGGAGTGGCATTGGTGAAATAAGAACGCAAAGGGGCCGTCGCGGCTATCACCTCGATCAGGTGGAGATGGCACTCGCTGCCGCGGGGTATTCGTGAGTTCGGCAAGGCAGCCGAGTGCCTATTGAGGCAGTCACTGCTTATTTTCCGGTGTGTTTTCGGTCTCACTTTCTGAGATAATCTTCGAGTCGTTTGTATTTACAGTTATCTGTGCGAACGGGGACTCGACAGGCATCTGCAGCGTTGTGCCGTCGAGATTGAACCCAGTGGAGCGGCACTGTCCCTCAGGCAGCAAGGAGGACGGCAATTGGTCGGGTTGGATGCCCAGTATCTGGGCGAGTCGGTCGAACAGGGGGCTAAAACTCCTAAACTCCGCTTTGTCAAGGCTCGGAAGGGCATCGACAAAGCGTCCTTTCTTCTTGGAGTCAGACGTGATGCTGAAGACGACCGAGTCTGCCACGACGGGATCGTCCGCTAATCCGTATTGACCGAGCAAGTCATCGGAGTAGTAATGCTCGATGGAGAGGAAACAGGACTTCGCCTTCGCGGATACAAAGTTCTCGCGACCGGGAGGCACGGGTAGGAGAAGAGAGTGGACCGGCTGCTGTGTGTGTTTCCAGTGCGCCCTCTCGGTCGCCTCCACAAATCCGTCCGCTTGGAGGCCGTTAAACTGTTCCATTCCCTCCCGGTCGTGGTCGAATAGGCCGAGTGCTGTCCTCTCCAAATGGAGGCAGCAGGCCCGGATCATTGTCCTGAGCATGTCGGCCCCACCCCTACTCTCCTTCGTCGAGAACCCGCCGGACGGGACGATATCCCACGGGATAGGCCGGTCCAGGTAGAGTTTCTCCCAGGCCGTCTGCAGGTGTGTTACGTCGGATTTCCCCTCGACGATGACAACGGGTCTAGTGGCTCGGCGGATTTGATCTAAGACTCGCTGGTCGAAAGTCCGGGTTCGTGTGAACGCAGAAAACGCATGGCCGAATTCACTGAAAGCCTCGGTTTCGATAGCTTCGCCCGACGGCATATCGATGACCCGGAAGCCATCATCGCCGAATGCCTTTTCCATGCCCATTACAAACAGCGGCGAGTGGGCGGTGACGACGAACTGCACCCTCGGGAAGATCTTCATGAGTTCTGGGAGGATTCGGTACTGAAGGTCCACATGTAGGTGCAAGTCTGCCTCGTCGAGGATCACGATTCCGCGGACATCGGAGATGTCGTTGAATTGCGTCCCAGCAAGATCAAAGTCGCGGATCAGATTGCAAAAGATGCAGAAAAGTGCTGCCTGGCCGGCTGATAGCCCGAGTAGGTTCGGGATAGACTCTATCCAACCTCGGCGCTCGAATGTCGCAGCAATTCTCCCTACGTTCCTGTGATCGAATTGAAACTGGATATTATCAGTATCCGCATTGAGAACACGAGCCAACACTTTCCCGACAAAACTGACAATCCTACCCTCTCGCCCACCCCAATTCATGGGGTCGGGAGTAACCGTGTTGCCCCTGCTGGGAGCATTGAACGGTGGAGGTACGGATGCTAGAAGTAGTGCATCCAGGCTCACTGCCTTGATCCACTCAAGTGTCGGTCGCAATAGCGCGCGGGAGAAGATCTTCCTAGCAGTCTGCCCCTTAAATGGAATAGGGTCAGGGAAGCGGAGATCCGCCGACAGTGATCGCTCATTGAGCCAGTCGGGCAGCTCGAACCGATCAGAAGGAAAGAAAAGTACGACGTTCTCCTCTAATAATTTTTGGATTGGCTTCGACACGATGCGTCTGATTGCATGCTGTGGCTGAGGAGTCATTTGGAAAAAATCCGTTTCGTCTTCGTTCACCTGCTTCCACGACTCATCCGATGGGAGCGGGCGGACTTCAGCTTCGAACCTTTGCCTTGGACGATCGAGCGCCCACTCTTCAAGCGAAAGTCCCTGCTCGAATTCTAGCTTTGCGTGATACCAGCAGGTACCTCGCCTAATAAATATCGGTCCTCGCAGCCTGTAGACACGGTCCTGCTCAACTTCGGTCTGATCAAATACTTGTTGCTTGAACACCACCAAAGCGTTGACGATGAAGGACAGCAACGTGGATTTGCCGCTGCCGTTTGGACCCACCAAGACGAGCGGTTGTGGTAGGCTGTCCCTGAATGGCAGGTCGATACGGAGGGTGTGGATTGGGCCAACATTCTCAATTCTTATAGATTTTAAATACATCTCTGGATCGCTCCTAATGCGAATAGCCAGCCAGTTTCGTCCACCTCCAGGCAGAAACCCAGTTGTAAGCTACCAGATTATCCGAGAGACCGGAAATGGTGGACGCCCTTACAGAAAAGCCGCTGTAGGATAGGACACTCTTTGATCTGGGAGGTTCGCACCCCGTCACGCTTGCCGGGAGGCAACTGGCCTCCTGGACCCTGGCAAGAGAATGAGTTGCTTCAACCTAATTCCGGTCTCGGTCGACCCAGCTTTGGCCGTGAGGGCCAGATGATTTACAGCGGACTGGCAGTTCCCAGACACGCAATCTCTCCCATCTACGCCCGTTCGACCTGATGCCCCTCGGAGGGTCGGGCGACCCAGCCGCGTGCGGTTGTGGCGAGTTCCTTGACGAGCCAGATGGCCTCGTCTGCCGATCCCACCACCGCAAACACCGATGGCCCCCACGAACTCTGCCCCACCCCCCGCACACCCAGTCGACGAACCGCAGCGATCAGTCCCGCGACCTCCGGCCCGGCATACGCACCGCCCTGGGCGGCTGCGAACGGTTCACCCGCCCGGAGGTTGAACTCGTGGACCGCCTCCCCAAACCCCTGAACATCGCCCGCCACGGCTGCCGGCAGCAGACCTAACAGGGCGATGCGGCAGAGAGTCTCGGTCAGACCGGGCGGCCGGGGTGTCTGTCCCGCACGGGCAAACGCCTGCTGTTCCCGGCCCCCGGACCACCGGTCCGAAACCGCTGGAGCGAACACCACTACCCGCCACTCGTCCGGTAGATGGACGCGGGTGAGCAGAGGAGAGATGGTCTCACTCGGGGCTTTCCCCGGCTCGACAATCAAGCCCCCTCGATCGAACCCGTGAACCCCAATCGCCGAACGATCCCCCCGGCCCACCCGACCCGCCAACTCGGCTGCACTCATGTCCGAAAGGCCGGACTCGATTGCCACCGCGCGGGCGACTGCCAGCCCGAGTTGCGTTCCCACCCCCAGCCCGGTGTGCTCCACCGGGCTCCGCTCGACCAGGATCTGAAGCGGCTGGATCGGTATGGGGAGAGTCGCAGCGAACTGATGGGCAAACACCTGAGCCCGGCTCGCAAGTGGCCCTTCAAATTGCCACGACTCCGCTGGCCGCGCAGCAACCACCAGTCCGGGCCGATCGATCATCAGTCCGACCCCGCCGAACTCGCGGACTGGAACCCGCGACGCACCCTCCGCCCCGGACGACCTGGCGAGGCTGCCCCCAGGAACGTGGAACAGTCCAAAATGCAACCGGTTGGGGGCAACTACCCGCGTCATGACGGCCTCCCCAAAGGCGCTGCCGCGTTGAGCCGGGCTTCAAGAAAATCCATCGCCTCGAACTCGGCGGGGCCACCGGTTTTGGTCACAATCATACGGAGTTTCCGGAATTCGACCGCCACCTCCTCCGGGGGGAGCAGGTGAAGTCGGGTCGCGAGGATCGCAGCCTCGACGACCGCGTGTTTCGCACGATTGAACCCCCAGAAATCTCTTTGACGTACGGTCCGAACCACCTCGGCCACAATCGTAACCCGATCTCCGGAGTCGTCCACCGAACGGACCACGAATTCGTAATGCCGGCAGGCATCGACCAGCACGAACCCGCCCACCGACTCCGCGGGGCGAAGTGGTGGGAGAGGAATCGCAGCCCCGAGCGCGGCCTTCGCGATCAAAAATGCGTCGTCCGTCACGTGCAGGACGCCTTCCGGGTGATTCAGCAAGTTATGATACGTCCCCGAAGTCGGGAACGGGCGAAGGACGAACCGCGCAAAATCCGGCTCGACCCGCGGACCCATCGGGGCCAGATGCGGGGAACCGTCGGGGTTTCGGGTGGTAACAAGCCCCTCAAGGATCATCTTTAGGGTAGTTTAAAGTTTGGAGTTTAAAGTGTAAAGAAGATATTATACTGCGGATCGTTGATACCAAAATCATTCTCCAGGCTAGTCAACACAATCATATTGGCTACCAGCTACCAACTACCAGCTACCAGCTTTAAACTTGCAAAGCAGACAGCAGCCCGGCGGCTTTGTGAAGCGTCTCATCGTACTCTCGTCGGGGGTCGGAGTCGGCGACAATCCCGCCCCCCACCGGAAACTGAACCCATCCACGACCAGCAGTGAATGTCCGGATGAGGATATTCGTGTCCATCGTCCCATCGAAGCCGATGAACCCAAGGCTTCCGCAGTACGGGCCGCGGGCGGTTGGTTCGAGTTCGGCGATAATCTCCATCGCCCGCACCTTTGGAGCACCGGTCACAGACCCGCCCGGGAATGCGGCTCGGAGTAAGTCGAACGGTCCGCACTCAGGCCGCAGTTTTCCCCGAACCTCGGACACCAGATGGTGAACGTACCGGAACGTCTCCACCTCGCACACCCGCGGGACGCGGACACTCCCGTATTCGCACACTCTCCCAAGATCGTTGCGGAGGAGGTCGACGATCATCACATTCTCGGCCCGGTCTTTCGGACTACTCACGAGATCGTCGAGGAGGGCAGCGTCTTCCGCGGGGGTTTGGCCACGGGGGCGCGTGCCCTTGATCGGGCGGGTGACCACTTCGCCGTTTTCGACCCTCAAGAACCGTTCCGGCGAAGCGCTGAGGATCTGGAACTCCCCGGCATCGAAATACGCCCCGAATGGGGCCGGGTTGTTCGCCCGCAAGCGGCCATACAAATCGAGCGGGTGTTCCCGGAGTGGTGCGAGCAGACGCTGGGACAGGTTCACCTGGAAACAATCGCCCGCATGGATGTATTCCACCGTCCGACTGACAGCAGCCTCGTAGCCAGCCCGATCGAAATTGCTGGTAACGCCAGGAAACCCCGGGAGGGGATGCTGGGGATAGAGATCAGAAGCGGGTAGCAGATCCCCGGAAACAGGTTCCGGAGGTCGGAGGTGTTGCCTCAGGTGGGAGAGTACGAATCGGAGTTGTCTGCCAGCGCGCCAAACACGATCGGCGGGCTTCTGCATGGGGAACCCGGTCGAGACGATCCAGGCTCGGTTCTGTTGGTGATCGAAACTGATCACCCAGTCGTAGCCACCGAGCTTGAGATCACTCCGATCAAACTCGTCCCAGCGACTACGGGGCACCTTTTCGAACCATCGGCATAATCCGTAGCCGAACAAACCTGCCAGCCCACCCTGGAAAGGCGGCAACTCGGGCAGATGGGCCATCTGGAAGCGGCCAAAGGGGAAACCGGTCTCAGGCAGGGTAAATGGGTTCTCCCCCAGGCTTGGCCCACAGATGAAACCACCGGAAACGGCCGACACATATGAGTACCGCCCGCGATTGGGGTGGCGGTCGGCCGAATCCAGAAACAGCAGATGAGGGAGGTGGGCCAGTTGACAGGCCACGGTCCACGGATCGGGGGCGGGGATGAGTTCGACCACCAGTGGGCCGCCCTCCGGGACAGGCACCGGAACCGCCTCGAACGGAGTTATTGTCGCCGCGCCCATGTGTGCAGTATATCCGGCCAGCCAATAGAACCGCCCGTGGGTGATTGCCCACGGGCGTCTCTTCCTCGCACCAACGTACGTGGTCGTCTCAACCCTTGCTCGATGCCTCCTTGACGAGTTCCTCCACCGCCTTGTCGAGAACATCGTTCCCGGGCGAGCCGATCCACTTCTTGCGGATCACCCCCTTGGCATCAATCAGGTACAAGCTCGGGAAGGCCTGGATTCGCAAGGCTTCGGTCAGAGTGTGGTCCGATCCGACCCACCAGTGGGTCCAGGGCATCGGCTCCTTTTCCAGGAATTTGGTCAGGGTGTCTTTTTCCGCATCGGCGCTGGCGCTGATCAGAACGAATGGCTTGCCGTCGAGTTTCTTCACCATCTCCCGCTCGTGGGGGATCATGGCCCGGCATGGCGGGCACCATGTGGCCCAGATGTCGAGCAGTACCACCTTCCCCTTGTAGTCGGAGAGTTTGGTCGTCTTTCCGGCCAGGTCGGTCCCCTCAAGATCATTGATGGGGAAGCCCACGGTTCGGCCCCGGATTGCCTTGGCCGCATTGGCGGCCGCTTTTCCCAGGGTCTCGCTCCCAAACGGTGTCTGCGGTGCCTCCTTCCCGGCCCTCTCCAACAGATCGAGAACCTTCTCGATGGCGGCAGTGGTCGCCTTCTCGTCCTCGGCATTGTCGGCCTGGTCGGCACGAAGCATTCCGAGGTGGTAAAGGGCTGTCCCCTTGACCCCCTTGTCGGTCGCCTTGTCGATCGCAGCCGTCAGGAGTTTCTCTCCCGCTGGGCCAGCCTTTCCGGCGACCCCCAACAGATCTTTTATCCTCGAATTGCTCAGGTGGTGCTCGGTGGCAATCCCGATCAGTTTGTCAACATCTGGCCCGCTGACTCCGAATTTGAGAAGCTTGGTGATCGCGAAATGGATGGCGTTGAAGGCGGTGTCCCCCTTGGGATCGATCTCGGCAACCGCTAGCACCTTGCCGGTGGTCAGCACCGCCAATTCCTTGGCCTCTGTGCGAATTCCGTTTGCCTCAGCCTGATCCTTGGCCGCCCGAAACCGCTTGAACAATGCGGCCTCTTCCTCGGTGAAGTTCTTTTCGATCTTCTTGAGGCGGTCCGCCTGTTCGGCGGGCGATGGGGTGTCCTTGGGCGGATCTTTCTTGTCGTCAGCGACGGCAGTGAACAGGCCAGCCGAGAAGGCCAGCACGGTGGCACAGAGCAGGCGCATGGAACGCTCCTCATCCGGCACGGGTCCGGCAGCCCCTGTGGGGCCGTCCGATTCCTCTAAGCTAGAACTGACCTCCTGATCGGGAAAGAGGCATCACTCCTGTGCCCCCGGAATGGAACCCCCGAGGAAGAGGCTGTCGTCGAGCCATCACGACCTGTGAAGATGCTCGTGTCGCAAAAAAAACTTGCACTGATGATCTCGGGCGCTTGAGTTGCATTTCTCCTGGGTGAGCCGAAACCCTATATAAATCCAGTGGTTGGTGAGTTCTTTGCCGATAGTTCTGCTCATATTGGTGGCACACCCGCCCACCAAGTGGGCATCAGGTGTCAAGTATGACGACACTCACCTCCTCACGCTATCCCCCCAGTTTGAACGGCACCCCCGTGAACCCGAAGTTGTTCGACGGGTATAGCCCCCACCCGTCCGCCTGGGACGAACTGTTCGGCCGCACCGGCGAGCCCTACGCGCATTGCAGCACACTCGTCGAGCGGCTCGGTCGGTTGTCGACAACCGAATTCCACACCCGCCGCTCGAACGCGGACCTCGCATTCGTCAACCAGGGAATCACGTTCTCTGTCTATTCGGACCGTCGGGGAACCGAGAAAATCTTCCCATTTGACCTGATTCCTCGCACAATTCCAGCGGCCGAGTGGACGAACCTGGAAGCTGGCCTGATCCAGCGAATCAAGGTTCTTAACCTCTTTTTGGACGACGTCTACCACGACCAGCGGATCTTGAAAGAAGGTGTTATCCCGACTGAGTTGGTGCTCGGATCGAAGGGGTTCCGCAAGGAGATGATTGGGTTTTCGCCGCCTGGCGGGGTGTATATCCACATCTGTGGGACCGACCTGATACGAGATTCCGAGGGCCACTTCCTGGTTCTTGAGGATAACGGCCGGACGCCAAGCGGTGTCAGTTACGTGCTCGAAAACCGGGCGGTGATGAAGCGGGTGTTCCCACAACTGTTTCACGATATCCGGGTGACACGAGTCGAGGACTATCCCCACCGACTGCGGGATGCGCTCAGTTCCGTCGCCCCAGCCAGTGCCAACCCCCAACCGTATGTGGTGGTTTTGTCCCCGGGTCAGTACAACTCTGCCTACTTCGAGCACAGCTACCTGGCCCGACATATGGGGGTCGAGTTGGTGTTTGGTCCCGATTTATTCGTCCATGAGAACGTGGTGTATCTGAAGACCACTCGCGGGCCACAGAGGGTCGATGTGATCTATCGCCGACTGGACGATGATTTCCTCGACCCGGAGGCATTCCGAGCGGACAGTTTGCTCGGAGTGCCCGGGTTATTCCGTGCCTACCGTGCGGGCAACGTCACTCTGGCGAATGCGGTCGGAACTGGGGTGGCTGACGACAAGGCGATCTATCCCTACGTGGAGGAAATGACCCGGTTCTACCTCGGTGAGGAGCCGATCCTGAAGAACGTCCCGACGTACATCTGCGCACGCCCGGACGATTACGCGTACACGCTGGAGCATCTCGACGAGTTAGTTGTGAAGCCCGTGGCGGAATCAGGCGGTTATGGGATGTTGATGGGGCCATCGAGCACAGCCACCCAGCGGGCGGAATTCGCTGCCAAGATTCGCGAGAATCCGCGGGACTATATCGCCCAACCCGTTGTCACGCTCAGCACTTGCCCCACCTGGACAGACGAGGGGACAGCTCCCCGGCATGTCGACTTGCGGCCCTACATCATCTCCGGAAAAACGACCTGGGTTCTCCCAGGCGGACTCACCCGGACTGCCCTCGTCAAGGGGTCGCTCGTGGTGAACTCCAGCCAGGGTGGGGGGTCGAAAGATACGTGGGTCTTGGAGAACGGGTGATGAATCAGATATAAATGACGTGGAGACAAGAGCCGGCCCCAGATCGGGGATCTCCCGTCTGTTCCTTCATCCCCTTCCCCTTCCCGCCGTCACAAGTCGAGCATGATTTCGCGTGTCGCCGAGCACTGTTTCTGGATGGCCCGATACCTGGAACGAGCGGAAAATACCGCCCGGGTACTGGAGGTCAACCATACCATGCTGCTCGATTTTCACGTCCCGGTCGACCAGCAGTGGAAGCCTTTACTCATCATCTCGGGGATTCACGATTACTCACAGGAACCGACCGCCGATAACGTCCAGGAGTACATGACCTGGGACCAGGAGAACCCGTTCAGCATCATCTCCTCGCTGGCCTGGGCGCGGGAGAATGCCCGGATCATCCGGGAGGTGATCTCGGCTGAAATGTGGGAGCGGATGAACTATTACCACCTGTGGATGCAGGGGACCACCGGGCGGCAGGCGTATGATGCCAATCGGAGCGAGTTCTATTCCCAGGTGCGGCGGATCAACCAACTGGTCCACGGGATTGCCGACACCACGATGAGTCACGGGGAAGCCTGGGAGTTCTTCAAGCTTGGAACGAATCTTGAGCGGGCCAGCCAGACAGCCCGGATCATGGACGTCAAGTACCATACGCTTCTCCCGCGTGTGGAAGACATCGGCACCCCGGTCGACAACGCCCACTGGGTCGCCATTCTGATGAGTTGCTCCGGGTATGAACCGTTCCACAAGAAAGCCCGCCTGGCAACCCTGGAACCGGGCACAGCGGTCGCCGAGTTCCTGATTTACGATGAGCAGTTCCCACGATCGATCCGGCGATGTCTGTGGGAGTCCGAGGCGGCTTCCACCGCTGCTGCGGGTAACGTCGTCGGGAGGGTACCGACCGAAGCCGAGCAGATGATCGCTGATCTTGTCGGGTGGCTCGACCGGCAGACCATCCACGACATGATCAGAGACGGTTTGCATGAATCGCTGACCCATGTCGTCGACACCGTCCACGACATCGGTGGGGCGATCCATCGGACGTTTTTCGCGGGCGAGGTTCACCCACCCTCTGCAATGCCCACGAGTATGAAACAGACTCAGACCCTGGGTGGAATGACCCAGACTCAGGCATGAGGCGGGCGTCGAGAACCTAACCCCCCAACCCCTTCCCTGGTAAGGAAGGGGGAGCCGGAGGGTAAAGAACCTAACCCCCCAACCCCCTTCCCTAAAATGAAAGGGGAGCCGGGGGGTTCTTGGGTCGTCATACATCAGCGACCACACTCGGCGACGGACTCCTGGCACTTGCCAGAGGTTCGTGTGAGCCGCCGCTCCGCGGCGCTGGGTGTTGATCGGTTCCCGACCCAGGAGGGGTGGCTGTGGGAAGTCAGGGGTGGAAGACCCAGATCAGCACGCCGCGGAGCATTCGATCGGAACGGACCCATGCCTGGCGTGGGGCCGTGGAGGGACTATGGGTATCCGCGTCGCGCTTCACCACGTAACCACGTACCACTACGACCGGCCGGTCACCCTGATGCCGCACCTGGTGCGGCTCAGGCCGGCTCCACACACCCGAACCCCCGTCGAGAGCTATTCGCTCCGGATCGAACCGGCCGAGCACTTCTTGAACTGGCAGCAAGATCCTTACAGCAACCACCTGGCGCGGCTGGTGTTCCAGAAGCCGGCGGACGAACTCCGTGTCACTGTCGACCTGGTGGCCGACCTGACCACCATCAACCCGTTCGCCTTTTTCATTGAGGAATCCGCCGAGAAGTGCCCATTCCGGTATGACGAAACACTCACCCGGGAACTCACTCCGTATCTTGAGACCCTCCCCGCCGGCCCCCGGCTCCAGGAGCTGATCGCCCAGACTCGCCAGACCGACATCCGGACAGTCGACTATTTGGTCGCCCTCAACCAGGCGGTCCACGCGGGGTTGAACTACACGATCCGGCTCGAACCGGGAGTCCGAGCACCCGAAGAAACGCTCGAACTGGGTGGCGGATCTTGCCGCGACTTTACCTGGCTGCTCGTCCAGTTGTGCCGACATCACGGCCTTGCCGCGCGATTCGTCTCCGGGTACTCGATTCAGCTCGTCGCCGACGAGAAGCCACTGGATGGCCCCGCAGGTGTCGCAGTGGATGTGGCCGACCTCCATGCCTGGGCCGAGGTGTACCTGCCGGGAGCCGGGTGGGTGGGTCTGGATGCGACCTGTGGGCTCCTCACCGGGGCTGGTTACATCCCCCTGGCGGCCACCGCCGACCCGCAAAGCGCTGCCCCGATCAGCGGATCGTTCTCCTGGGTGAAGCGAGGAGAAGACGACAAGGTCGAAGAAGGGTTCGATTTCCAGATGTCGGTCACCCGCATCGACGAAGCCCCGCGGATCACGAAGCCGTATTCCGAGGAGCAGTGGCAGGCAATCGACTCGCTGGGCAGACGAATCGATGCCGACCTGCGGGAATGGGACGTTCGACTCACAATGGGCGGCGAGCCGACATTCGTGAGTCTCGACGAGCCCGACGCCCCCGAGTGGAACACCACCGCCCTCGGCACGAAAAAGCGGCATCAGGGAGTCACTCTCCTGAAGAAACTCCGGGACCGATTCGCCCCGAACGGGTTGCTCCACTTCGGGCAAGGGAAGTGGTATCCCGGTGAGCAACTCCCACGGTGGGCTTACACGTGTTTCTGGCGACGCGATGGTGAGCCGATCTGGCACGACCGCAGCCTCGTTGGTGACGAGGAGATTCCTTACGGCTTCACCGTGGAGGACGGGGGCCGCTTTGTTCGTACACTCGCGGATATCCTCGGCGTGGATTCCCAGTTCGTGATCCCGGGGTATGAAGACGCCTGGTACTACCTGTGGCGGGAGCGGCGGCTTCCAGCAAATGTCGATCCGCTCAAGAGTAAGCTCGAGGATGAGCAAGAGCGTGAGCGACTGGCGAGAGTGTTTGAGCAGAAACTGGGTGCAACGGTCGGCCACGTGCTGCCGTTGCGGAAGGCATCCGACCCCGCGTCGGGGTGGCAGAGCGGACCGTGGTTCCTCAGGAGGGAGCACCTCTACCTGTACCCGGGCGATAGCCCGATGGGGTTCCGCCTCCCACTGGATTCGATCCCGTGGGAAGACCCGGCGGTCCGGCAGTTCGTCGAGGAGCGAGACCCCTTTGCCCACCGCGGCCCTCTACCAACGTATTCCACTCGGTTCCAACATCCTGGCGGAATGCCAGCGCCGCAGAGCCCGAGCCGCCCCGAGTGGTTCGATCGCATGGCAGCGCTCGGACTCGGCGGTGGGACCAACGGCACCGGCCGACGTAGCGTGCCACCGTTTCACGACCGCGGAGACCTCACCAATCCTCCCTCCTCTAACCTCGTCCGGACGGCGTTATGTGTCGAGCCACGGAACGGCACGATCTATGTGTTCATGCCGCCGGCCCGATTCCTGGAGGATTACCTCGAACTCGTCGCTGCGGTCGAGACGACTGCCGCCGACCTGCGGATGCCCGTCATCATTGAGGGGTACAAGCCCCCGACCGATCACCGGCTCAACCACTTTTCCGTCACCCCCGATCCAGGCGTGATCGAGGTGAACATCCACCCAGCCCATTCCTGGGATGAATGCGTGAATCTCACGACAACCGTGTACGAGGAGGCCCGCCGAACACGGCTGACAGCCGAGAAGTTCATGCTGGATGGTCGGCACACCGGGACCGGCGGGGGCAACCACATCGTCCTCGGTGGCCCGACCCCGGCGGACAGCCCGTTCTTGCGACGACCGGACCTCCTCAAGAGCCTGGTTGGGTTCTGGGTCAACCATCCGTCGCTTTCGTATCTGTTCAGCGGGCTCTTTGTTGGACCGACCAGCCAACACCCCCGGATCGACGAGGCCCGACACGATGCTCTTCGTGAGCTCGAACTGGCGTTTGCACAATTGCCGAAATCGCGGGACGAGACCCCTCCAGCATGGCTCGTGGACAGGCTGTTCCGACATCTCCTCACCGACGTGACCGGCAACACACACCGGACGGAATTTTGCATCGATAAACTTTACAACCCGGACACCGCCGCGGGTCGAACCGGGCTCCTGGAACTCCGGTCGTTCGAGATGCCGCCGAACCCGCGCATGAGCTGCGCTCAGCAACTCCTCCTCCGGTCGTTGGTGGCGTGGTTCTGGCGGAAGCCTTACGACCACAAACTCGTCCGCTGGGGAACGGCCCTGCACGACAAGTTCATGCTGCCGCACTTTGTGGAGGAAGACTTCGGCGATGTTCTGGCCGAACTCCGGGAGCGTGGGGGGTATGTGCTCGATCCGGGTTGGTTCACAGCGCATGTCGAGTTCCGGTTCCCATTGCTCGGCACGGCGACCTACAGAGGAGTGAAACTGGAGATCCGGACAGCGATCGAGCCGTGGCATGTCCTTGGGGAAGAGGCGGGCGGGGGCGGAACGGCCCGGTATGTCGACTCCTCGGTCGAGCGGCTTCAGGTGAAGGTCCAGGGGATGACCGACCCGCGGCATGTCATCACCTGCAACGGCCGACGGGTGCCGCTCCACCCCACCGGAACGAACGGTGAGTTCGTGGCTGGGGTCCGTTTCCGGGCGTGGCAACCGCCGAGTTGTCTGCACCCCACGATCCCGATTCACGCCCCGCTGGTGTTCGATGTGTTCGACACCTGGAGTGAGCGGAGTATTGGCGGGTGTACGTATCACGTGGCACACCCCGGAGGGCTCTCTCCGGAGGACTTCCCCGTCAACGCACTGGCGGCCGAGAGCCGGCGAGTCACCCGGTTCATCCCGTTCGGCCACACTCCTGGGTCTGGTCGGGTTCCACCCGAGGAACGGTATCCCGAGTTCCCCCTGACGTTGGACCTCCGTCAGTCGGCACCAGTCTCGTTCGGCCTGCCTCCCGTTCCCGACCCCATTGAGAACGAAGCCCGGATTGGGGCCGGCATGGTAGAATAAGGCAGGCGGCGGGAGAAAATCGACCAGGTGGAGCGGGTGCCACGGGCGGCTTGTCCGCCCGTGCGATGCCTACGGGCGGACAAGCCGCCCGTGGCACGCACAAGCGTGGTCGGTCATTTCCGGCCATCTCCCTAAGTGATGCAAATGGCCGGTGCGTACCGGCCAGTTCGCACAGCACCACCAGTCGGCGGACGCCGGCCGTTCGCGACGAGTCCCACCCCGATGCCAAGCGGCGTCTCCCAACTCCCGGCCGAGCCCGAAGCCACTCCGGTCCCCGGCCGGTTGGGGTATTCCCCGCCGGCTGGGGGGTACGACGAAGCCACAGTCGGACCCGGCTCGCCGCGGGCACACTGGGCTCCTTTTTTCGGTGCGTTGGACGATTTGGGACCGCCCGAACTGGCCCGCCGGTGGCGCGACGCACAGCATCTGATCCGGGACAACGGGGTCACCTACAACGTGTACGGAGACCCCCGTGGGATCTCCCGGCCATGGCAGCTCGATCCGATTCCGCTCCTGATCCCTCCGGATGAGGCCTCCCACCTGGAGGCGGGACTGATCCAGCGTGCCCGTCTCCTCGAACTCGTCCTCGACGACCTGTACGGCCCGCAGCGGCTTCTGCGGGATGGCCTCGTGCCCCCGGCTCTTGTCTTCCCCAACCCGGGGTTCCTTCGCTCCTGCCACGGGGTGAAACTCCCGGGCGGGCGGTTTCTCCACCTTTATGCAGCCAACCTTGGCCGCGGGGCCGATGGGAACTGGCAGGTACTTGGGGACCGCACCCAGGCCCCGTCCGGCGCGGGCTACGCGCTCGAAAATCGGATTGTGATGACCCGGACCCTGCCAGAGGCATTCCGGGACTGCAAGGTGAACCGACTCGCCCTCTTCTTCCAGGCATTGCGCGATACCCTCCGATCGATCGCCCCTCGGAACCGGGAGAATCCGCGAATCGTCTTGCTCACTCCCGGACCCTATAACGAGACCTATTTCGAACACGCCTACCTCGCCCGCTACCTCGGATACACACTCGTCGAAGGCGGTGATTTGACCGTCCGCGACAACCGTGTGTACCTGAAAGTTCTCGGTGGGCTCCAGCCAGTCGACGTGATTTTCCGCCGCCTGGATGACGACTTTTGCGATCCCCTCGAACTTCGGCCGGACTCCTTCCTCGGTGTCCCGGGGCTGACACACGCGGCCCGTAGCGGGAATGTTGCTGTGGCCAACGCGCTGGGCACCGGTCTGCTCGAAACTCCCGCACTTCTGGCCTACCTCCCCCGGCTCTGTGGGGAGTTGCTTGGCGAGGATCTTCGGCTGGGTTCGGTCCCAACGTGGTGGTGTGGGGAACCCATCGCACTCCGATATGTCCTCGACCACCTGGCGGAGCTGGTCATCAAACCTGCGTTCCCGGCGAGCCGGATGGAGCCAGTGTTCCCGGGCGAACTGAGTCGGGACGAACGGGCGGGGATCGCCGACCGGCTCCGGGCCCGCCCCTGGGAGTATGTCGCCCAAACCCGTGTTGACCTCTCGACAACCCCGGTCCTCAATAACGGGCAACTCGTCCCCCGGAAGATGGTCCTCCGCGCCTACCTGGCGGCCGACAAGACTGGATTTTCGGTCATGCCCGGTGGGCTCACCCGTGTGAGCGCGTCGGAAGGCACGATGGTCGTGTCGATGCAGCGGGGTGGTGGCAGTAAGGACACATGGGTTCTCACGTCCGGAACGGTCAACGAGTTCAGCTTGCTCACGGCGGGGGGGCGGGTGGAACTGACTCGGGCCGGGGGGGATCTCCCCAGCCGGGCAGCAGACAATCTGTTTTGGCTGGGACGGTATGCTGAACGTGCCGAGGGCACGACTCGCCTCCTGCGCGGGATCGTCGTCCGGCTCGCCGAGCGGTCCGGGCTTGCCGACGTGCCGGAACTCCCCGCTCTTCTGCGGACGCTGGGACTGTTGTGTGAGCCGCATCCAGCAGTCAACGGGACCGGCGACCCCCAGAAGCGTGTGATCCCGGCCGTGTTCGACCTCAAATACCCCGCCAGCCTGGGAACCGCGATCCGCGGCCTCCGCCGTGTTGCCAGTATCGTCCGCGATCTGATCTCGATCGATATGTGGCGGGTGGTGAACGGCCTGGGTGACTTTCCCACCGATCTTGACGCCTACGGGGAAGACGGCCCGACCCCGGCCGATGTCCTCGACCTGCTAAATCGAACGGTCATCACCCTGGCTGCGTTCGGTGGGCTGGCAGTCGAGAGCATGACCCGCAGTGAGGGTTGGCGCTTCCTGGACATGGGACGGCGGCTTGAGCGGTCGCTGCACATGATTGCACTCCTGAAGGGGACACTCGTCCGGCCAGCCGGGCAGGAAGGCCCCATTCTCGACGCCGTGTTGGAGGTGGCCGACAGCGGGATGACCTACCGGCGGCGATACCTCAATAGCCTCCGCGCTGAGGCTGTCCTGGACCTGCTCGTCTTCGATGAGACGAACCCGCGATCACTCGCTTCACAACTCGCGGCGTTGGAAGACGATGTCAGCCATCTGCCACGGCCGAGCCGTGGTGCCGGTCGGGCACCGGAGCAGCGGTTCACTCTTGCTGCGCTCTCCGCCGTTCGCCTGGCGGAACCAGATCGACTGGCCGCGGTCCACGATGGAACCCGCCCGGCCCTTGGGGAGTTACTCGATCACGTGGGCGGGTGGCTCCCGATCCTCTCAGACGCGATCACCCAGCAGTATCTCAGCCACCTCCAGACGTCCCGACACCTGGCCACCACCGAGCCCATCCGACGGACGGCAGCCGAGTCAGGGGACCGGTTGTAACGAATGGGCGTTGACCCAAACCGCGATCCACCTGAAGCGAATGACCCAGTATCACATCACTCACACTACAACGTATGACTACAGCCAACCAGTATCGCTGTGTCAGAACGTCGCACACCTGGCCCCGCGACCCTGCCACCGACAGCGGGCCGAGCGGCCGGTGCTATCGATCACCCCTGACCCCGCAGTAATCGAAGAACGGGTGGATTACTTCGGGAACCCGGTGAGTTACTTCACCATACAGGAGCCGCACCGGAAGTTGACGGTGAGCGTTTCGCACCGGATCGCCGTCCGCCCGGAGACGCCGCCGGTTGCCCTCACGACTCAACCCTGGGAGCAGATCCGAGACCGGCTCCCGTGGGACCGCGCAGCGAACTGGCTCGATGCATACCAGTTTGCCTTCGATTCCCGGTACGCTGCGGCAGACCCGAAATACGCTGCGTACGCCACCCACTCATTCACACCTGGCCGACCAGTCCTGGAAGCCGCGCTCGACCTGAACCATCGGATTCACTCCGAGTTCATCTACGACCCACGTGCCACCACTCTTGCGACGCCGGTTGCCGAAGTGTTCGAGAGCCGCCGCGGTGTGTGCCAGGACTTCGCCCATCTGATGCTTGCCGGGCTCCGGTCGGTCGGACTCGCCGGCCGCTATGTGAGTGGCTACTTCTCCACTGTTCCAGCCCCGGGTAAACCGCGCCTGGTGGGGGCGGATGCGACGCACGCCTGGGTCAGTGTGTTCTGTGGGGAGGCTGGGTGGGTCGACCTCGACCCGACGCACGACCAGATCCCCGGAACTCGACACGTCTTGCTCGCCTGGGGCCGGGATTACGAAGATGTCAGCCCGCTGAAGGGAGTGATCCTCGGCGGCGGCAAGCACAGCGTGCGAGTGGCGGTCGATGTCCATACGGAGGAGCCCGGCGAGACCTGAACCGTGTCCCGAATGAGTCTGTTGCAACTGTTCCAGTTCGTCGTATGTCGCCTGGATGTCTGCATCGGCTGCGGGCCGAAGGATCACGGGCATGCTCATGATCTGTTCCCAAACCGCGCCAGGGCTTCACGCCACGGCTTACCCTCCTTCGGGGTAGTGTCGGCCTCGGCACGCCGCTTGGCGAGTTCGGTCAGGTGCCATCCCGGCACCTCATACGGGTTCACGTGATCCGGCAGACTGTCCAGGATCTGCTCAATCAAGTTCAGTCGCTCACGGACGCTCAGTTGGTCGATCCCGAGCGATTCGAGGGTGACAGGCATGGCCGTCGCTCCTGGGCGGTTGGTTCCTCCCGGCAGGATACCGCAGCCATTTACGGCGCCAACCCGACATGCGGGTATGCCCGGATCAGCCGATCCAGGGTGACAAGTGGACAATGGTAATATCGCGCAGTAGCGACGATCAGTTGGTCCGCCGGATCACGGTGGAAGGCCCCTGGAAGTTGTGTCGAGCCGACAGCGACTTCCGGGGTCAGGGGGAGCAACTGGACCGGCGGGAGCAGTGCCTGAGCCAACCACTGATCCACCGCGACCGCCAGTTGCAGCCGGCCCAATTCGACCAGTTTCGCCACCTCCCAGCAGGAGATCGTACACACGCCCAATCCGTTCGTCGCCTCGGCCTGGATCAGGGCCAGGTAGTCCGACGGGAGTTGGGCACCGCCGTCCACCCACCAGACCCACACGTGGGTGTCCAGGATGATCACCGGACTGAACCCCAGTCGGCCTCAGCAACCGGATCAGTCGGCTGGTCGTATCGCAGCACTGCACCCTTCAGCACGTTGCCAGGTGGGGGTGGACAGGTGGCCGGGAAGATGATGACCTCGACCGCCTGGCCGGCACGGAACGGGAGGTGGTCGAGCAGCAGTTTTCCGTCTTCCAGTAGGACGACTTCAATCCGGTGGGCCGGTGTCATCAGCGGGACTCCCAGGGCGACCACGACCGGATTGTCCGCCAGCGAGACCGAGGTGTCAAGTTCTCGACCACAGCCGCTGCCGGGTGCCACTGGCGGCTTGCCGACAGTGAAGCCGCCAGAAAACGAGTTGAGCCCTGCATTCTCTTCCTCGCGGGGTGGTCTTGGGCGTTTGTCGGCCCCTGCTAACGGCTTCACCCCGCCGGGAACCCGTCGACTCTTGGCAACTCCGAATCGGGCGGCTCCGAGGAAAAGTGGTCATGCTGCCAACTGCTCCATTTCCAGTCTCCGGGTGACTGACAAAGTCCCCGCTGCACCGGCTTGCTGGGAGTGGACTCCGTGGCCGCTGGGGCAGTTTGCCTGGAAATCAGATTGCGGTCGTAGCCCGGACGGTGAGTTCCTGGAGCAACTGTTTTACGGTGAGGAGGGTTCATGGTCAGGAGGTGATCCTACCGCTTCACTGGCGGCAAGCCGCCAGTGGCACCCGGCGCTGGAGAAGCGGAAGAAGGGCTAGTACCGCAGCATTAACGATCAGTAGCCAGGAGACTACTCAGTGACTGCAAGAATGTTGCAGACTTCGGTACTCTTCGATCTGTTCCATTGTGGAAGCATTGAAGATGCAGGTTCCAAACCTGCGCCCCTCTAAATCAAGAAGACCATCCGTTGTAACCCCGTTTGGAAGTGGCCCATTCGGAACTCTCATGCCACCGAGTATGGCCGAACAGACTCCGTAAAAGTACGGTTGATGATTTTCACGAGCGACACCACCGAAAGTCCAGGGAGTCTTGGCGATGTCTGCGGCATTTATCTTCCGCTTTAGCTTTGCCTCTGCACATCTGAAGCAAAGAACTTCGTTTCCATTGGCTATGCTCAACCAAACTTCGTCCCGAAGTTTGAAAAGCTCCCAATATGAACAGAAGCATTTGTTGCATGTTTTGAGGTCATTCCACTGAACTAATGGAGTCGTTCCATCGCAGTAAGAACACCCTGTCGGTTGCCAAGAATAGCTGGGAAGGCGAAGGATTTCATTTTCTTCAGCGCTCCTCGTGACTGGCAAGCCGCCGTTCTCTTTGTAGACGACGCAGAGTATTTTCTTGACATTAGGAAACGGATCGGGTCCGTATTTCTGGTTCGTGGCATGAAACGAAGTCTGGCCTTCTTGGTACTGTTGACGAACCTGATCGGTGACATTCTTCCACACAGCACCAGCGCCGTAACCAGCGGACACTATTTCGACCATCTTCCACTTCCTTTCTCGTTGTAAGACATCTTCGCCCCAGGAAGGTTGACGCCAGACAAAACCGCCGAAAAGACTAACTTTTACGAGAGTGGCGTCCACTCTGAGCCACAAAACGAAGTCGCGGCCGGGAANNCCCCCCCCCCCCCCCCCCCGACTTCGTGGTTCAACCCAGCCAGTCAGGCATCATCGAATCGCGTCGATGTTGGCTGCCTGGCCACCATTATCCCGCTTGTAGAGCGGTAGGTGACGGTAGTAGACCTCCAGGGTCAGCAGGCTCAGGCAAGTGCTGCCGATCCGCCCAGTGTGGCTCCCCATTGTCCCCGAATCGGGCTCCCAACTGCCCAGCAGATTGGGTTCCTTCTTGTTCTGCAATTCCATGAGCCAGTCCCGCATCCCGCCGAGTCGCTTGCCGGCTGCATCCTTCGGCCCCTCGTTCCACTCCTTCCACTCAGGCCCTTCAAAGAAGTGAACGACCTGGGTCGCGTAGTAGTAGTAGTACATCTCCGGCATGGCCGGACTCTTCTTCACCTCGGCGGTTGTGAGCGGGGCTCGGCGACGGTCGGTCTGGGGTTCGTCAGGCTTGGCACCTGGCTTCGGAGAGCCGAAGAGCCCTGGGACTCCCTCGGCCATCCCGGCGTTCCCCGGTCCCCAACCATCCATGTAATAGCGGCACAGCAGTCCGACCGCTGTCAGCGATGTCCCCGGCCCACCTCCCGGAGCTGCGTACCCGTAGACGGCCTTGCGCGAGCCGCTCGACACGCTGTCGAGGAACTTCATCGCATTGCGGATGGACTTGTCCGGAACGACCATCTTGCCCAACTGGGCGGCCCGAAGGGCCTGGATCTGCCAGCCAACGATGGAAGTGTCCCCGGCCACGCCAGGCTGGTACCCCCAACTCCCGTTGGCAGCCTGAGCCTGGATAATGAAGTTGATCGCGGCCTGGGCTGGATCCAGCAGGGGTCGGTCCTTGGTCATCCCGTAAGCCTCGCACAGGGCCATCGTTGCGATGGCGTGCCCGTACATGTACTGCGGGCTGCCGAAATTGAATTTCCCCGTCGAGCGGTTGAGGTTCGCGACCAGGTACTGGAGACCGTCGGCGACCGTTTTTTGGTACTTATTGCCAGCGGACTTGTGGGTGACCCCGGCGGCCAGGAACGGGAGCAGGGCCAGACCCGTCGAGGTGGTGAAGTCCTTGTGCTTCATTTTGGCGTCCTTCGGATCGAACTCCCACGATCCGTTGCTCTTCTGCTGACGGGCCAACCACGCCAACCCGAGAGCAACAGCCCGCTCACTGTCAGCGTTCCCACCGCCTTCCTTCAGGAGTTTGCTCTTGGTCCCACCGCTACGACCTGGAAACGCCGCGATCATACTGCCATTGGCACCACCAGGGCCACTCATCAGGGTTCCCGTATCACCAACTGCCCCACCCGACTGATCCGGCGCAAGCAGCCCAGGTGTTGCGTACGCAACCGGGTCCGCGGTCACCGCGCTTGCCAACCCGGCTGGTTCGTCAGTGACGAGTGCCTCGGCCGTTTTGTCGGCCAGTTTCTCGATGTCCGGGAGGGCGGCCGGGATCGCCGAGTCGAAGCCTGGATCCTCGTTCGTCAGATCCTTCACCGTCTCCTCGGGCTCTTTATCGGCCGTCGCAGCGATGATTTTGGCGGAAGCTTGCGGCTCGGAAACCTTCGTCCCGAACACGAAAAAAAGCAGGAGGGCAAGCACCAAGTGGACAAAGCCACTCCCCACCAAGGCCGGCAGATGGCGCTTGACCAGGCGGTCCGAGGCCGTTTCCTCGACGCCCCCGACGCGACGAATCACCGCGGCAGCGGCAGGTGCCGCCTTGGCTGCGGGTGCCGCCTTGGCTGGGGGAGGAGTCGGTGGGGTCTGTGGGGTCGGTTGACTCACGAGCATCTCCTTGTTACAGTCCCGCCTGGGCGGGTGTCAGAGGGGAACAATCGATCCGTATGTTCAGGCTTCCCTGGTGTCGGCGAAATCACAGCGTCCTGTCACGGAACGGGTTCTGATGCCGGAAGGCGTCGATCTCCTCCTTCGCCCGCCGGTCTCCTTTGCGGAACAACCAGCCCAGAGCCAGACCGGCCGCGACGATCACGAAGAGGCCACAGAGCACGGCGGGGAGGAATTCGTTCGTCCACCGGCTCCCCACGTCAACGCCGTTCTCCTCGTCGCGCAACACAATCGACCGACCGATCAGCAGCGGAGCCTTCTTCCAGACATTTTTCGCGGGTTCGTCCGGCCGAGGTTCTCCGGATTCGTAGAGCAGTAACTTGAACGAGTAACCGGTGAACGAGACCCATTTACTCATTAATGGCTTCGGTTCGAGCCCGGATGGGATGTCGGTGAGAATGATGCAGATCGGGTGTCCGCGGGGTTCCGCCTTGGGGACTAACCACCCCTCATACACGTCCGAGATTCCGGCCTCGATCAGCCGCTTGTTGCTCTCCGCTTTCTTCAGACGGATTAACCGGCCTTCAAAGGTCACCAGTTGGAGCTTATAGTCGCTTCGTGTTTCTGTGAAGAGGTCGGCGAACGTCAAATCTTTTCGAGATTTCGCTTCCAGTTCCTCAGTCGTGAATCGGTGAGCGTGGAGAACGACCCGATTCCAGGCCGCGGCTTCTTCCCAACTGTCCTGGCTCCGGCTCATTGGCGCGGAATCCCGGATGAGCTTGAAGATCCGCAGGTCCGTCCGGAGAGCGATTTGAGTCGCTTCTGCCGGGGGCTTCGCCAGAGGCGTTACTGACCGCCCAACGAGGAGGGGGGCCTTCGACCACTTCCCATCGGAGGCATTCGTTGCATCGGCCTCCGGTGACGGGTAAGGCATCGTTTTGAACGAATACCCCGCGAACGACACCCAGCGATCCATCTCCACGAAGGGACTCGTGTTCTGGCTGGCAGCCCGTTCCGGGAGGGCTGGGACGTCCGCGGGCCATGTGGTGAACACGGCACAGATCGGGGTGGCGGGAGATTCGCCAGCAGGGACGATCCAACCTTCAAAGACCTCTGTCAGTCCGGTCTCTTCCAGCGATTTCGTGGCCCGGACACGGCGGACTTTGACGAGTCTCCCATCAAATCCGATCAGGTCCAGGCGAAAGAGTTTCCGACTCGGATAGGTCAAGTCATCCGGGGTCAGGTCGCGGGCCGCATATCGCTCTAACTCCTCAGCAGAGAACTGGTTCGCATGACTGACGACCTCTGTCCAGGCGTTATATTCGTCCGGGTTCTGCTTTTCGGATGCGACCGGCTCGTCGTCCTGGATACCGCCAGTTCTGCCACCGTACTTGTCTGGCCGACCGGCGAAGATGGCCCGATCCTGGTTCGGGATCCGATACTTCGCTGCGAGGATCAACCGTTTGGGTTCACCACTCGGAAGTGGCGGTCGATCATCGACGGCTTCCGCAGGGTTATCGGGGTGTGGAGGTTGGGCAGTGAGGGATCCGACTGTCATCACGGCGAATAGCATTCCCGTCGCGAACAGCCCAAGCCTGGAAGCCGGGCGAACACAACAGAGGCGGATCGGGAATGACGCGAGCCAACCAGACATGCACACTACCTCCACATCATTCGATGGGTGTTCCGGCCAGAAGTTCCCTTGCAATGCGAAACTTTCTTGGGAACTGAGGGTTGTCCGACGACCAGAATCGGCTGGACGGGGCGGACTGCATCACGAGCCCACCGCTCTCGTTACCAGCGGTCCAAAACTGCTGCGGTCGCCTTGGTCCGCCCAGAGGGACGCTGAACTCGCGAAAGGGGTCCGATGTGCGTTGCGGTCCCGGTTGCCTGGTCAGCGCAACCCCTGTGACTACTGCTTTTTGGGATCGAGAGGGATCGGTGCGATATCGACGAAGCCGGTCTGGTTTCCGATATCCAGGAGGCGGACGACGTACTCCTGGAGCAGCCCATCGCCGATCTTGAGCGTCAACTTGGCCGGTTTCCCCTTCATGGCATCAAATCGCGTTTTCAGGGCGTGGCGATACTTCTCGAAATCCGCACCGAGGAGTTCGGGTTTCGTGTCCGCAGCGTCTTTCTCGGAAATGGACATACTCGCGATCGTCCCATTCGGAGCGGCCTCCGCCTGGACCACGAACGCGACCGGTTTGTCTTCGGAGATACTGGGAATGGCATCCTGTCCGCCATCGAGTTTGGGCAGGGCCATCGCGATCTGGCCTTCGGTCGGGGCAGGACGGAAAGTGAAAATAAAGAACGCCATGAGCTGGAACGACATATCCAGCATGGGGGTGATCGGGAGGTCTGGCTCGACGAACTCGGTCTCTGTTCGCTTATGTTTGCCCGACATTGTGGGGTTCCTACGGGTTCTGCGAGCTTGTCGACACGACAACCAGCATCGAGCGGAGGCGTTACGGTTTCTCGATCTGTCCGCCAAACTGGATTGCCCGGAGGAGAACCTTTTCGTATCCAGCGGCCCGGCAGGCCTTCATGATCTCATACACTCCTGGCTTGTCCGACCCGGCAGCCCGGACGAACGGGGCTTCACGGTCGACACGAAGAATGATCACTGATCTCGGAACCGTGTTTTTATCGCTCCCCGCGGCCCGCAGGTCTTCCTTGGCTCGCTGCTTCATGTAGGTCTCGACTCGCTTTGGGTTGGTCAGAATCCGGTCGTCGCCGATCGCGTCGAGGGCCGACAGCAGAACATGCCCATCCTTGTTGATGTTCAGGAAGATGAAATACTCCTCTTTCTCGATCGGTTTGGCGACAACCGCCTCCGGCAACTTGATGGATTCGTTGACTTGCTCCATCACGAAGTTGGCGCAGACCATGAAAAACATCACCAACTGCAAGACCATGTCGAGCATGGGGACGAGGTTCGGTTCGCACTTATCTGCAGCACTGCCGTGGCTCATCGGAGGAGTATCCAGTCGTCAATGGTTCGTCGCCAGTGCAATGGTCCGTGGTCAGCAGAAGCAGCGATCAGGAATCCACTCGCACCGAAATTCACCGCGCGGGAGCGGGCGCAGGAGCGGGAGCCGCAGCAGGGGCGGGCGCTCCCGCCGGGGGAGCGGGCTTCTTCGAATTGTGGTACATCTGGGTCAGCAGGTCGTCGGCGATATGTCCCACATCCATCGTGACCTTGGTGATCCGGTTCCGAAAGAACGCATTGAAGAAGATCCCCGGGACGGAGATGGCGATCCCAACCAGGGTAACCGAGAGGGCGTGGGAAATATTGGCCGCCAGGGCGCTGGCGTTGGGGGTCGAAGTGGACCGGCCAAGCACCATGAACGCCCCGATCATCCCCCACACCGTCCCGACCAGCCCGAGCATCGGTCCGATGCTGGCGATCACGGCAGTGTAGTTGTTCTTCTGGTCCTTGTCGCTCTTGATCGCTTCCAGGGTGTTCATGGCCGCCTCGCGCGCGTCTTCGAGACCGTACTGGAGGCGGCTCATCCCGGATGTCAGCACCCGACCGAGGAACGAGGCGTCGTTCCGAGCCATGTCGAATGCCTCCTTGAACTTCCGCTTGTTGACTGTGTCCGTGAACTCGTCCACGAATCCGACCGGGATGGCTGCGGTCATGCGCAGGTCGAGGAAGAGGAGGACGACCAGGGCGACCAGGGCGACCGAGACGCCCAACAGGATTGGCCCGAAGACCCATCCCAGGGATTCGACCAGGTGGATCAGTTTGTTGGGCTGGGCGGCCTCGCCGCCGCCTTCACCCTCCTGGGCCATCGCGAAGTCGGGCACGGCAGCGACCACGAACAAAGCCAGGCCGGCGAG
Source organism: Gemmataceae bacterium (assembly GCA_003136315.1). Classification (GTDB taxonomy): domain Bacteria; phylum Planctomycetota; class Planctomycetia; order Gemmatales; family Gemmataceae; genus Urbifossiella. The sequence goes on along the minus strand of PLDW01000266.1, from coordinate 24,063 downwards.
CATGACGAACCGGCCACGGGTCAATGGACGCAGAAACGGAAGCGTCATCGGCGAATCCTGATCCTGGGGAGTTGAAACCTCAACGGCGAACGGTCGTCGCGGCGAACCGACTGAGAGACGGGATTGTTGGTTGGACGCAACCGCATGCTGAAGGGTTCCAGCAAACTGCGGCTTCCCGCCAGCCTTCGGATTGCGGGACCGGGACCGTGGGGCCGAGCGGTCGGTGGGTCGCGCTTCACCTGGAGACTTATAGCTTATTAGGATAAGGTTTGTGGCCGGGCGTCAAGGACTTTTTCCCCCAGGATGGGCGAATCTTATGGAGCGGAGGGCACAACCTGAACATCGGCGACAAATCCGCCGAGGATACGGAGGATCAGGCAACCCGAGAAAATCGGCACGGTTCAATGAGTGGGTGCGAGGGGTAAGGAAGGTGCATCAATAAGAGTCGCAAGTCTGATACATTGGCCGATCACCCCCCCTGGTCGCTGACTCGTGGTGGCATATCAATGCGGTGACGGGTTCCCCCTCGGCCGTTGGTCGTGTGGGGACGAAGAGGGAAGCCGGTGGGAATCCGGCGTAGGGCCGCTGCTGTGTTCGGCCAGACGGACGACAACCCCGCCACTGCACCAACAGGTGCGGGAAGGCAGTCGAACCGTCGTCAGGAGCCGTAAGCCAGAAGACCTGCCCGTCAATTCGTCGTTCGGGGCCTCGGACCCAGGCCGCCGACGGGCAGGGCCATGTATCGGCACGTCGCCGCACACCTTCCCGTTACCGGCTTGACCACTCCGTTCCCCTCAGCCTCACCCCAACCCAAAGAGCGGTTCCAGGGCGATTGCCCTGTACCGTTTGACGGGCGGAGGGGAGAGTTCGCCGATGGCTGCAACGAGAGTGAAGGTGCGGCGACTCCTCATCCTCGTCTCGCTGCTGTGCAGTGCCATAATCACAGGCGTCGTCGTGGGGGCTGTATGGATCGGCCCAGCAGACGTGTTTCATACCCTCTTCCGTTCCGAACCGGACGAAGCCGACCGGGTGGCAAGGGTCATTGTTTGGGATCTGCGCTTGCCAAGAGTGCTGTTGGCTGCGCTGGTTGGCGTCGGGCTGTCTGCGTCGGGCGCGGCTTACCAGGGTCTCTTTCGCAACCCTCTCGCGGAGCCGTTCGTCATCGGTTCGGCCAGTGGGGCCGCCCTCGGAGCGACCCTGGCGATCGTGAACAACTGGTCGTACGTACCGGTGACCCTGGCAGCGTTTCTCGGGGCCGTTGGGGCTGTCGCGATCACCTACACCTGCGATACGGTGGTACGATCGGAATCGAGCGCTGGCCTGCTCCTGACAGGCGTAGCCGTGGGCACACTCCTCAACGCTCTCGTGTGGGTGCTGATGACCTGGAACGATCGGGAACTCGCCCGCATTATCGGTTGGCTGATGGGCAGTCTATCTGGTCGGGGCTGGGCGGACCTGGCCCGCATCGCGCCCTGGCTGGCCTGCGGTACGTTGGGGGTTTGGCTATTGGCCCGACCGCTCGATGCCCTTGCGGAAGGGGAGGAAGCGGCCAGAGGTCTGGGCCTGCCGATTCGCACCGCGATCGGCCTTGTGATAGCAGCAGCAAGCCTCGCGGCAGCGTCGGCTGTGGCTGCGGCCGGCATTATCGGTTTTGTCGGCCTGATCGCTCCCCATATCGCCCGGCGATTGGTGGGCGAATCGCATGCCTGGTTGATCCCCGCGAGTGGGCTGGTGGGGGCAACCCTGATGGTCCTGGCCGATACTGCCGCCCGAACCCTGACTGCACCGACGGAACTGCCTGTCGGCGTCATCACGGCGGCTTTGGGTGGCCCGTTCTTTCTGTATCTCATCTCGCGGAGAGGCGTATGACCGAACTCCGCGCTGACGGCGTCTCGGCCGGTTATCCAGGACGGACCGTCCTGCAGGATGTGGATCTCACGGTGCGAACGGGGGAGTTGTTGGCCCTGATCGGCCCCAATGGAGCCGGCAAGACAACGCTTCTACGGTTACTTGCCCGGCAGCTCCGCCCCATCGTTGGGGCGGTCGCTCTCGACGGGATTTCGCTCTGGGAACAGTCCTCACGATGGGTCGCTCGCCGGATCGCAATCACTCGCTCGGATCGTGTCACGGAACGCCCTGTCACGGTCCAGGAGGCGGTGTCCCTCGGCCGGGCACCACACCGGGGCTGGCTCTTACCACTGCGTGAAGAGGACCGCGACGCAGTGCGGAACGCCCTCGATCGTGTCGGCCTCGAAAAGCACGCCGAACGACCTGTCACCGAACTGTCTGCTGGCGAAAAACAAAGAGTGACGCTGGCCCGGGCGCTGGCCCAGGAACCACGGGTGTTACTTGTCGATGAACCGACGACTCACCTGGATCTGCGCTACCAGGCGGAGATTCTTGATCGTCTCCAGGAACTGGCCCGCGGAGGGATGGTTGTTGTCGCGGCCTTGCACGATTTGAACCTGGCGGCCCTGTGGGCGGACCGGATCGCCATTGTTGCGAACGGAACCGTGTCGGCCGTCGGTGTACCCGAAGAGATCCTCACAGCCGACCGACTGGAAGCCGCGTACGAAACACCGGTAAGCGTATCCCGTCACCCGGATCTCGGCACGCTCTGCGTGACGCCGGTGCCCGCTGGGACGCGGAGGGGTCGTTGATGGTCTGGCCGTTCAGCGACCCGGGAGTTCTCCTGGTCGCGGCGGTTCTGGATCTCGCGTTCGGCGACCCGCCCAACCGGATTCACCCTGTTGCCTGGATGGGCCGACTCATTCAGTCGCTGCGCCGGCTGGCACCCACCACCGGCCGGGTCGGACCCTTCCTGGCGGGGATACTCATCCTTACGGTGGGTCTCACTCTGACCGGGAGTATCGGCTTGCTGGTGGTCTGGCTGCGAGGGAGTTGGCCAGTGGCTGGGTTGGCGATGGAAGTGCTGATCATGAAAGCGATGTTTTCCGCCCGCGATCTGCTTCGCGCGGCGACACTGGTTCAACGCTCACTTGTCGCCGGTCACCTTGACGACGCCCGGCGACTGGTGTCCTGGCATCTGGTCAGCCGGGACACCTCCACGCTCAACGAATCCGGCGTTGTGGCGGCGACCATCGAATCCGTCGCCGAGAACCTTTCGGATAGCGTTGTCGCCCCGTGGCTTTTCTACCTGCTCGGCGGATTACCGGCAGTGATGGCTTTCCGGTTCGCCAACACGGCGGATGCCATGCTCGGCTATCGCGACCCCGAGCGGGAGTGGCTCGGCAAAGCGCCGGCTCGATTCGATGACCTCCTTAGCATCATTCCGGCTCGCGTGACGGCGGTTCTTCTTCTGCTCACTGCGCCGATCGTGGGCGGCACCATTCGGGGTGGCCTCCGCATCTGGTGGCGAGATGCCAGACTGACGGCCAGCCCGAACGCGGGGCAGCCGATGGCGGTTGCTGCCGGCGCGCTGGGAGTCGAACTCGAAAAGATCGATCACTACCGCCTCGGCGCCGGGCTGCGTTTGCCAGTAACCAGCGATATCGCGCGGGTTGTGCGGCTCGCCCGCGTCGTCGTCGGTGTCATGTTGCTGTCACTTGTGGCTCTGCTCGGTGGGAGAGCGTGGGCATGATGTCTTGCACGACCGAACTCCTGGACGTACATGGCGGGATCGACCCCGCCGAACTTGCTGAGTACGGTTTGCGGCCAAACGAGATCCTCGACTTCAGCGCGAATGTCAACCCGTTCGGCCCACCACCGGGGGTTCGAGATGCCATTGCACGGACGATGATTGATCGCTACCCGGACCGGAGTTGCGGAGAACTCCGAGCCAAGCTGGCGAGACGACACGGAGTAGCGACAGACTCGATCCTCGTCGGCAACGGGGCGTCGGAGCTGATTTGGCTATCGGCGGTGGCATGGTTAAGGCAGGATGATCCAGTCCTGATTATCGGACCGACATTCGGTGGATACGAGCGAGCTGCGAGAGTTGCAAATGCTCGCGTCCATCTTGTGATGGCCTCTACGAGTGAGGGATTTCGCCCGCCGTGGGAAGCTTTCTGCCAGTTCCTCGCGACCAAGCGACCACGCCTCGCCTACCTGGCGACGCCGAACAACCCTACGGGTCAGACGGTCGAAGCTCGGGCCATCGCGAGATTAGCGAAATCGCATTCTCATGTGGGATTCGTGCTAGACGAGGCCTATGTGGACCTTCTTGCTGACGATGTGGGGGATGGCGACTCCATGCCCGACAACGTGATTCGTCTGCGATCGCTCACCAAGTCCCACGCACTCGCCGGGCTGCGGCTCGGCTACGCCATCGCCAATCCGGAGACCATCCGGAACCTGGCCACTGTGCAACCGCCCTGGAGTGTCAACGGACCGGCTCAGGCTGCCGGTCTGGCCGCCCTGTCCGATTCTGGTCATGTCCGAAAGTCGGTCGCCTGCTGGCGTCGCGAGAGTGCCGAACTGGTGACTCGCCTCCGTGACAATGAGTATTCGCCGATGCCTTCAGCAATGCCATTTTTCCTGCTGCCCGTGGCGGACGCCGCGACCGCCAGGCAGCGACTGCTCCAACGACGCCTGCTGGTGCGAGACTGCACCTCATTTGGGTTGCCCGGATACATCCGCATCTGCGGGCGCACTCACGAGGAGAACGGTCGACTGTTGGACGCCTTGATCGACTTGCGAAGCGAGGTGCTGCCGTGCCGAACCTGATTCTTATCACCGGCGGAGCGCGGAGCGGAAAGAGCGATTTCGCGGAGAAGTTGGCTGGAGAACTCGGCGGTGACGATGTCCTGTTCGTGGCCACCGCCGAAGCACGCGACGACGAGATGGCCCAACGGATTGCCGCCCACCGATTGACTCGACCCGCCACCTGGCGAACCCTGGAGGCGGCATGGGAGGTCGGTCTACGGATTCGTTCGATGGCCGCGGCCCGGGTGATTCTCCTCGACTGCCTGACCCTTCTGATCAGCAACACATTGGATCGCTGCGGTGAGAATGCGCCAGACGAAATCACTCAGGCGGCTGTGGAAATGGAAGTGCGGGCGTTGCTCGGAACCGTTTCTGGCACTTCCAGCACCATGATTGTCGTCACGAATGAGGTCGGTCTCGGGATCGTCCCGATGAACCGCCTGGCCCGTCAGTTTCGCGACCTGCTGGGCCGGGCGAACGCGACCCTGGCGAAGGCCGCGGATCAGGTCTTCTTGCTGGTGTCCGGCTTACCGATCGATATCAAAGCTCTGGCCTCGGGGGTACGACCACGATGACACGGCTCCGCCTGGTAATCGGATTCAACACGATTCCCCTTGCCCTCGCTGTGTTCCTGCTCGGCTGCGACGCGAAGCGGCCCGATGCTCCAACTAATCGCGAATTGGCGGAACCCGACTCGAGCGTAGTCCAGGACAGCACAGGCTACAGGACCACACTCCGCTCAAAGCCGCTACGAATCGTCTCGACTGCGCCATCGAACACCGAGATTCTCTACGCCATTGGCGCTGGCGACCGGCTCGTTGGCGTGACCACATACTGCACTTACCCACCGGAGGCCAGCCGCTGTGAGAAAATCGGCGGCTTCTCCCCGAAGACAATCAGTACCGAAAAAATCGTCGCCCTCCGACCGGATCTGGTGCTGACGACCTGCGGGATGCAAGAAGCTTTCACTCAGAGCCTGCGGGAACTCGGGCTGGTAGTGTTGAGCTACGACGCCGCCACACTCGACGACGTTCTCTGCAATATTCGACTGATCGGCAAGGTGACCGACCAAAGCGAGCCAGCGGATACGCTCGCCGAGCGATTGAAGCACCGGACCGAGATGGTGCGAGCCCGGCTTGCGGACCTTCCGAAAGACCAGCGCCCGAAGGTACTGCTGCTCATCAGCGACTCGCCACTCATGACGGCCGGGCCGACCACGTTTCCCGGCCAACTGATCGAAGCCGCTGGCGGCCGCAATCTGTTCGCTGACACCGAGCAGCAGTACCCGAAGATCAGCGAGGAAGAAATTGTCCGACGGAACCCCGACTTGATCGTCGTGCTGGACAAGATCGGCGCGTCCGTCGCACTGGAGCGACTGCGGAAGCGGTCCGGATGGTCGGAGTTGCCAGCGGTTCGGAATGGGCGCGTTTACCCCTTTGAAGACGACCTCCTGTCACGGGCTGGTCCGCGCCTGTTCGATGGGTTGGAACAACTGGCTACTATATTACACCCGACTGGAGAGAAACCGTGAACGTCCGCGACGGAGTGAGGGAGACGGCCGGAAATGACCGACCATGCTTGAGGGTGCCACGGGCGGCTGGTCCGCCCGTGAAGGCGTCACATGCTTGAGGGTGCCACGGGCGGCTGGTCCGCCCGTGAAGGCGTTGCACGGGCGGACAAGCCGCCCGTGGCACCCGGTCCCGCGGACAAGCCGCCCGTGGCACCCGGCGTTGCACGGGCGGACCAGCCGCCCGTGGCACCCGGTCCCGCGGACCAGCCGCCCGTGGCACCCGGTCCCGCGGACAAGCCGCCCGTGGCACCCGATCACGCTGATCGATTTTCTCCCGCCGCTTGCCTGATTGAACACTTCGAAGTCGCACCTCCCACGGCCACAGGGAGTCCACTGATGGAATCGAATGCATTCCCCGAAGCCGAGCGCCGCGGTGTGTACCGCGCCATTGTGGAACGGCGGGACGTGCGGTGTCATTTTCGCGCGGACCCGATCGCGACGGATGTTCTGGTCCGTATTCTTCAGGCGGCCCACCACGCGCCGTCGGTCGGTTTCATGCAACCGTGGGATTTCATCATTTTGGAGAGTCTGGACGTGCGGCGACGGGTCAAGACCCTCTTCGATCAAGCGAACGTCGCTGCGTCCGAGGTCTATTCCGGAGAGCGTCAGGATCTCTATCGCACGCTCAAACTGGAAGGGATTCTGGAATCCCCTCTCAACCTGTGCATCACATGCGATCGCAGCCGCGGCGGTCCGCACGTGCTTGGCCGTCATACGATGATCGACACTGATCAGTTTAGCGTCTGCCTGGCGGTCCAAAACCTGTGGCTCGCCGCGAGGGCGGAAGGGGTGGGCGTGGGTTGGGTGAGCATTCTCGACCCGGTCGAATTGGCGGCGGTGCTGAAATTGCCTGAGAGCGTGCTGCCGATCGCTTACTTGTGCCTGGGGTATGTGAGCGAGTTTCTTCCGGAACCCGAACTGCAACGCCTAGGGTGGCGGACGCGGCTTCCCCTCTCCCAAGTCGTTCACCGGGACTGCTGGGGAGAGCCAGTTGAGCAATCGATGGTACTCGATGACTCGTCCCCGGTATCGCAGCGCTCAACCATTGGTTGAGCGCTGCGACCCTCCGGGGTCGACCAATGATTAGATTGCGGCCGGCACGGGCTTTGCTCTCCCCACTTCACCTGTGAGGCTCCTCCACCACGACAAGCATGCCAGTTGTCCACCTCGGGTGGAGGACTGGGATGCCTGGGTTGTGTCTTTCCATGAGCGATCACCCAAGCCGCAGTCTTGGCGTTTCCGAACCGTTGGCCCGTCCGCCAAGCCGTAGTCCACGGTCTCGCACATGGTCACTGGCCTCCGTAATCGGCAGCAGGGCGGGTGGGCGGCTGCGGCACACTCCGCGTCTGAGGTGTGCGAATCGGGTGGGTCCGCGCCTTCCGGGCGATGTCGGCCCCGCCTCCGTTTGGCACCTGAAGAGGTACTTCTGCCCTCGACTCTATGGTTTTCCGCGATTGGCCCACGGGTTGCATTGGCCTCCTGCGGTGGGTCTCGTCCCGAACATGTGCCTTTTGGAGGTTCCGATGAGATGGACAACCCTGATCCGCAAGACGGTCTGGTTGGCGTCGATCGGCGCAGTGTTGCTAGTCGGCCACGGACTGGCCGCTGATGACCCGAAGCCCGCACCCGCGACTCCTCGGAAGAACCCGACGGTCATGCAGCGGAAACTGACCCACGCCCAGAAAGTCCTGGAGGGGCTGGCGACGGAAGATTTCGAGAAGATCCGCATCAGCGCCGAAGGCATTCGAGATTGCATCAAGGACGAAACCTGGCGAATCAACGATACCGAGAAGTACCTGACATTCAGCGACAACTTCCTTCGTCAGACCGAAGCAATGCGAGAAGCAGCAAAGAAGAAGAACATCGATTCTGCCACCCTTGCTTATGTCGGAATGACGCTGTCCTGTGTGAAGTGCCACCAACACCTGCGCGACGAGCGAGGGGGAGCACTGCGTGTCGAAGGGATGGAGGAGAAGTGACCCCATCCGACGACTCGCGACGAGGTTCGGTCGGCTTAGGCAGACGCCAGGAAATGACCTGGCACGATCGTGGGCGGGGGTACCACGGGCGGCTTGCCCGCCCGTGTGACGACTTCACGGGCGGACTAGGCGGCCGTGGCACCCGATCCCACTGGGAGATTTTCTCTCACCAACTGCCTAATCCTCCGCGACTGTACGACCGCCGAGGTACGCACTTTCGCGTAATTGCCCCCGAACTGCTCCCTGGTACCTGCACAGCCCCGTGCGGGACCAACCGCCGGAGCGATTACCCTGATTCCTCACCTGTAAGCGAGATGATCTCATGAAACCGCTGATCCGTCCGACTGCCTGGGCCGTAGTTCTGGCCGCCGTGCTCCTGGCCGGATTCGGCCGAACAGAGGATCCGCCGAAGAAGCCGGCCGAAGTGCCGAAGGCGCCCACCGTGATGCAGCGTAAGTTGACTCACGCCCAGAGGATTTTGGAGGGGTTGGCCTTGAACGATTTCAACAAGATCAAGAAGGGTGCCGACGAGTTGACGCTGTGTGCCGAGGAGGCATCCTGGAGAGTGGTCGACACGCCGAAGTATGCCTTGTTCAGCAACGACTTCCTGCGCAATCTGGATGGGCTGAAAAAGGCGGCCAAAGCCAAGAACATCGACGCCGCAGCCCTGGCCTATGTCGACATGACTCTGACCTGCGTGAAGTGCCACCAGTACGTCCGAGATGAGAAAATGGGCGCAGCTCCGGAGTTGATGCCGCTCCGGTTGAATCGCGTCGGCACAGAGTGAGGAATCGACGTAACTCCTCCCCGCGATCATCGAGTCAGCAGACCGGAACTGGCACGGTGGCTAGAACGGCCAAGCATTTTGGCCGTTCGAGCCACCGTCTCACCCCGGACCAACTCTGCGACTTCCCACTTCACCTCATCGCCCAGTCCGCCTCCTGGAGTCTGTTCAACCAGATCACCTGTGCCCTCCATTTCTCCCACCGCTACGCCGCCGACCGACCCGACTTCGTCCCCACGAAGACGCCCCGAACACTTCCTGTCGCACCAGTCCGGGTGATGTCCAGCGTCTTTTCCAGACCATGCCCTCAGTCCGCAACCGACTCCTGCTGCAGATCCCTCGGGCCACGAGAGAGATCGCACCCGCCTGGGCCGGTCCTGGCGGGTCACGGTGCAGCGGGTAGCGAGTTGGGGCTCTGGACGATGTCGAGCCCGTTGAGCACCCAGATCGGGCCGCTGATGGTGATCGAGAGAATCCCGTCTCCATTCACATCCTGACCCGTCAGCGTGTACATTCCGGGCGGGTTGCTCGTTGCGGTCGCCGATACTGTCGTGCCACCCTCGGCACTGATGGTGATCCCCGTCCAGGCGTTGTACGGATCGGACACGTATGCTCGGATCGAGTAGGTCGCTCCCGGTTGCACCGCCACCTCGAACGTACTCGTCCCCGAACCATACGCTGCCGAACCGTAGAACTGCATCTCCGTCGGCGTCAATGGCGAACCGGCCGGGAAGTACGACGCCGGCCGGACAAACGAACTGACCGGGCTCGACCACCCATACTGCGCGCCCGGCGTGAACACCGTCGTGTTCGACACACTCGTGAATCCACTAATCGCTGTGCTTGCGAATTCCAGTCGCGTACCCGTCGCTGGGATCGGGTTCGAGGCACCTGTTGCCGGGGTTGGCAGTCCACCCGTGGTCGCCACATCGACACCGCTGACAACCCAGATTCCCCCGTTAATTGTGATGTCCACTACCCCCGTATCATGGGTGTCCGCCACCCCCGTCACGGTCACGTACCCGAAACGGTCCACCACCGGATCGACCGCCACTGGAGTCGAGCCGTCCACACTGACCGTGATCCCCGCCCAGGCGTTGTACGGGTCGCCCACGTACACTCGCACGTCATCTGTGCTCCCGATTGGAACCGACACCTCGAACGTCCCGCTTCCTTCACCCCACGCTCCCGCACGGTACAGATTGGCCGGATACGGCGCAGGAACCGAACCCACACCACGGTCGTAGCCGTTCTCCACCGTCGACCAGCCGTACCCGATCGTCGGCGAGTAGACCGTCGTGTTCGGCACCGACGTGAACCCCGCCTGCACTGGCGAACCGTTGTAGGTGAAGTCCAGCCTCTGAACGACCGCGGTCGGCGGGCTCGATGGTGGCGGTGGCGGGGTGTAGGCACTGTAATTCTGCGTGAACACTCCCAGGCTCGCTCCCGTCACCTCGGTCACCGTGATCGTACTCGTCTGGGACGCTGTCGATAGCGGCGTGGTGATTGTGAAGGTCGCCATCCCGCTGTTGGATGCCAGCACCTGCACTCCGGTGTATGTCGGACCGGCGTCCGGGGTGGTCAGCGTTCCCAGACTCGTCGTCACCGTGATGAGGGAGTTCGGAGTCGCACCGCTGATCGTGTACGTGGTCGACGTCGTTCCGTTGGCTGTGATCGTACCCGGCAACAGGGTCGCCGTGTACGAGCCACCGGTCCCGCTTGCTGTCCCGGTGTACGTCGTCCCGTTCAGGGTCAAGTCCGCCTCCGTCCCGACGGGCGGCGATGCTGTTCCCACCTCCGGGCGGACCTCCACATCCTGGAGTGTCCAGAACCCATTCGACGGAGCGGTCGTCACCCCGAACCGCAGCCGGATTCGACCCGAGGAGTCACTCGTCACCGGGAAGGTAAAGCTCGTCGATTGACCGGCCGCCGTGTTGGCTCCGGTTACCGGTGTGCTCTGGATGATCGTCCCCGTCGCTGGGTCGACCACCTCCACATACATCCCGCTTTCCACACTCACGGGATCACCCAGCAGAACCGTTACGCTGTAGACCGTGTTCGCTGCTGGCATATCCAGCTCGAAGTCACCCGGAGTTGAAGATGTCCCATACACTCCATCGCGTTGCAGATTGTTGTAGCTCGACCCGTTATCGAACGTGGTCGGGGCCGTCCCGATCCAGCCCAGGGCATTCGCTGCCGTCGAAACGTACGGCGAGTTGTCGAACTCCAGGTAGGCCGGACCACTGTCCGACGCGTCGGGTGTGCCCAGCGGGCCAAAGTCAATCCGTCGGATCACCGGCAGGGTATAGGTCTGGTAGACCGGGTTCGGCAGCAGATACGGGGTGGAGCTGACCGCCAGCCCACCGGCTGCGGTCGGCCCGACCTGCCCGGTCCCACTCGCACCCGTCACGTCCGTCACCGTGATCAGCGATGGCCCGCTGCCGGTCTCACGCAGAATCTGGAAGGTGAAGTCTCCCGCCGCGTTCGCTTGCACCTGGAAGCCCTTCACCGCCGGGTCGATATCGGTCCCGTAGGGAGTTCCGTACTGCGGGTTAATTGTCAGCTCCGCAAATGGGGCGGCTCCGCTGCCGTTGTACGTGTCGACCGTCAACCCATCGGCCACCTGGGGCTGAGTGAACGGGGCCGAATCCGCACGGGCCAGTGTCAGTGGAGCGATCAAACCGACTGGTCGAACGTCCAGTCCGCTGATTGTCCAGAAGGCACTGGTCCCCCCATACGGCTTGTCGATGGTGAACACCAGGGTGGAACTGCTGCCAGGGTTGAACATCCCCGAATACGACACGTACTTGTACGATGTCGAAGCAAACGTATTGAACGTACTGGATGACGGGTTGAGCAGGCTCTCGTAGGGGTTGCCCGGTGTGCCCACATAGACATTAATCAGATCTCGACCCGATCCGAAGGTATCGCCGATGTAGGCGCTGACCTGCACGATCTGGTTCGGGGCGACGGTGACCTGGAACTGGCCACCGTTGGCCACACCACCATCGTCCCCCCACTCGGCGGTCTCCAGCAAAGTCGCCAGGCCCGGTGAGTTGGGCACCCCCGATGCGCCATAGGTGGCCTGCCGATCGTAGGCACCCGCACCCGGGTTGAGCCAGCCATCCTGGGCGGAGCCGATTGGGCCTGCACTGCCTGGGGTGGTGGTCGGGTACACCGGCAGGAAGCCCTGTTGGGTTGCCGAGGTTGAGGGCTGGAAGTCGAACGTCCCGCCGAGCCCCAGCGGCACCGGGAACGTCTCGATTGAGTTCCAGGTCACCGTGGCCTTGTTGCTGCTGGTGATTTCCCCGTTGGGCAAGGCGATGGTCCCAAACAACGGAGTGATCACCGGGTTGGTCAGCCCGAAGGCATTGAGGATCAGCGTGTTGCCGTAACCGTCGTCGGGCAGACCGCCCTCAATATTCACCGCGGTATAGGCATCCGGGAACACCTTGAAGGTGTCGCCAACGGCCGGGACGTTGCCAACGGTATTGGGCTCGTCCTCACCGTAAACGTTGAGAGTCTTCAGGTAAGCCGCACCCCCTTGCGGGTAGGTGACCGACTTCCCACCATCGGTGGTTGTGCCGGCCGTGGTGTAGCCGACATCGAAGGTGTCGATACCCGGATTGGCAGCGTTGACGTACGGTGAGCCGAACAGGTTGGCGGTGTCCGTTTTTGTCGAGGTCTGGATATTCGTGGCTGTCGTCGGGAGCTTCGATCCGGCGACCGTGGGGCTGACAAACTGGATGTTATAGGTATTGGTGCCAGTCGCTTCGACGAGGTTCAGTGTGGTCAGGTTGGCTGCGCTGTAGTTGAGGACATCGACCCCGTTGGTGGCGACGGCGGCCGTGCCAGAGCCGGTGGTGATGGCGGGCGTGCCGTTGACCGGAGCGCCACTCGGGGCGGGCGGGGGGCTGGTGGCCGCCTGGTTCTGGTCGTTGACATCAATGATGTCGTTGCCGACCCCCGTGACCGTGGCCGTGTAGGTGCTGGAGCCGGTCAGGACGACCTCCCCGACCCCCGTGGAACCCGGAGCCCCACCGGATTTGCCCGAGTTGACCGTGACGGAGTCGCTCCCGCCATTGCCGTTGATCGTGATCGGCTGGGAGGCGATCCAGTTGACCGTGAAGCTGTCGTTCCCACTGCTTCCGGTGACCTGCACGCCGCTCGACGGGTTGAACCCCGCATCCATCTTGCCCAGGGTCAGGCTGCCGGCCGCTCCGAGGTTAATCGCCAGGTTGTTGGTCGGGTCGCCGAACGCGGTTGTCGGCGAGATGTTTCCAGCGAACTGTGTGACCGCGCCGGCCGTACCGAACGTCGTGTTTCCAGAGGGGAGGTTCGGCAGGTTGACGATGCCAACTCCGGGTGTAGCCGTCGGGGCACCGATCACGTCGAGTTCTCCATAGCCGACATAGCTGTTTTGCTGTGTGCCGAAGTTGAACTGGATGTCGGCGACCCCGGTGGCCATCGCACCGATTGCGGCCGAGAACAGAACCTCGTCGTAAATGCCGTTCTGATACACGGCCGCGGTGCCGCTAATGGGGATGAAGGTACTCGGCGCGGCAACCGTCGAGTAGGAGATGTTGCTGATACTGATCTGCGATCGCCCGGTGTCGCGCCACTCAGCAATGACGTTGATGTTGTCGATGTCGTAACCGAGCGGGTGGCTGGCAGTATTGAGTGCGTAGGTCAGGGTCGCGTTATTGCCGATGGTGTACACGGAAGTTGTACCTCCCGGGAACGGTGTCGGATTGAGGCCGTCGGTCAGCACGCCGACGCCACCAGTGCTTTCAGCACCGCCCTGCGTGTTGGTATTGGTGATCGGCGTGAGGCCATTGATGAGGGACGCGGCCGACGCAGCGCCGGGAGTGCCGGTACCCAAGAAACTGGTGGAGCCCACTTGAGTGGAAGCTGCGTACGTGCTGGTGTCGCTGACCGTGCTCACGCCGGTCGCACTAATGGTGATCGGCGTCGTGTCGCTCGCGTTGATGAATTCCTGGATCGTCTCGGCGGTCGCGCTCGAGGGGTTGTAGGCGATCTTCCCGAAATTCCCACTCTTCACTGAGAGGCTCGCAGGCGCACCGGTCTCGTTGAAGGAGATGTTGGTGGTGAAGAGGCCCGCTGGGGCAGTTGAGCCGTTCGTGTAATCGACCGTCAGGCTGTCGGTGCTACCTCCGTTCGAGTTAACGGTGTATGTCCCACCGGCCGGAATACTGGCGAGCGGCCTCTCGTCAACCACAGTCGTGCCCTGAATGAGCTGGATGTTGCTCACCCCCCCCGTCGCGTCCTTGCGTACGGTCAATGTACCGTTGAAGTTGAGGCTCGGGCTCCCGCTGGCGGTCAGGGTGAAACTCTTCCCGTTCCCACCCTCGTAGCTGGCGTAGGTCGTGACCCCATTGATCGTGACCATCCCACCCTCAGTCGCACCCGTCAGCGGCGTTCCCGAGATGGCGGCGGAGCCGGTGTTCTGGATCAGCGTGTAGACGTTTGCTGGAGAAGTGGTCCCGGTCTGGGAGCTAACGGTGAATGTCCCACCGGTGAGGTTGACTGTTCCGGCCGTCGTGATCGTGTCCGAACTGTTGCCGTTGAAGTCGGCCTGATATGTTCCCGTGAGAGTCAGGGACGCCACTGTCAGTGTGCCGACCGTGCCGACTGTGCCACCGGTGATAAACCCGCCGGTGTTGACGGTGACCGCACCGCCAATCGTTCCGGTGCCGCCGAGAGTGCCGGTGCTGTTCACTGCAACGGCACCTGTCGCGGCCGAGTCGTTGGCGTTCACCAACAAGGTACCCGCACTCACGGTGGTAGCACCGGTGTAGCTGTTCGTACCCGTCAGTGTCAGCGTGCCCGTGCCGATCTTGGTCAGTGTGCCGCCGCTGCCGCTGATCCCGGTGGAGAGGGTCAAGTTGTTCGTCGTCTGGTTGACAATCAGGGCCGCGGTATCGGTGATTGCGCTGTTGAACCCACCGAGATTGCTCAGTTCGAGAGTACCGCCACTGATCGTCGTCGTACCAGTGTAGTTTGTGGCTGTCGCGATATATCCATCAGCCAGGGTGAGCGTCCCGGCCCCCTGTTTGACCAGCGCCAGTGTGCTGCTGCCACTGTTGTTGTTACGGATGAGCCCGTCGTAGAGGTATGAGGCCGCATCGTTGACGGTCAACACCGCCGGGCTGTTAGGGCCAGCGGGGGTGCCGTTATCGACGTTCTGGATCACCGACGCGGAGCCATCGGCGGACAACGTCTGGATCCCGGCGACCGTCTGGTTGTACCCGTTCAGATCGAGCTTGCCGCTGTTCCCGGCACCACCCGAGTTGAAGCTGAGGACCGACGTCGCGGCGATCTGGCTATTGTTGTCCAGGACCAGACTGTTGGTACTGATGGCGTTGCCAATCGTCACATTGCCGGCGATCGCGTTGGTGCCGCTGGCCTTGTTGAGATTGAGGGTGCCACCATTCTCGATCAGCGTCGTACCGGTGTACGTGTTGGCAGACGTGTCACCAGAACCACCGCCGAGCGTCAGAGTGCCGCCATTGATCGTCAGCGCCAGGTTGCTCGCGCCGGTCATGGTGCCGCTGAGAGTGCCAGTACCGGTGACAGTCATGGTGCTGCCGCTTGCCGAACTGGTGACAATGCCGGTGCCGTTCAGGTTCCCCACCTGCTGGTTGAACCCGGCCAGGTCAAAGGTGCCCGGTGAGGTCACGGTCAGCCCGGTG
The DNA here is from genome assembly GCA_003136315.1 of Gemmataceae bacterium. GTDB lineage: Bacteria > Planctomycetota > Planctomycetia > Gemmatales > Gemmataceae > Urbifossiella. The sequence continues at coordinate 8,352 of PLDW01000266.1, read as the reverse complement.
CCGGTCGGCAGCGCGTTGGCAATGCCGTCGGCCAGTGTGCCGCCGCTGACACTCGTGGAGCCGCCATAGGTGTTGGCCGAGGTCAAGGTGAGGGTGCCGGCCCCGGTCTTGGTCAGTGACAAGTTGGCGCCCGTGATCGTCCCGGCGTAGCTGTCGGCGGTCGCGTTGTTGACCGTGAAGGTGGCAGCCGTACCACTGTCCGTCACGATGCCACTGCCAGTCACGCTGGCCACCTGCTGGTTGAAACCCGACAGGTTGAAGATACCCGGTGAGGTGACGGTCAACGCAGTGCCGGTCGGAAGGGCGTTGGTGATGCCGTCGACGAGTGCACCACCACTGATGGTTGTGGTGCCGCTGTAGGTGTTGGCAGCAGTGAGCGTCAGCGTGCCTCCGCCGGTGAGGGCCAGGCTCCCGGTGTATGGTGTACCTTCACGGGTGTCAGCGATCACCCCCGAGACAGTGAGAGTGGTGCCGCTGGCGACGTTGAAGGTTTGCGTTCGGTTCCCCTGGTTGACCCCGTTGGAAGACGCCAGGGTGATGTTGGCAGAGATCGTGCCAGCGTTGCCGCTGCCTGTGGTGGTGATATTGCCAGGGCTGGTGCCGTTGACGATGAACCACCCGGTGCCAATGACCTGGGCGTTATTACTCATGGTCAGGCCACCGATGTATTCGCGACTCGGCGGCGACGTGGCACTGCCGATATTCCAGGTGCCCCCATTGAGGGTGAGGGTGGAGGGGTCGTAGATCTGGTTCGCCAGGTCTTCCAGCAAGGTGCCCCCGGCATTGACCAGAATGTTCCCGAACCCCAACGTGGAATTGTTCGTCCCTGCCTGGTCCAGGGCCAGGGTGCCGTTGGTGATGGTGGTCTGGCCGCTGTAGGTATTGATCGCGGTGAGCGTCAGGGTACTGGTGCCAGCCTGGGTGAGGGCCAGGTTGGTCCCTGTGAGCGTGCCTGCGAACGTGTCCGACGTGCTGTCGTTGACCGTGAAGGTTGCTGCCCCACCGCTATCGGTGACGGTGCCTGTGCCGGTCACCGAGCCGACCTGCTGGTTGAACCCGGCCAGATCGAAGAGACCTGGCGATGTGACCGTGAGCGCTGTGCCGGTGGGCAGGGCATTGGCGATGCCGTCAGCGAGTGTGCCAGAGGTGACCGTGGTTGCTCCGGTGTAGCTGTTGGTATTGCTGCTCAGCGTCAGGGTGCCTGTTCCTTGCATCGTCACCCCACCGGCCCCGCCGATGGCTCCGGCCAGGTTACTGGCCGCGCCAGAGATGTTCACCGTCAACCCGGTGCCGGTGTTGATCGTCCCGGCTGCGGTGGAATTCCCATTCGCAGCGGTCAGGCTGACCGCCCCCGTGAACGTCATCGCCCCGTTCACCGCGATTGTTCCGCTCTGATTTGTTGGCTCCGTGACCGTGAAGTTGGTGATGCCGTTGGCGTTGTTTGCACTGGCGATGGTCACCGCGTCCGTCCCGGGGACGCTCGTGGTGTTGATCACCAGATTCGTGTCGTTCCAGAACGCAGCCGACTCGAATGCGACCCCGCCACTCGTCCCCGTCAGGTCGAGGGCCGTGTGCGTTCCACCGCTCAGGTAGTCGGTCCCGTTCGCCACATTGACGACATCGTTCGCGTTCGGGAAGGTCATCGTGGCGGTGGCCATTCCGGTGATGTCCACCGGTGTGAGGTTCGAGAACGTGATGTTCCCGGCCGAGCTGGTGATGGCGCCGCTGCCGTCTGTGGTGCCGGACGGGGTGTAGGTGGCACTCTGGGTGCCGCTCCCCTGGACAACAAGCCCATCCAGCGTCCCGCTACCACCGCCGTTGTAGGTGATCGGGTTGGCAAAGTTTCCGCCCGAGTCGTTGACGATGAGGGTGTTATTCCCGCCGGCCAGATTGAACTGGAGGTTGCCCGTGAATCCAGCCAGGGATTCGGGCACCGTGAGTGTCTGGTTGTTATTCGAGAGCGTCGTGCCTGCCGGGACCACGGTGGGGAGAAACGCCTGGAGTGTGTCGGTGATGACGTAGTTCGTGCCACTGACCGTGGCGGTGACATTGTCCGCGTTCCCAAGGGTGTCGGTGACCGTCAGGTTGCCGCCCGCGAGCGTGGCCGTCAGGCCAGCGGGGGTTCCCAGAGCCAGTGCAGGGACCAACATGTTGGCAATGGGTGTGCCGATGCCTGTGCCCAGGTCGTAGCCGACGGCGGCCGAGTAGCCGTTGGAGCCTGTGGTCACATCGTGGAAATCGGCGGCATATTCGGCGGGGTTGTAGTAAATATTGTACAGCGTGGGCAGGGTCTGGGTGGCACCATTGAGCGAGCCCAGGCCGTGGTTGGCACGAATCTCGTCGGTGATGGACATGAGGCCTGCCCACGACGGCGAGGAGAGACTGGTGCCGCCGACTTGAATCCACGGGTCCGCGCTGCCTTGCGAGTACGAGTCGAGTACTGCCACGCCGCTGTTCGGGTCAGCATCGAATGCCACGTCCGGTGTGGCCCGGTAGCCGTTCTGGTTCACGATGCTGGAGCCGCTGTGGATCACCAGGCCGTTCTGGTAGGGCGGCGCGCTTTCGTACTGGCTAATCCCACCACTGCCGCCTTCGTCACCGGCATGTCCATCACCCCACACTTTCTCTGAGCTGTAGTTGCCGCCGCTGACCGTGAGGGTTGTCCCGCCGACTGCCACGACGTTTGTGGACTCGGCGGGGTAGCCAGCCGGTACGCTGTAATCACCCGTCGAAGCGAAGAACGTGACCCCCTTGCCCGGTGGGCTGACAAAGTCGCTATCGTAGGACGACTCCCCGGAAAACCCGCCAGGGCTGGAAAAGCTCATCGTGACGACTGTGGCCGCGGTGTTGGTTGCAGCCCAATGGGCAGCGCCGAGGAGATTGTTGTCGCTGTTGTCGTTCGCCTCGACGAGGATGATGTTGGCCAGGGGCGCGATGGAGTGAACCCACTCGACATCCAGGGCAATCTCGGTGCCCCAACCCGTATTGCCAGCCGGGTAGCTGGTGCCACCAGTCTGGTTGACCTTGGTGAAGAAGCCCGCTGGTTCGGGCAGATTGAACTCGACATCGAACTTGTGCAGATCGCTTGTGAGAAATCCCGCACTATTGCTGCTGACAAACATCGGATTATCATAGGCGTCAATAATGGCGACCGTCTGCCCCGCACCCTGTTGCTGGAGGCCACCGTCCATGATCTGGTTAACACCGTACGCCTGGTCGAGTTCGGCTGGGGTGAAGGCGCTGCCCGGTGGTGTTGGGGAGCCAGCAGGCGACGAGCCAGCGTTGTCGATGATGTAATCAGGGTAAGCGTAGGCCGGTGTCGTGCGATCCTCGAGTTCCTCGATCCTTCGACCGAGCCCGCTGGAGGTCTTGCGAATCGGGGCGGTCTTGCGGGTCCGCAGAGCGATGGTCATCAGACGGCGAAACAGGTTGGTCACAGACATGGAGGGCGCTCCAGGGAGGGAGTCGAGACCGCGGGTACGTGTTCGGGATGGTCAAATGATCGCCAGGCCGAGTCAACGGGCCGAGTCTTGCGTTTCCAAACAGATCATCTTCGGTGTCAACGCAGGGGCCAGCGCGGCCAAAAAACCGGCGCGCTTCGGTTGCGGGAGCCCAGACCTTGAGTCCGGCCGACCGTATCCCCGCAAATCAATTATGGCCGCGTGAAAATATTCGTCTTTACCATTACCCGCCGCCCAGCGACCAGGCAAGCTGTAGCAATGACAGAATTTGAGCGAGAGAGGAAGAAATGGCCGATTATGCCGAGGAATGAGGTCGCATCGATCGGTTGGCATCGAGATGCAGCGAACGTAAATCCCCACCGCGGGACAGGTAAGGCCGCTGGTCTAGCCGATCATTGTGCGACTGCGAGGGTGTCGGATATTCCGACGGAACGGCTGCGCTGCCACCCGGAATCTGCTGTTGCGATCGGTGGTCTGTCCTTGGGCCGGTCGGCAAACGCGAAGCGCCCAGCGGGTAGTCGCCGGGCGTGTCGCGTGGAACTTTGGACTTCCGGAGAAAACCTAACCCCCCTACCCCCTTCCCTGAGAAGGAAGGGGGAGCCAAAGGGCGGTTTGACTCCCCCCTGCCTCACAGCAGAGGGGTTTTGCCCGGAGGGCCTCAACGACCTCAAAGGGCGGTTCGGGCGGGGCGTGATCGTTCCAACGCGGCCGAATCCAGTCAAAGCCACGCGCACTTTTTTTCGCCGGGTGCCATGCCCACGGCTTTGCGTGGGCATGGCACCGTGACGAATCAGGAACTTCCCAGGCAATGGCAGCGATTCCCGATCGATCCGCAGCGGCCCAACACGGATCGCTGAATCCTCCGCCGCCAGTGACCAAATCCCGTCCTCCGCTTTCGCACACGACCGGCGACACACAGGATTACTGTGCATGTATTCGATCTGTCCGTAGGTTGCCTTCATGCCCACGCAAAGCCGTGGGCATGGCACCCCGGCTATAGGAAATCTGGAGAGCTTGGTCGGGGCTCCGGTACGGCAGTTGAGGGTAATGGATAGCGCGGAGCGTGGGAACGAGGCCGATAGCCAACGAACGGCGGGGGGAAGTTGTTGCGTCCAGCGAGAACTGTCACTTTTTCTGTCGATTTGGACGCACCAGGGAGATTGACCTCCGCGCGGGGCTGATATTCCTGGCAGCAATCGAAATCGTCATACTGGTGGGGAGAATTCGCACTGGATCTGAGAGGTCGCCGATGTCCGCACTGGCCCCCCCGAACCCAAAAACGCCGATCGATTACCCCGATAGCGACGGGCTTCCCATGTCTGACAACACCGTGCAATTCACCTGGATCGCCATCCTGATGTGGAGCGCGGAGGCGTATTTCCGGAACCGCCCGGACGTGTTTGTGGCTGGGGATCACCTGATCTACCCGGTTGAGGGGCAGCCGGACATCCGCCAGGCCCCGGATGTGTACGTGGCGTTCGGCCGGCCGAAAGGCGATCGTGGTAGCTACAAGGTCTGGGAGGAGGGCGGCCTTTTTCCGCAGGTCGTGTTCGAGGTTTGGTCTCCGAACAATCGATACACCCAGATGCAGAAGAAGTTCGAGTTCTATGAGCGGTATGGGGTGGAGGAGTACTACATCGTTTATCCCGAGTTCCCGGCCCACGCTGAGGGGTGGCAGCGGGAAGGCGGGAAGCTGGTGAGCGTCCCGGAGATGAACGGGTTCACCAGCCCCCGGTTGGGGTTCCGGTTCGTCCTCGGGGGGGGCCAATTGGCAGTCTTCGGCCCGGATGGGCGGCAATTACGATCCCCGTCTGAGATCGCGGCCGAGCGAGATGCAGCCGAACGGACGCTGGCTGCGGAGCGGGAGCAGGTCGCGAAGTTGCTTGCAAGGATTCGGGAGTTGGGTGGCGACCCGAACGGAGTCTAGAGCCCTTTTCCGATCCCCAACCGCTCCCCAGGCCTGCGGCCTGGGCTGGAGGAACCGGCCTTTCAGGCCGGAACCGCATCAACCTTGTTACACCCTTCTCGGATACCCGGGCCAACGACCTCGCCCAAATGAGGGGTTCTGTCTTCGGCCTGAAGAGCCGTTTCTCTCAGCCCAGGCCGCAGGCCTGGGGAGCCTTTGCCTATCGACTTTGGGCATTTTTTTCGCGATGATATCCTCTCCTCATGTGATGGATTCTGAACCGGTTGCGTCACACGAGCGAGGAAGTGGTCGACTGACTCCATTTTTTTCGCGACAGGTCGAGAGTCTTGGCTGCCTTTCGTTTGCATCGAATGACCGGAGGCTTCCGATGACGACCCCGCTGACGACCCACCCCAGCCTGGCCGACCTGAAAGCGTTCGGGCTCGGCAAGCTTGCCCCGGTGTCTGCCGACACCGTTCTGCAACACGTCGAAACCTGCCTGGACTGCCAGCGAGCGGTGGCCGAGTCGTCCGGCGATAGCTTCCTTGGGCGTCTCCGGGCGGCGCAGTCGGTGAAGGGCACCAAGCCTCCGGAGAAATCGCTCAGCGGCGTGGCCCGGAGTCTCACTCAACCAGCCCCACCGAATCCGTTTCCAGTCGAATCCGCCAGTCCATTTCCGCCGGAACTGACGGGAAACTCGGAATACGAGATCGTCAAGGAACTGGGCCGCGGCGGGATGGGAGTCGTCTATTTGGCCCGGAACACGCTGATGGGCCGAGAGGAAGTACTCAAGGTGATGGGCCGGGATGTGATGGCCCGGCCTGGCGCGGTCGATCGGTTCAAGCGCGAGATCCAGTCGGCAGCTCGACTCGATCACTCAAACATCGTCCGTGCCTACTCGGCTCGCCAGATGGGCGAATTGCTGGTCTTCACAATGGAGTACGTCCCCGGGGAAGAGTTGGGAGCACTGGTGAAGGCACGCGGCCCGCTTCCTGTCGTCAATGCGTGCTACTACATCCAGCAGGTGGCGAACGGGCTTCAACATGCTCACATAAAAGGGATGGTCCATCGGGACATCAAGCCTGCGAACCTGATTCGGGTCGTGCAGGGTAAGAAGCACACGGTGAAGATTCTCGATTTTGGTCTGGCGAAGTTGACGTGCGAGACCGGTGGCGACGCCGATCTGACAGGTACAGGCCAGATGATGGGGACTCCGCACTACATGGCCCCCGAGCAGGCCAACGATGCGGCCCGGGCCGACATCAGGGCCGACATCTACAGCCTGGGGTGTACACTGTATTTCCTGCTCACCGGCGGGCCGCCGTTTCCGGTCAACAACATCTTCGAATTACTGTTGAAGCACCGGGAGGAGATGCCGCCGGCTGTCAACTTTGTCCGACCGCAAATGCCGATGGAGTTGGCAGGCGTCGTCGCGAATATGATGGCGAAAGATGTGACCCAGCGATACCAGACTCCCGCCGAAGTGGCCAAGGCGCTGGCACCGTTCATCCCCAAGTTACGCTCGGCAGCGATGGTCAACCCTCAGAGGGTTGTGCCTCAGGGTGCGTCGCAAACAGTCGTTCCAAACGAGACTACCCTTCCCGTGGTCCAGGTCAGGTCGCCAGACTCCCAGTCGCCAATTCCGCAGTTGATGGTCCCGGCTACTACGGCTCCTCCAGGAGAAGTTCTTGCGAATGCCTGGGAGTCGATCCTTCCAGACACAGAGGTCACGCCGCGGTTTGCGCGCCAGGGGCCGAAAGGCTCTGGGAATACCTGAAACCCCTTGGGAAACGGCGAAAAAGATTCCAGGGCTTCCTTCAAATCGCCCAATTGTCTGATTCCACAACTCGTTATCAAATAGCGAGTTGTGAAAATCCAACTTCCGAGAGAGTGACCTGCGCGCAAACCGCGACGTGACCTCCCAGACACAGGTATTGGAGAGAGTCCACACACCACGCACACTGTTCCAATAAGACGACGACCGGTGTGGAGTTGGCCTCTGTTTGTAGCGGGAATTGTGTTGGCAGGGATCGTTATTACATGGGCTGGTGGAGGATTTAAAGTACGTACTCAGTACGGCACAATCATAATCGAGAACGTCCCGACCAATGCTCAAGTCGAAGTTGAAGGGGAACGAGTGACCATCACCCGAGAGGGCGAGATTGTGAGCGTAACTGCCGTCAAGGGAGAGTCGCACCGACTGAAGGTCCTCCAGGGTGGCAAGGAGATTTGGACATCTGATGTCATCGTCAAGGTTGGTGGCGAACCTGTGAGAGTGCGAGTGGATAAGTCTCAGAGCAGCAAGGTGGGTGCGGTAACTATTGTCCGCCCAGGTCAACTGGACTGCATGGGTCCGGACGGAGTAAGTACCTTCGAGCTGAAGAAATCACAGGTGGCCTGGGCGAAATTCCTACGGAGAGAGGTAGAAGAGGAACACGAGATTTCGCCTGGGGTCAAAATGAGTTTCTTGCTTGTCCCACCAGGGAAATTCCGGATGGGCTCGCCGGAATGGGAGGATCTCAGAGTTGAAAATGAGTTGCAACACGAGGTCACATTGACGAAACCATTCTATCTGGGGAAATTCGAGGTTACCCAGAACCAGTTCGTGGTGATAGAAGGGAAGAATCCAAGTGATTTCAAGGGCGCGAATTTGCCAGTGGAGAACATCAGCTGGGAGGACGCGGTGGCGTTCTGCAGGAAACTACGAGGGAAAGACGCCTACAGACTACCAACGGAAGCAGAGTGGGAGTATGCATGTCGGGGCGGGCGCCCTTCTTCACATCGATTCGGTATCGGGGATGGCAATACGCTCATGCCAGGTTTAGCCAATATACAGTATAGCGTTAATCGAACATCGCTGGTTGGTTCGTACCAACCGAATGCGATTGGTCTTCATGATATGCACGGAAATGTCTGGGAATGGTGTGAGGACTGGTTTGGTGATTACCCTTCCAACGCGGTCATATTAACCCGGCAAAAAAGATG
>PLDW01000223.1 GCA_003136315.1 Gemmataceae bacterium | reverse complement strand
GAACGCGGAGCGGGGAACGCGAAGCGGGGAACGCGGAACGCGGAACGCGGAGCGGGGAACGCGGAACGCGGAACGCGGAGCGGGGAACGCGAAGCGGGGAACGCGGAACGCGGAACGCAGATACCGATCTGCGTTCCCCGCTCTTCGTATTTCGTTCCGCGTTTCGCGTTCCCCGCTCCGCGTTCCCCGTCGTTTCTCATCATCGCCGCAGCAGACGTGCCGTCAAGAACAAGCCGGCGGTTCCCATGACAATATTCGCTAGCCAGCATCCGAGTCCGAGCGAGAGTTTCCCGTCTTTGCCCATGTTGGATCCGGCCAGCAGCAAGGGGTAATAGACGAAAACCGTCGGGAGGAAGCAGATCACAAATGTACTCAGGTAGTCGGCCCGGTTCGCCCAGATTCCAACCGGGCAGCCAAGCAGAGCGAATACCAGGCATCCGGCAGCCAGGGCTGGGCGCATGTAGAACTCGGCCTCGACGTTTCGCGACTGCCGGACCAAGTTCTCGACTCGAGCCTGGAAGTGCGTGGTTTCGTCCGAATAGCGTTTCTTGAGAGTCTCGTCGGCGAGTTTCCGTGCCGTTTCTTCTTGAATCACCCGAGAGGTTTCCAACTCCGTTCGCTCCCGGGCGAGGTCTTCCATTCGTGGTCCCAGTGAGTCCCAGGTGAGGGCCATGGGTCGGTTTCGAGAGTCGTTGGCAGTCAGGTTGTCCGGCATCGGAATCGGGAACGGGCCGTTCGGGGGCGTCGCGCCCTGAGTATTTTTTTCGTAAAAGACGAAACGATCGGCATCCAGGTAGAGCTTCCCCTCCGTCGCATCAACGCGGAGGCGGGCTTCGCGGGCTCGAGCCACGCGGTCGTATCCGTTCCATGCTCCTGGAAGTCCGGTGACCGGGTCAATCATGCGCACCCGCTGCTTGAGGATGACATCAATCAGTCGCCGCCCCTGCACGTCTTTTACGTACAGCACGTACGGGAACGTCGGGTGGCGGATGCACCGATCACGGCGCAACCAGTTGTACATCACCTCCTCCGGATCGCGCAACATTTCCTCCTGGAGGAGCTGTTGGCTCAGCGGGATGACCGAGTGATACAGCCCGGCGGTGATTGCAGCAGTGACCACCCCCAAGGTCAGTGCCGGTTTCAGAATCGTGAACAGGTGAACCCCGGCGGCCTTGATCGCGACCACCTCGTTATCATGCGCTAGCCGACCGTAAACCACGCACGACGCAAACAGGGTGGTGGCCGGAATCGTAAAGGGAAGGGAACTCGGGATGAACAACGGGATGACGGCCACCACCTGCATTGGGGATAGTCCCATCTGGCTGGCTTGCTGGATCAATCCCGCCAACACAAATAGCCCCGTCAGGCTGCCGAGGGACAGGAGGAAGACTTTCACCAGTTCCCAGAAGATCGTTCGATTCAGTGTCCCGCCCAACAACATGGCCACCCCCCCAGGCTCGCATAAAGGACCGCCGGCGAGAACCTAACCCCCCAACCCCCTTCCCTGAAAAGGAAGGGGGAGAAGATCCGCTGGTTCTCACACAGAACCCACCAAGGCTGTTGCATCTAAGGAAAGACGATTGGACGTATAAATGGGAGGGCGAGGCTCCTGCCGAGCCGTATCAGCTCACGCTCAGCAGGAGCCTCGCCCCACCCCTTTGCACAGTTACTGGGAGCGCGCGAACGCCTGGAAAAGTCAGGCGGTCGACCAAACCGGGCGAGAGCGAGCGAGTTCGGGCCGGAGACCACGGGTTGCAAAATCCCTTGCAAAGCGACACGCAAGATCCGTCCCCAAAGGACTTACGTCGATTTAGGCTGTGCAAAGGGGTGGCCTCGCCCTCCCGTTAGACCGATGATTGCTCCTGGGATGGGACAGCCTCTGCGGGTTCCTGGATCAGGGTTCGGTTTCGGGCTCCACCCGATCACTTTCCGGTGGGCTTCCCGACCTGTTTTCGCAACCGTTCGATGAGTGATCGGACCGGTTCGGTCACGGCCGGGACCGGCTCGGGCCGATATCTCAGTTCGCCGTTTTCTCGGGTCAGCCGATATTTGAATATGTTCCTGCTCATGAACGCGCTCAGATCTCCAACCGGGGTGTTGACCATTCGGGCGAGGATCTGCGAGGGGAGGGTGTAGAACTCGAATCGAACGTAATCTCCATCAATCCCCACCTCCCCAGAGCCGCCCAGACAGACCGCCTTCCCGATGAGATCGATCTGTTCGACCCGGACCCGGTCCCCGAGGATCTTGAAGACTGCGTGCCCCTCCTCGAACGCAGTCTTGTCCGGGGGGCTGAGTTTGAACACCTTCACGAGGTCGAGAAGGACCGGCAGGTTGTACATCCGCCCGGTCGGTACACCCACCTCTCCCTCTCCTTCAACCAACCAGACTCCGGTCCGCGGATCCAGACGGTTAGCCAGGTGGAGATTGGCCTGGGCCACTCCCTTGAGATCCGCGTCGGACCCGAGTTTGTAGTGCCGTGCGACCTCCTCCAACTGCACATCCGACGCAACCAACCACACCTCATACTGCACAGGGTCGCTCAGGACTACCCGTGTTTTCCCCCCAACATGCCCGTGGAACAGGCTCCCGGACAAATCCTGAAACTTGAGAGTCGTTGGCAAGAACTGGCCTGGCCGCGATGGGTCGGGCTTCTGCGGATCGGCCTGGATGTGTCCTTTCACCTGAGTCACCGGTTGTCGCGCCACCACAGCTCGGTCGAGCCAGATGTTCCCCACCACCAGCCCGAGGTGTGTCCCCTCATACCGGCCGACACAGGCAACCGCCCCGAACAACTCCTCCCACGGCACACCGGTATCGATCGATGCCCCGGCCAACCGGATCTCGGCGTTCCAGTACACCACAGGGTCGGGTGGGGTCGGACTGGCCGGCATCGGCATGAGCGGTGGGAGCTGGCCGGGAGCCGGCCCGGCCGTGGCCGCCGTGGTGCCGGGGAGCTGCCCTCGGGTAATGAGTGAAGAACCCCCCCTGGCATCCTTCCCTGCAAAAGACGTCAGATCGGTGGTCCCAGGGCTTCCTTCCCCTCGTGGGGAAGCGGGTGTCATCGCTGAGGGGCCGATTGGGCGCGGCTGGGCTGTGGGGGATGGGCCATCCGGTGGGGTCAGGATGACCAGTTTCTTGATCGCCAGATCGACCCCACCCTTCAATTTCAGATCCTCAACCGCCGATCGGAGCTTCGCTGGTACGGCCTTCAAGAGCGCAGGCTCTGCGATCAGTGGTTTCACATCCAGCCCGTTTAGCTCTGCCCAGACCACACCGTCCGGATACAACCGCACCTCGCCCTCTCCCAGCTTGAGTCGCGACTTCCCGTGCCAACCGGCAAAGTGGGCCAGGTTCACCCGTCCGTTCTTATATTCGAGCCATCCGGACAGGTCGGAGACCTCGTAGGGAAAAAACGATGGTGTGACTGTCGGGCCGGAAAAATCGAACCTCAGTTTCAAGTCCGATGCCGGGTGGAACGGAGGCTCTTCACCTGGTCGGGAAGGGTCGCGGCCACGGTCAAGAGCCTCGACATTGGCTGTAAATGTCAGGTTCCCGCGAGGGGCACACGAGGCCCACACGCTATCCGCCTTGAGGCCAGACAACGCTTTGCGGAGGTCATCGTCGATCCGGCACTCTTTCCCCCCAATCTCGAGTACCAACTTCCGGTCGGGGGTGCCGGTAATCGGCCGGGCATGGTTCAAGATGAGGTTGAGGAATTTGTCCTTCTCGTCAATGCTGAGAAGTCGGGCGAGTTCGGTCTCCAGGTCTGCCCGTTCCAACTCCTTGTCTTTCAATGGTGTTAGCCTCGACAGCACGACCTCTGGCAGATTCTTGTTCCGCAACGTATCCAATGATTGGTCCGTCAGTTTGAACCATACCATCGGCCGTTTCCAGCCGCTCAGCCAGATGGTGGCTCCACCGTGGACCGCGGTGAAATCGCTCAGTACGAGTTCGTCCTTGTCGGCCGGGGTTGGAGCCCCCTTGCGGGGTTCGGCCGAGGCCACCTGAACGACCACCTTCCCCTTCACCTTCTCCAGTTGGTACGGGAAGAGGTCGTATCGCACGCTTCCGTCCTGGATCTCCACTTTGAACACGTTCTCGAACAAATTCACGCCGAATTTCTGGGCGATTTCCGCAGTGAAGTTAATCCGCCCGGTCGCCCGGAATTGACGGATCAGGTTCGGGTACTTGCCCGGGAGTGCAGCGATCAGCGCGTCTGAGATCGGAATCCCCGTCCCCGTGACGCGCAGGTTGACTCCTGGATCCTCGCCAGGTCCAACGATCTGCCCCCGCACTGTGACCTGCTGGCCAGACGCCTTTCCCCGCAGATCGACCTCAGTCGTCTCGATCCCCGTGTGGGTGACTGTCCGCCGGACGGATCCGTGGATATCAGCGACCGGGAAGGGGAACTTTTCGTAGGTCATCCTGGCCGCCTGCGGCCGGACCTCAATCTCCCGACTCCAGCCGTCCGGCACCCGAGTAAACTTGTAGCCCACCTCGGCCGCTCCGACCGGGGAGAACATCCGCCTCCCTTTCGAGCCCATTTCCCCAAGGTGGTCGAAAAGGGCGTTGTCGAGCTGGACCCCGGAGACGGTCACCTCAGCCCGCTGAACGTGGTCTTCAAACCGGGCGAACGGCCCGGCGTTGGCCCTCTGGGGCGAAATCGCACTCGGCGGGTCGGTCCGGGCCTCCAGCGCCACCTTCAGCTGAGCCGCGCCGATCACCGCGCTGGCCTCCTCGATCTTCACCCGCCCGTCCACGCTCTTGAGGGTGACGGCGATCTTCTCCACGGGCCAGGGCAGGTCTGGGTGCTCCAACCGTCCATCCTTGACATCCACCTGGATGTTATGTCGCCATGCAGGGGTTGTATCCGGTGTGTAGGCCAACTCCGCTTTGATGGAAGCGGTGGCAGCGAGTTTGCCAAGGTAGGGAGCGAGGCTCGGGGCTAATCTCCCCGCCACTGCCGGGGCCACTTCCCCGAGCGGGAATGAGGACATGTTGAGTCGGATCGAGGCATGCCGGGTGACCCGGTTCAGCCTGGCCATCACCTCGACTGGACCGAACCCTTCGGCGGCCGCCTCGGCATGGAGCGTCAGAACCGGGAGTGGGTCGTTCTGGAGGGTGAGCCGGGCACCGGTCAGTCGCAGTGGGGGGAGCCCATCCGGCACGTGATCGGTCACGATCAATGTTGCCCCGTGGGCGATGAACGTCGGCACCGGTCGGTCGGCCGGGCCGTGGCGGACCACCTCGGCCACGTTCCACTGCCCATCGGCGCTGCGCTCCAGCCGAACCTCAGGATTTTCCAGGTCCACTTTCCGGATGATGAGTCGGCCCCGGTTGAGCTGTTCTTTATCGTGGTACAGGACGGCGGAGGGGACCACCAGAAACGGTTGATTGGCAGGACCACCCCGGCGGGTCAGCTTCAAATCACGAACGGCGATCCCCCCGAGGATACGCATCCGGGCCGACCCGACCTCGACATCGACTCCGTCGAAGTATTCGTTGAGGGTGGTGATGACTTGCTCGCGAACCCGCTCCGGACTCACCCACGAATTGGCAACCCACCCCAGGGCGACGAGTGCCGCCACCCCGAAGAGGATGAACCCGCGAATCAGCCAGCTCCGAACGGTCACCCGCATACCCGCCCCGGTTGGCCACGATCGCCCCCCGCCCCAGGGCGGGAAGCGGCGGGATATTACGGGCCGACCGAGTTTTGGTCAATTGCGAGTCCCGGGGAAGGCAAACGGGGACGAAACCCGTGTCCAGTACCCGGGTTTGCACCGGCACAGATCCCGGCAGTTGGGTCGCTGACCCGGGCTATCGCCGACCCGGCCGTGTGTTTAGAATCTCCACTGGCGGCGCGAGGCAAGAATTTCGAGTCGAGGCGACGTGCCTATGAAAGCCCTGATCCTGGCGGCGGATGGGTTCGAGGATTTGACGGTATTTCTTCCCTGGTATCGGCTCCGGGAGGAGGGCGTGGAGGTCCGCCTGGCCGGGCCGATGATGCACGCCTTGACTGGGTTGCACGGCTACCAGATCGAGCCGGATATTCGTATCCACGAGGTGAACCCCGCCGAGTTCGACGCCCTGATCATCCCGGACGGCCCTGCGGCCGAGCGGCTTCGGCTGTTGGAGGAGGCAGTCGATGTGACCCGGACATTCGTCCAGGATGGAGGAACACGAGTTGCAGCGATCGGCCACGGACCACAACTGCTCATCAGTGCTGGGGTACTCGACGGGCGGAGCGTCACCTGCGATCCGGGCATCCGGGACGATGTTCGGGCAGCGGGGGCAATTTACCGGGACGAAGGAGTAGTCCGTGACGGGAACCTGATCACGGTCCGTGGGAGGGACGACCTGCCGAGTTTCTGCCGTCTCTTCGTGGCGAAACTCGCTGTGGGAGTGTAAGGATCGGTAATCCCGAGTTTTCCGATCAGGATTGCCTTTGCCTTCACCTCGACCCCGGAGGGGTCGCAGCGATTAGGGCGGGTCTGACGACTCCCAAACCGCCCCCACGATTTCCGAAACCAGCCCGGTCTGTTGCAGGTACAATACGCCGTGGCTTTGCTGCGATCGGTTGACTGCCGCATCGGTTGTGACACCGTTGGGCCTTCTATTCCCGTAGAAAAGGATGCCATCCCCATGTTCCGTCTGTCCCGCACCGGGCTGGGAGCCGCCCTGGCGGTGGCGCTGGCCGCCGCCCCGACCGTCCGGGCTTCTGAGCCGGACAAGTTGCTCCCGAAAGAAACCGACACCGTCATCGCCATCAACTTCCGCCAGATCATCGACTCGGACATCATCAAGAAATACGCTCTGGAACAGATCAATCAGGCCCTTCAGGGCAACGATTCCAAGAAGTTCCTGTCCGAGCTCGGCCTCGACCCCCTCAAGGATGTCGACCGGGTGGTGGTCAGTGGGTCGGGGAAAGATCAGACGGACATGAAGTTCCTGATCATCATCCACGGGAAATTCGACCCCGAGAAGCTGTACAAGGCCGCCTCGGTCCAGACCAAGAGAGACGGGGATCACTTCTCGTTGGTCACAGACGGCGAGGATAAAATGTTCAAGTTTCAACCGGACACTGGAAATCCGGTCTATGGAACGGTCGTCGATGAGGGGACAGTGATCCTGGCGAACGACAAGAAATCGATCAGCACTGCCCTGGCCGCTGCCACCTCGGATAAGAAGCCGTCGATCTCCCGGGACTTGGCCACCCTCCTGGCCCGGATGGACGACAAGGCCTCGCTGTGGATGGCGTCGGTGGTCAAGGGCAAACTCGACGGTGTGAATATCCCGAACAGCCCGGGAGTCAGCCCGAACCTGAAGGCGCAATTGCCGAAGCTCGATTTCGTCACCGCAGTGATCCGGGTGACGACCGACGTGAACCTCGACATTTCCCTCGGGATGGCGGACAGCGAAGCCGCAGCCGCGATGGGCCAGGAGGTCGACGAACTCCTCCAAACCCTCCGAGGGATCATCCCATTCGTGACCGCCCAGAACCCCCAGATGAAGCCCCTGGCCGATGTCGTCAAAACAATCAAGAGCAACGTCAAGGAGAAGAGTGTGGTCGTCTCTGCCAAACTCACTGGAACGGCCATCGGACAGATGGTCAAGCCCGCCGGCGACTGACCCTCGTTGTGATTCTCCCACCCCCGAGCCCGTGGCAGCAGCGCCACGGGCTCGTTCGTTGTCTGACCCATCCCGATTTCTCTCTCTTCTCTCTGGTTTATTCATTTATTCTTTTGATCGTCATTGACTCTGTTATTAATCAAATGAATTTTCATTCGTTCTCACGCTCTGCATGGTGGGAACGCCGTTTCAGACGTTCTGCGTCGTGGCCTACAGGGACTGAACGCGCGACCAGAGATCGGACGGATATCACCTATCGTGTGTGAGCTCACTCTGCAGGATGGTGGGTCAGAATCGTGAGTTTCCCCTTTCCGCCTTCTTGCTTGCGTCGGGGGTCATGGTGTCGCTCCAACCGATCGCCCGAAGCCTCCCAGACGACTCCCAAACTGAGCCCACAATTTCCGAAACTAGCCCGGTCTGGAGTCGGTACAATACGCCGTGGATTCGTCACGACCGGCCGACCGCGCATCGGTTGTGATACCGAGCCGCCTTCCACTCCTGCAAAAAAAGGATGCTTTCCCCATGATCCGTCTGTCCCGCCCCGGACTGGGAGTCGCACTGGCGGTGGCGCTGGCCGCCGCCCCGACCGTTCGGGCTTCTGAACCGGACAAGTTGCTCCCGGCGGACACCGACACGGTTATCGCCTTCAACCTCCGCCAGATCATCGACTCGGACATCATCAAGAAATACGCTCTGGAGAAGATCAAAGAGGCTCTCCAGGACAACGAGGCCCAGAAAGTCCTCTCTGAGCTCGGCCTCGACCCCCTCAAGGATGTCCACCGGGTGGTAGTCAGTGGGTCGGGGAAAGACCAGACGGACATGAAGTTCCTGATCATCGTCCACGGGAAGTTCGATCTCGAGAAGCTGGACAAGGCGGTCTCGCTCCAGACCAAGCAAGACAAGGACCACTACTCGTTGATCGTAGACGGCCAGGATAAAATGTTCAAATATCAACCGGATACTGGAAATCCGCTCTATATCGCTCTCGTCGATGAGGGGACGGTGATCCTGGCAAACAGCAAGAAATCGATCCGCACTGCACTGGCCGCGGCCAAATCGAGTCAGAAGCCAGCGATCTCCCGGGAGTTGGCCACCCTCCTGGCCTCGATGGACGACAAGTCTTCGCTGTGGATGGCATCGGTGGTCAAGGGCAAACTCGACGGCGTGAACATCCTGAACGGGCCGGGGGTGAGCCCGAACCTGAAGGCTCTCCTGTCGAAGCTCGATTCCGTCTCAGTAGTGATCCGGGTAACGACTGATGTGAGCCTCGACATTTCCCTCGGGATGGCAGATACCACCGCGGCGGTCGCGGCGGGCCAGGAGGTCGACCAAGGCCTCCAAATGGTCAAGGGGTTCGCCCCGGCCTTGACCGCCCAGAACCCCCAGATGAAGCCCCTGGCCGATGTCCTGCAAACGATCAAGAACACCGTCAAGGAGAAAAGTGTGGTTATCTCTGCCAAACTCTCTGGCACGGCTATCGAACAGATGGTCAAGGCCGCCGGCAAGTGACCCTCGCTGTGATTCACCCACCCGAGCCCGTGGTATCAGAGCCACGGGCTCTTTAATTGTCTGATGTTTGTAAAAACACGGAGCCTCACTTCTTCGGAAATTGCCAGTATTCATCGAACAGCCCCGCCGCGATGACCTCGTAGGCGGCTGGATCATTGGCGGTCGGAGTCGGCTTGATGACGGCCCAGTCCCCGAGGCGGGGGTAGAGCAGCGCGTTTGTCCCCTTCAGGTCGGCTTCCTTGAACGTATGCCCGGAGTTGAGGACCACATAGCGTTCTTTGTACGGATAGATCAGCACCGGAAGATGTGTTTTCGGGTCGTACTCAACGCCGTTGACAACCAGTTTGTCTTTCGTCCAGGTGATCGGCAGTTTCGGGAGCACCTCCGCGATCTCGGAGTTGCTCGCAGGATCTCCAAACAGCACCAAATTGGACTGTCGGGAGTCGTCGAGTGTTGGGAGAACGATGCCACGGGGTGTGACCGGAAAATTGGGATCGGAGGGCACTGTGCCACGGAAGTACCGATCCCAAACCCTGGTGAACTGATCGACGGCTGCAACCGCGTGGGCATTGGTGCCGGGATGCCACCCGGGCCGAGCCGGCTTGATGACAGTGAAACTTGAGCGAAAGGCGTCATCGATTGGGCCTGTGAGATATTTCTTTTGCAGTTTCCTGCCAGGTTGGAAATGCACCGTCGTAGAGTTTATCCACTTCCCACGTTCCTTGGCCAGAACACAGAGAGCGCCCTCGGAGCGTGCCGTAATTTTCTGCCCATCAATCGTGATTGTCATATTCTTTGCCATCGGTACGTCTCGAATCCCCACCTCGCGAATGTTCGTGGTCAACAGGGTGAAGTCGGTCCCATCGCGGGTTGCGTCCACCACCCCCTTTTCATAGGTCTGCTCCAAGGCCAAGACATCGAGCCAGCCGCAGCGGCCGTATTGCGGGGTGTAGGTCACGAATCGGATGCGCTTCGGGTTGAGGTCGCGGCCCTTGTCTGCATATTTCCGGTATTCTACCTCTGCCTTCTGTTGCCATTCGCCCGGCATCTGGTGTTGGAGCCCTGGTGCGACGAGGTGAGTGAACCGCAGGGGTTCCTTGAACTCCTTCAGTTGTCTCTCGACATTGTCCGTCGCGGCTTTCTGAGGGTCTTTCTCACCAGAATACGCGACCACCGGGATGTTGAAGGCGTTCTCGGCGTAGTCCACCGCATCATAGATATGTAAACATTTCTCTTGATAATCCGGGAGTTGTTTTGGCAAATTCCCGATGTACCCGTGGGTAGTCGTGAAACCCGCACCCGGTCCCATGACGCAGAACATACCTGGATTGTGAAGCCCGAGGTGCCACGTTCCTGCTCCACCCATCGAAAAACCCCGTAGGACGATCCGGCCGGTGTCCACTGGGCAATTGGAAGCGAGGGGAATTCCGCAGAAGGCGTTGATCGCCTCAAACACGTCCGTCTCACCCGCCCAGCGATAGGCATTGTTCCCGCGGCCGTAGACTTCGAGCTGGATGTACCCGAGGTCTTTCGGGGCGGCCTTGGAAGTGTCATGCGTCGCGATGAACTTGGCTTCGGTGAGGGATGCGTCGCGGCCGTGCAAGACCACATCCAGGCGCCACTTCTTCTTTGGGTCTTTCCCGAAGTCGTGCGGCAGAAGGACCGCATATGGCTGAATCGAGCCATCGACTCTGGAGCGATAGGCCCGAACAACCCACCGACCCGGTGTGTCCCGCCACGGACTTTTGCCGTCGGCCGCCTGCTTCGCTCGTTCGAGACCCCGATCAAGGGTTGTCGTCGCCCACTTCCCGCTGTCCTTCGCATACCACTCCTCGAACCGGACGATGTTCTCGGCTGCTTTGAGGTAGATCTCCACTTCCAGGAGAACGCTCTCCGTCACATCCATCGTCTTCAATTCCTTCTGTAAGCTCTCCTCCTCGTCCCACGCCTTCAACTTCGTGATCGCCTTGCGGAGCTTGTCCGTCTTCTCGGCGATCTGCTTGAGCGTGGCGTCATCCGGCTTCATCGCCTTCGGCGGGTCGTACTGCCCAGCGGGTTGTTTCTTCTCGGTCTTCTTGTCGGCGGGAGGCTGGCCGGAGACACCGACGGGGAGGAGGGCAAGCACCCCGCCGACGAACAGGCCGGCAGCGACGAGAGTTCGGAGCACGGGAACACCAGGGAACGGAGGAGTCAGGCGGGTTGACTCCACGCTATCCGTTCGGCTGGCGACGGGCAAGACCCTACTGGCGGGAGATCAGGTGAACCGCCTGAGCCTTTACCAGTGCGACGACCCGCACACCGGGGACAAGCCCGAGTTCCTCCGCAGCCGGGCGGGTGACCAGTGCCACGAGCGGGAAGCCGACATCGACTCTTACCCTCACGAGTGCGCCCTCCGGGGTGACGGCTGTCACTTTCCCCGGAAGCCGGTTGCGAGCGCTCACTGCCGGGATCTCATCGCCACCCGCGAGCAGGATCACCTCTTCGCCGCGGATGCACACATACACATCGGTTGGCGGCTCGCCGGAGATAGTGGCAGCCACCTCGGTTGGCCCGACCGCAACCGCTGCGATCCCGTCGGTGGTCCGTACCACCCGACCCGGTTGCACCGTCTCGACCCCGACGATCCGGGCCACGGTCAGGTTGCTCGGTCGAGCGAACACCTCCGCCGCGGCTCCCCGCTGGTGGATCGCTCCGCGATCCAGGATGACCACGTGATCAGCGAGTGCCACTGCTTCCGTCCGATCGTGGGTGACGAGAACAACTGGCACCCCAATCGTCCCCAGTAGCTCCCGCAGACCCGGCCGGAGGGTCTCCCGGGTCGGCGCATCGAGAGCTGTGAGCGGCTCGTCCAGGAGTAACAATCGCGGCCGGCAGACAAGCACCCGGGCCAGTGCCACCCGCTGCTGTTCCCCTCCGGAGAGTTGGTGCGGGTAGCGACCATCGAGCCCAGCCACCCCGAGCCGTTCGAGGGTTTCGGCCGCGAGCCGTCGCCGCTCCCCCCGCGGCATCCCGGCGAGCCCGAATTGCACATTCCCACTCACTGTCAGGTGGGGAAACAGGGCGTAGTCCTGGAAGAGGAGCCCCACCCCCCGTTGCTGCGGCCGGAGGCACACACGACCGGATGCGTCGAACCACGTCTCACCGCCTAGCCGGATCACCCCTTCGTCGGGTCGGTCGAGTCCGGCCAGGCACCGGAGGGTGGTCGTCTTGCCACACCCGGATGGGCCGAACAACGCTGTCACCCCACCATCTGCAAGTTCGGCGGCCACGGCCAGTCCGGTGGGAAATCGCTTGACGAAGCGGGCATCGAGCGTGGCGGTCACGGTCGCCCCCCTCGGCGCTGGGCCAGGTGGGTCACAACGACCGCCGCGAACGCAAATGCCACCAGTCCGGCCGCTGTTGTCGAGGCCGAGGCGTAGTCGAGCGCCTGGACATCGTCATAAACTGCGACGGAGAGGGTTCGGGTGATCCCAGGCACATTCCCACCCATCATCAGGACCACCCCGAACTCCCCGACCGTGTGAGCGAACGTGAGGACCGCACCAGCAAAGATCCCCGGCCAGGCCAGCGGCAAACTCACGCGCACGAATGTTCCGATCCGGGACGCCCCGAGGCACCAGGCCGCCTCGGCGTAGCGCCGGTCGACGCTCGCGAACGCAGCCGCAAAGGGACGGATAGCGAACGGAGTGTTGACCAGGATTGAGCCGAGCAGAATGCCGGGAAAGGTGAACGGGAGGGACCGGCCGCCGATCGACTCGACCGCCCGACCGAGTGGACCGTGGGGGCC
The DNA here is from genome assembly GCA_003136315.1 of Gemmataceae bacterium. Classification (GTDB taxonomy): domain Bacteria; phylum Planctomycetota; class Planctomycetia; order Gemmatales; family Gemmataceae; genus Urbifossiella. The sequence goes on along the minus strand of PLDW01000223.1, from coordinate 2,584 downwards.
AGTCGCGAGCAGGAGGTAAAAGCCGACAACCGTTGGTGGCAGGACCAGGGGCAGGGTGACAAGAGCTTCGACCAGCACCTTCCCCCGCCAGCGTGTGGTCGCCAGCCAATATCCGAGCGGGAGCCCGATGACGAGGAGCGTTGCGGTGGTGCCGGTCGCGAGGGCGAGCGTCACCCGGGCAGCGGCCCAATCCATCGGGTCACTCCCGGGGAGGGTCGAAGCCGTGTCGGGCCAGGATCGCCCGGCCGTCGGAGCCGGTCAGGAATGCCCGGAACGTTCCTGCAGCGTCCGGGTCGGCGGCCCCCGCGAGCACAACCCCGGCCTGCTCAAGCGGTGGATAGAGATCGGGGGGAACGGCCCACGTTCGCCCACCGGCCAGGGCTGGCGAGCGGGCGAGCGAGACGGGCAGGAACCCGGCATCGGCGGTCCCGGTGTGGAGGATATTCGCGACCTGCTCGACATTCTCTCCGAACACGATCCGATCCCGGATCGTGTCCCAGAGACCCGACCGGGTCAGCGCTGCCTCCGCGGCCCGGCCATATGGGGCGTGGCGGGGGTTTGGCACCGCGATCGTGCGTGCTCCCGGCCCAACCAACGCCTTGAGACCGTCGATCTCCAGCCGGATTGGGGAGCCCTCCGGCACCCACACGACCAGTCGCCCCGTGGCGTAGCGGAAGCATCCGTCCGAACGGCCGACACCCTGTTCCACCAGTCGTTTGGGGTAGTCGGTGTCGGCCGAGAGATACAGGTCGAACGGAGCCCCGTTTGTAATCTGAGCGAATAACGACCCACTCGCCCCATAGGTGACCTGGACCGACACCCCAGGATGTTTCTTACGAAACGCGGGACTCAATTCCTCGAATGCCGGCTTGAGACTCGCCGCGGCGGCGACCCGGATGAGATTGGGTCCGCTGCCTGGGGCTGCCGACCCGCACCCGGCGGCGAACAGAGCGAGCAGGAGGAACAGCCAGCGCATGGGTCAAGTCTCTCGGCTTCGAGCCGGAGACCTTTGTATCCAGACGAGGGCCGTTCGGGGGGCGGTCCAGATTGGATTCGTTGGTGGGCAGGGTCACTCAATCGTTCAGAAGAAATGGCCCGCAGATGACGCAGANNCTTGACGAGTTCATCGATCTCGGTCTGCGGGACACTGAACTTCTTGAGGGTGGCGATGAGGTCAGCGGCCAGCGCATCGAACTCGGCGTCGGTGATCTTCATCCCCGCGTGAGATGTCTTCATGTCCTTGCCGGTGTACTTCAGCGGCCCGCCACTGGTTGCGCTGATCAATTCAACAAGCAACTCCTCCAGATGCTCGACCCCCTTCGGATCCAGCTTGTACTTCCCACCGCGAGTAAAGTCGACCTTTGGATCAGCAGCCGCCACGCCAACGAACTCGTGAACCACCGCCCGCACCGCCTTCTCACCGCCCAGCCGGTCCCACAGCGCTGCCTTGTTCATCGGCTCGACGGTTTCCTTTTTCACCGGCTCGACGATGTCCTTGCGGGTGGAGCCGACGATCTTGACGAGTTCATCGATCTCGGCCTGCGGGACACTGAACTTCTTGAGGGTGGCGATGAGATCACCGGCCAGCGCATCGAACTCGGCGTCGGTGATCTTCATCCCCGCGTGAGATGTCTTCATGTCCTTGCCGGTGTACTTCAGCGGCCCGCCGCTGGTTGCGCTAATCAGCTCGACGAGCAACTGCTCCAGATGCTCGACCCCCTTCGGATCCAGCTTGTACTTCCCACCGCGAGTAAAGTCGACCTTCGGATCAGTGGCCGCCACGACGACAAAGTCGTGGACCACTGCCCGCACCGCTTTCTCACCACCCAGCCGGTCCCAGAGCGTCTTCTTCGCGGGTGGTTCGATATCCGCCCGGACCGCATCCAGGGCTTCGCGCAAGGCGAAGGCACCTTCGGCGGGAGGCAGAGTCTTGGACTTGGCCACTTTTTCCTTGACGAAAGCAGCCAGTTTTGCCCGGTGTTCGATCGCCGGTACGATGCCCAGGACCGCCCCCTGATAGAGCCAATAGCACCCCTCCCGGTTGCCTCTGTTGTAAAGCTCTGTCCCGGTAAGGGATGCATCGTACGCGATCTTGACCGCGAGTTGATCGAGGGCTGCGTGGGGCGACGGCTTCGGATCGTCGGCCCGAACCGGATTCATGCCCACCAGAACGATCACCAGACCTGCTGCAAGTCCAACCAATGTTCGCATCTTGGCCTCTCCCGCTCCCCGAAATGAGACATCGCCAGGCCTCGCCGACCCAGCCAAGTCAAGAGGAATACGCCACCCACTGACCTGCGGTTTCAGAAACCGCCAACTGCCAGTCGAGTGTGAAAACTCGCCTTCCTGTCCCCCTCAGTCCGGGGAAGACCCGAGGAGTCCTAATACTACCGTTACAAGGCTTTTCGTAGTCGTCCACCCCGCGGCCTCTTTTGATTGTCTCGTTTCAGGTAGTCCTCCGCCGTCGCCTGAACTCATCCAGGAACCCGCAGAGGCTGTCGCATCCCAGGAGCGATCATCGGTCTAACGGGAGGGCGAGGCTCCTGCCGAGCGTGAAGGTAATGCTCGGCAGGAGCCTCGCCCT
>PLDW01000054.1 GCA_003136315.1 Gemmataceae bacterium | reverse complement strand
TTCCTGTATAAGAAGGAAGGGGAAGCCGGAGGGCAGTTTGACTTCCCTCTGCCTCCCAGTTGAGGGGTTTTGTCCGGAAGTCCTAAGAGCGAGCGGCCAGCGGCCGGAAATCGGAGGGTGTAGAGCCGCGGAGCGGCGGCCGTTCTTAGCCCACGGCGGAAGCCCTGAGATCCCAGCCGACGCCGTTCGTGATACGCCCAGACTCCCGTTTACACCCGGATCAATGTGGCTACGGGGTTGACTATGCCGGTCGATGCACAGAAGGCCCTCGGTGCGGACATCCGACTGCTCGGGAACCTCCTCGGACAGGCGATTCGTCGGCTGGCTGGGGACAGCGCGTTCGACCTGGAGGAAGACGTCCGAGCCGCGGCGAAGGAGTTGCGCGCGAATCCCTCGCCCGAGGCAGCGCGTCGACTCCGCGATCGGCTTGGCACGCTCGATCTGCCAGCGCTGCGTGGCCTGATCCGGGCGTTCAGCGTCTTCTTCGATCTCATCAACCTCGCGGAACAGCAGGCCCGCGTCCGGGCGCTTCGACGCCGGGCCACGAAGCCGGATCTCCCGCCCTCCGAAACCGCCGAGACCGCCCTACGACAGATCGCCAACAGTGGGGTGAGTCCGGATGAACTGGCTGATCATCTCGCACGGGCAATCGTTGTGCCTGTGTTCACCGCACACCCGAGCGAGGCTCGTCGGCGAACGGTGCTCGAAAAGCTTGCGGTCATTGCTCAACTCCTTGACCGTCTTGAATACGGGATGCCGACACCGACCGAGCGCGAGGCTGCGGTCGAATCCCTTGCTGAGGAAGTGGAAGGACTCTGGCTGACCAATTCCGTCCGCTCCGCCCGGCCATCGGTACTGGACGAGGTCAAGCAAGTGCTCGGCCTGGTCGAAACCCGTCTGCTGGGAGTCGTGCCGAGAGTGTATCGGAAGCTCGAAGCCGCGCTCGCTCGCGTTTACCCAGACCACGATTGGCGAATCCCCGCGTTCCTCCGGTTCGGATCGTGGATCGGAGGTGACCGCGATGGCCACCCCAATGTCACCCACACCGTCACCGCCGACGCGATCCGACTCCAACAGGAAACGATCCTCCGCCACTATCTCCAGCGAATCGAAACCCTCGGCAGCAAGCTCAGCCATTCGACTCCATTCGTCGAGGCCGGACCGGCGTTGAAGGAGTCGCTCGCTGAAGATGCTGCGCTGTTCCCTGATTCGGTGCCGGGGCGGAGTCACGAGCCGTATCGGGCGAAGTGCCGGATGATTGCCGAGAAGCTCCAGCGCACCCTGGAGTACGTCCAGACCCATGTCGTCGACTGGGGGGCCGAGATACACGATCCGCCACCCGGTGTTTACCTCGGTCGGCAGCGGTTGCTTGACGACCTGAACCTGATTGCCGACGACCTCCGCCGAGTCGGGGCGACCGCGACCGCGAACGGCTCGATCCGCGACTTTATCCGTGTGGTAGAGGTCTTTGGCCTTCACCTGCTGACGCTCGACCTCCGGCAGCACAGCGGCCGGCACGAAGAGGCAACCGACGAGGTGTTGCGGGTCGCGGGCGTCTGCCCAAACTATTCAACGCTGTCGCCCGACGGACGGTTCGCGGTGCTGGCGAAGGAGCTGGAATCGGTCCGCCCACTGATCCCCGCCCACCTACCCTTCTCCCCCGACACAACAGAAGTGATCCGCACGTTCCGGACGATGGCGGCGGTACTCGAACAGCGATGCCCCGAAGCTCTCGGGACTTACATCATCAGCTCAACGACCGATCCGGTCCATCTCCTGGAGGTACTGCTATTCGCTCGCGAGGCCCGGTTATTCCGTCCGGCAGACGGGGTGAGCTGGATCGACATCGTGCCGCTGTTTGAAGCATTGGAACCCCTCCGAACCTCGCGCAGCATTCTGGCGAAGCTTCTTGAATTGCCTGTGTATCGCCGGCAACTCGAACTTCGCGGAAATGTGCAAGAGGTAATGATCGGCTATTCCGATAGCAATAAGGAGAGCGGTTTCCTCCAGTCGGCATGGGCGCTTTACTGGGCGCAGGTGGAACTGACCGACCTCGGACGACAGGCGGGTATCCGCATCCAGTTCTTTCATGGCCGCGGCGGAGCCATCGGCCGCGGTGGTGGACCGGCAAATTACGCCATTCTCGCCCAGCCCCGCGGCACAGTCGATGGCCGGCTTCGCATGACGGAACAGGGCGAAATGATCGCCGATCGTTATGGCCACCCGGCCATCGCCGAACGACATCTCGAACAGGTGCTGGATGCCGTTCTGCGAACCAGTTTCCCGGACAATGCCGAGAACCTCGATCCCGCGTGGCTCGGGGTTCTGGACATCCTCGCCGAATCGGCACGCCGACATTACCGCTCGCTGGTCTACGACACGCCTGAATTTCTGACCTACTTCGAACAGGCAACCTGTATTGGCGAGATCGCAGAGTTGAAAATTGGCTCGCGGCCAGCCCGTCGTAGCGCTGCCCATAGTGTGGAACAATTGCGAGCAATCCCCTGGGTGTTTAGCTGGATGCAAAGCCGCCACACGCTGCCAGGGTGGTACGGGCTGGGTAGCGCGGTGACCGAGTTCCTGGCATCCCGACCGGATGGGCTGGCGATGCTCGCCCAGATGTACGCCCGGTGGCCATTCTGGCGGACACTGATCGACAACGCTCAGATGATTCTCGCGAAGGCGGACATGGTGATCGCTCGACTGTATGCCGATCTGGTGAGCGATACCGTGATTGCCGAACAGATCTACGGCCGCATCGCAGCTGAGTATCGTGCGGCGGTCCAGGCGGTCTGCCAAATTACCGGCCAGCCCGCTCTCCTGGAGCGATCGCCCGTTCTGAAAACCTCGATCGAACAGCGAAACCCTTACGTCGATCCACTCAGCTTCATTCAGTTGGTGCTGCTGAGCCGAGTCCGAGCGGGCGAGGGGCCGCGAGACGAACTTGTGACCGGTGTGCTCGAAAGCATCAATGGTGTCGCCTCGGGGTTGAAGAATACGGGATGAATCGCCCGGCGGACCTGATCGGATCGTTCCATCCGCAGGGGTTCAGGCCCTGGGCACGAGGTTCGCCCGAGCTCGGAGTTCGGTCTCGATCCGCTCGGCGGTGCGGTCGGCGGCGGCCCGGACCACAGCGACCTCTCGCCCGTCCTCCAGAGCCCGGATGTGGCTGTCGATCTCGGCTGCCCAGTCGCCACATCGCAGCCGGACCCACCTTGCCTGTGATTCGGAAAGCGGCAACGGAACGATCTGAATGGCGGCACATCCCCCACGGAACTCGATCAGTCGGCGGGCCAGATCGAGGGCGGTCTCGGGTCGCTTCTTCTGCCACTCACTCGCGAGGTCGGCAAGGGCCGTCAGGGTCGCGGTGTCTCCAGCGTCACGAGGGAGATCCTGAACCTTCGTGAACCCCCAGGCCGCGGTTGCCACTTCGGCGGGTTGAGGCCCAGGCTGCCGGAGCCCGCCCGCGAGGTACACCACCACCAGCACCGCCGCGGCCGTGGCGAAGATCGTCGCAGCGTACCCACACCATCTCGGGAGCCCGTGTCCGGAGGGGATCGCCGGGGGGTCGGCCCCGATCGCCTGTCGAATCCGGGCAGCAACACGATGCCCCGCCGCGGTCAGGTCGTCATCGACGAGCGTGTCCCAGTACGGCCCGCCCTCGGTCAGAACCAACTCGCGGAGTTCGGCCAACAGTGTGGGATGCCGCAGGAGGAGCACTAACGCTGAACGGGGCAGCGACCCGAGGCCACCGGCCAACACTTCCGCAGCGTTGTCCCCGAGGACATCAGCGAGAACCGGGACGGTCGAGGTCGGGCGGTTCACGACCGCCAACTCCGCAGCCAGCAGGTCCAGGTCGGGGCCAAGCAACTGGTGGTCGAGCCAGCCCGGGAGGGCGGCGATGTCGTCCGGGATTGTCAGCACCGGGCTTGTCATCGATCCTCAACTCCCATGCAGATCCGGAGCTCGCGTCGTGTACGACTCAACCGGGACTTGACCGTATTCACGGGCACCTTGCCCTCGGTTGCCAGTTCCTCATACGTCTTCCCGCTGACGAATCCCTCGAACACCGCTCGAAATTCCGTGGCCAGCCTGTCCAGGCACATCCGAATCCGACCGACTTCCTCCTGCACCTCAGCCGACCGCCCAACCTTGCTACTCTCGGTTGCCTGTGGGTGGGCCGCGTCGAGCGGCTGTGTCTTGCCGCGAATCTGCTTCTTGCGACTGTCTTCGGCTGCGTTGCGCGCCACCGTGAGGAGCCACCCGCGGAAATGCCCGGGCTTCCATTGGGGCAGGTTCTGCCACACTTTCAGCCAGACATCCTGGGCGAGATCCTCGGCCGCATCCGCGGTCATTCCACATGATCGCACCAGGAACCGCACCACCCGGACCGCGTACCGCCCGACGAGTTCGCCACATGCCGCACGGTCCCCTTGTCCAGCGCGGGACGCCAGTTCTTCATCGGTTGGGGCGGAGGATGCCATCCCGGCAGTGTCCCGGCTGGAGGCCGGATCGGCAAGGGCGAAGCGTCCAGGCGTCCCGGCGTCCCAGGGTTGTCGGGAATTGGCAGGTGATCGATACCCGCCGTGAGGTATGGCGAAGCCGTCCCAGGGTTGTCACCCTGGGCTATTATCCGCGGCCCCTTTGGGGCCGTAACCTCACTGTTTTAGGCACATCATCGTGAGGCGGATCATCGGTACCCCGCTGACCTTGTGCAATCATCCGACGATCCGCTTGGGGCGTCAATCCAACGGCCTTCCGTCCCAACGGGACGGCGGATAATAGCCCAGGGTGGCAACCCTGGGACGGCGTCACCCTGGGGCGGGGCAACCCGAAATTAGTCCAAGCGGAAGCAGACTCGGAAACCGATCATGGGGACACGGTCAGAATGCGAGCCCCAGTTGCGGTGCGAAGCACGGCAGAACGAGGCACCGAGCATCCAGGCACCACCACGCATAACAGGATGAGATCCGGAATCATTTAACGAAAATTCATTCTCGCACCATTCCCACACATTCCCCGCCATGTCGCACAGCCCCCAGGGGTGGGGGTAATCCTTCGCATAGCTCCCGACGACTGTCGGCCGCTTCAGGTTTGGTCCCTTCGCCGCGCCACCGTAGGGGTCAGGTCCGTAGCAGTTCGCCTCTGTCCCATTTAGCACATTGCCCCAGTAAAACGCTTGCCGATTCCCCTTCCCACCTCGACACGCATACTCCCATTCATCCTCGTGCGGCAGCACAAACCGCCCACGCTGACGGCCAGGGAACTCGTTGACCTTCTTCAGAAACACCTGACAATCGTCCCACGACACCCGCTCGACCGGGAATCGGGTGGTATCCAGCCCCTTCACTCGGTTACGAGAAACCTCATCAGACCCAGTTGCCGCGAACTCGCTCGGGTTCGATCCGATCACCGCCGTCCACTCCCCCTGCATCACCTCATACTTCCCCAGCCAGAAACCACGGGTCGTGAACTCGTGCTCGGCCTCGTTGGCCGACCGCTCTTGCTCTGTGGTTGGCGAGCCCAGAGTCGCCTGTCCCGCTGGCACCCAACAGAACCGCATCTTCACCCCCTTTGCGATCTCGAAATCCCGCTCCTCACCCGCCTTCGCCTGTGCCGCGAACAACTCCGTTGCCGGCACCTGCCCCGCTGCCAGAACAGGCGTCTGGGTCTTGCCGTCCGGGATCAGGCCCCGGACCGTTCCAGACCGCATTCGCTTCTCGGTTTGCGAGACCAGATCCGACCAGTACAACTCCTCGCCGCGGTCGCGTGTTTCGCGCATCACCGACAACACCGCGTGCGTAAACACCCCGTGCTGGATCTTCGCGTCGGACGACTCCCACGACTGCTCGCCCGACGAGCAACTGAAGAGCATCGCCGTCTGACCGGTGAGCGACACCGATTGACCGCCCACACCCTTCCCCTTGTTCGGGTCGTAAATCTCCCGACATGCATCCACCAGGAGCAGGTTCCGACCTCCGCACGGCCCAAGGATGTCGTCGACCAGGTGACTCAGGCTGACCAGCGTCCCGATATTCGCCTTCCCCTTCTTGCCGTCGGCCGGGACGAAGAATGCCTCTCGCCGCGTCTTCTTCGGGTCGGTCGGGTCGGGCACGTCGTACTCCAGCCCATGCCCCGAGAGCGCGACTAGCACGACATCGCCCCTGCGCACGTTGTTGGATGGGTTCGGTTGCTTCGCGACCAACTTCTCCAGGCGAGTGATCACATTCGCGCCGGTCGCCGGGTTCTCCCCTTCCGGCCCGTCCGTGAGAACCACCACCTCATCGAACCCGGCCGCCTGCAACTCCGCCGCCAGGGCTGTCACGTCCTTATGGCAGTACCGCAGTGGGTCGAATCCGTGGAGATACTCCTTCGGCCCGACCAGGAGAGCAACCTTCCGCGGCTTGCGGGCCACAGGCTGGGCGAACAGGATTTCCGCCATTGGGACAGCCGCGGCGAGGCAGAGCAGGGCGACGGCAACGAGTACGCGCATGGGTCACCTGGAGCTACGAACGGGATACCGGACGCTGATACGTCCCAGGGTTGTCACCCTGGGCTATTATCCGCGGCCCCTTTGGGGCCGAAATCCCGATGTGTTAGGCTTTTCAATCGTGCGGCGGAAAATCGACAACCCAGGGACGCTATCACTTAGAACTCGTCCAAGATCAAACCCGTGTTTTTCGCGATCGAACGAAGAGGAGAAAAACAGGCATTTTCAACGTGGCCTGGCCATCCTGGGCCAATACGCCAGCGGTGTGGCCGGGGTTNNACTCAACCCCGGCCACCCGTCATCGTTCCCTGCTGGGCCAATACGGGCTGGAAGTCCGTGCCATCGATTTCACGGTTTTGATTCTGGACAACTCCTTAGCGCGGGAACGCGAACCGTGGACACGGATGCCCCGAAGCGCAATCAATCCGGCCGGTAACAGACCCGAAAGCCCTGGGTACTGCTACGGTTATCGGGCGAGTTGCCGCCACGATTCGCTGAGCGGCAGAGATCAGCGACTCCGAACCAGGAACCACCACGAAGGGCACGACGACCTGTTGAATATTCATTCTCACACCACTCCCACACATTACCGTGCATATCGCACAGCCTCCACGGGTGGGGGTAATCCCTCGCGTAGCTCCCCACCACCTCCGGACGCTGGAGATTCGGCCCTTTCGTGGTCCCCCCGTAGGGAAGATCTCCATTGCAGTTCGCCTCCTTCCCGTTGAGTGCATTTCCCCAGTAGAACGCCTGCCCGTTTCCTTTCCCGCCACGACAGGCGTACTCCCACTCGTCCTCGTGCGGAAGTCCAAACCGCCCTCGTTTCGCACCGCTTGACGCATTTGCCTTCTTCAGGAATACCTGACAATCCTCCCAGGACACCTGCTCGACCGGGAACCATTTGGTGTCTAACCCCTTGACACGACCCCGATCACTCGCGTCGGTTCCTGTCGCCGCGAACGCACTCGGGTTGTTCCCCATCACTTCCGTCCACTGACCCTGCGTCACCTCGTACTTCCCCAGCCAGAAACCCCGGGTCGTGAATTTGTGCTCGGCCTCGGATATGCCGACTGGTTCCCGCTCCTTCTCCGTGGTCGGCGATCCCAGTGTCGCCATCCCCGCTGGCACCCAGCAGAACCGCATCTGCACACCCTTTGCGATGTCGAAGTCCCGCTCTTCGCCTGCATTCGGCCCCTTCACCTGAACGCCGAACAGTTCCGTCGGCGGGACCTGCCCCGCCGCCAGAACCGGGGTCTGGGTCTTCCCCGTCGGGATGAATTGCTTCACCCCGTCGTCCCCCATCTTCTCTTCCACACGCGATACCAGCCCGCTCCAGCTCAGTGGCTTGCCCGCTTCCCGGCTCTCTTTCACCGCCTCCAGTACGGCATATGTGAACACCCCATGCATCACTGCTGCGGCTTCCCAGGATTGCTCCGTCGTCGAGCAACTGAAGAGCACCGCCGTTTGCCCCGTCAGGCTGACCGACTGGCCACCGATTCCCTTCCCTTTATTCGGGTCGTAGACCTCCCGGCACGCATCCACCAGGAGCAAGTTCCGACCCCCGCATGGGGCCAGTACATCATTGACCAGATACCCGAGCCCGATTAACGTCTCGGCCTTCCCCTTCTTGCCATCGACCGGGGCGAAGAACGCTTCGCGTTTCGTCTGCCCCACCCTGTCCGGGTCCGGAATGTTCAACTCCAGCCCGTGCCCTGAAAGGGCAACGAGGACGATGTCACCGCGTCGGACGTTGTTCGCTGGGTTGGGTTGTTTCGCGACCAACTTCTCCAATTGATCGAGGATATTGGCCCGTGTGGCAGGGTGCTTCCCCTCGGGTGGGTCGGTCAGAACGACTACCTCGTCAAACCCTCCGGAACGGAGAGCCTCGGCCAACGCCTCAACGTCCGCTACGGTGTAGTTCAACTTGTCGAAATCGTGCAGATAGGTGGATGGGCCGACGACCAGGGCCACCTTCCGCGGCTTCCGGGTCACGGGTTGGGCGAACAGCACGTCCAACACCGGAACAACCGCAGCGAGAGAGAGGAGGGCGACGGCAGCGAGTGAGCGCATGGGTCACCAGGGGATGCGGACGGGATACTGGACGCAGGACGCCCAACGTCGGGGCGGTAGTTCACCCCAGGATAACGACCCGACCGCCGGAATGTTCCCGGAAAAATTTTTCGGAAACCCGGGAACATGAGCCGGGGCCGACCGTTTCCCTGTTCGGTCGTTGCCAGTGGTCGCCATCGCGGCCAGAATGCACCGACGATGCGGTCCTTCCGAGCGCGCCGAGGTGGTCATGAACTCCTTGCTCCGTTTGCTCTTCGCTGCCGGGGTGGTTGCCCTGAATGCTCCCCGAGCCCCGGCCCAGAACCCGGCCGACCTGGCCGCGAAGGCCAGGGCCGTCCTCAAAACGCACTGCTCCCGGTGCCACAGCGGCGAGGGGTCGAGCAGTGGGTATGCGTTTGATGTCACCCGCCACGACTCACTCGTCAAGCCAGTCGACAGCGAGCCGGCACTGGTGGTCGGAAGTAGCCTCACCAAATCCCCGCTTTGGGATGCGATCCAGAAGCGGATGCCGCAGAAGGGCTCGCCCGAGAAGGAAGCGTTCAGAGACACCGAGCGACTCGCCATCAAGGCGTGGATCGAGGCCGGTGCATCGCCGTTCCCGGTCGCGGTCGAACGGCCGTTCATCACTCTCAAGGAGGTCCTCACCGCAATCCGCGACCACCTGGCCAAGGCCCCTCCAGCGGATCGCCCGTTCCTCCGTTACTTCAGCCTCGCCCAGGTCCACAATAACTCCACATTCACCGACGAGGATCTCCGACACCTCCGGGCGGCCCTGTCGAAAGTGCTCAATAGCCTGAGCTGGAAAGCCCCAGTGGTGATCCCCGAGGCCGTGGACAAATCTGGAACCATCTATGTGGTCGATATCCGCGGGCTCGACTGGGACCGCAGCGACCTGTGGCGAAAAGTGATCGATGCCTACCCCTACGGGCTGAAATACGGGAGCCACCCAGATCGAGACCTCCGGGAACTCGACAAGGAGATGGTCCGGGAATCCGGTACCGACCTGCCCTGGGTTCGGGCCGACTGGTTCGTCGCCACCACGAGCCGCCCGCCGCTGTATCACGACCTCCTTCAGCTTCCCAAGAACGCAAAGGCTCTCGAAGAAAAGCTCGGGGTCGACATCCCGGCAAACTTCCGTCGCGATACACTCGCCCGTGCAGGGTTCGCCCGAAGTGGTGTGAGTGGCCAGAACCGCCTCGTGGAGCGACACGACACCCCTTACGGAGCGTACTGGAAAAGCTACGACTTCCTCCCGGAGAACGGGCGGGCCAACCTCATCCGCTTCCCCCTTGGCCCCGTATTCGATGGCAACCCGTACCTGGAGCAAGCATTCCGCCACGACGGCGGCGAGATCATCTTCCATCTGCCGAACGGGCTTCAGGGGTATTTGCTTGTGAACGGGAAGGACGAACGGATCGATACGGGACCGATTGCGGTGGTGAGCGACGACAAGCGAGTGTCCGGAACACCCGAGATTGTGACCGGGATATCCTGCATGGCCTGCCACCGACATGGGATGATCCCATTCAAGGACGTTGTCCGGGAGAACTGTGCCCTGTTCGGAGAGGCCGACCAGAAAGTGAAACGACTCTACCCGCCGCAGAAAGCTATGGATGAGCGAGTGGAGGCGGATCGTCGGAAGTTCCTCTCCACCCTGGAGAAGTCGATCGGCCCGCTCATGCGAACGCCGGGTGAACCGTTCGCGCCGGTGACGACGTTCAAGGAGCCAGTGTCGGAGGTCGCAATCGGGTATCGTCGAGGGTATCTGGATTTGAAGGCGGTGACCGCCGAGCTGTTCTTGCAAGACGCGGACCAGCTACTGAAGAAGATCGCGGCGAAACGGCTCAAGGAACTTGGTCTGGAGCCTCTGAGCCGACCGGGCGGGGTGGTCGGTAGGTATCAATGGGAAGCAATCGACGGGGTGTCGCTCATGCAGGAAGTCGCCCGGGAACTCCAGTTCACCCCGCTCCGATAACACCAATTCACTCGAACACACGCTCATCCAGGAGATTACGATGACCACTACGTATCGATTCACGGTGATGCTGCTGGCCGTTGTCGCGACAGCGTCTCGGGGACAGGCCGATGAAGGGGGAAGCCTCAAGGACGCGGCCGCCGAACTCGCAAAGAAGGTGCGAGAGGTTGCGAAGGGTCTCAAGCCCCCCCAAGTGGCGGTCCGGGTCGGGCGGTTTACGCCACACGGGATCGCTGACGACTTGGGGGTGAACGGCGGGGGGTTCGAGTCCGAACTCGCCACTGCGCTGGGAGGTTTGGCAAACCGGGACGCACTCCTGGAAGTCAGTGGCGAAGTGCGGTTTCTGTCCGACCCGGCTCGGCCTGACCTCAAAGAGATTCGTATCAAGGCCAAACTCCAGTACACGAATGGTGACGAGGTGAGCGAGTTCAAGGAGTTCGTCGGGGCAGTGCGGAAGGTAACCGATATCGCCAGGATCACGGGGGCGACTGTCGCATTCAAACCCGACAGTGAATACTCCGGCCCCCCGTCTGACGGGCGGAACCCGGATGTTCAGCATAGCCTCCCGCCCGGCCCTGGGCAGCCGCCGAAAGTGATCGCGTTCGTCGATGGCACCTTCGTTCGGACGAGCAAGGCTAGCCCCTACGCAGTCGAGATCCGGAAGAAACCCCTGGCCGCTCCCGGGAGTGCCTTGCCGGTCGCTGCAAGCCTGAAGGAGGGACTGCCGTTCGTGGGGATCGACCGGGGTGAGGTATACGAAGTTCGGGTGGTGAACGATTCCGATCATGAAATCGCCGTCTCGCTGGCGATTGATGGAATCGACCAGTTCACGTTCAGTGAAGATCGCAAGCCAGATGGAACACCGAAGTTTAGCCACTGGATCGTGGGAGCGGCAAAGGACAGGAAGCCGGGCGAGGTGCTGATCGTGGGGTGGCACAAGACGGCCGATCCCTCCCGAAAGGACAACGTCCTTTCGTTCCTGGTCACGGAGTACGGGAAGGGGGCGTTGGGGAAGTTCCCGACGCGAGCGCAGGGAAAGATCGGGACGATCACGGTCGGTATCTCCCGTAGCTATGTCCCCGGCCCGAACGCCCCGAAGAGCGCATCCGAGACCGGGTTCGGCCCACCCCGGGAGGTGAAGCAGGAGGTCGTCACCCGAAAGATCGACGACCCACACGAGTTCATCACCATCCGCTACAACCATTGACCAGGCCAAATGCCCGACACCGAGCACACGACCGCGAGTTGCCCCGCCGCCCCCGAGCGGGCACAATGATGTGTGTCCGCTCTGCACGTGACCCGAGGTGCCGTTGTGTCCACTGAAATCCTGATGGATCCAGTGGGGGCGGGAAAACGGATGGCTCGCGTGAATCCTCACAACATCAGACGCAATAAATCGACACTTCTCGCACGACGCGACAAGATCTCCCCTGGTTCCCACGGTCCTCCGTGGGAACCGGCTTTCCCCCGCTCCGCGGGTGTGGGGCAACCCGCTGGGGAAGACGTCTACCGCATCACGGATCACCCCTCCTCTCTGTCAGCCCAGGACGCGGAGCGTCAAAATACGGCGTTCCCACGGAGGACCGTGGGAACGAGGGAAATGGAGATCGAATCGCAGGATGCTCTCGCGTCTGGAGAGCACTCTCTCTCAATCGCTCCTGGTACCTGTTTGGCACTCCCTTCGAGGTCGTCACCCATGACCCGACATCGTGACCTGGCTGTGCTCCTCGTCATGGTCCTGGCTGCGGCCATCCCTCTCGCCGACCTGCTGTTCGCCCAGCCACCCGCGAAGGGGAAGAAAGTTGCCCTGCTGATCGGTGTCAATCAGTACGCGAACCGGAAACTCGACCCGCTCAACTTCGCCGAGGCAGACGTCACCGACCTGGAGCGGGTGTTGAAGGCGGCCGGGTTTGAGGTGAAGACGATTCGTGGGTCGGCTGGCATTGACCCGAAAGCCAACCGAAGCGGGAAGGACGTCTACTTCGCTGCGCTGGCCGATTCTTTGAAGGGCGTGGGGCGGTCGGATACGGTGCTACTGGGATTCAGCGGCCACGGAGTGCAACTGTTCGTCAAGGAGCCAGGTCCGGACGGGAAGCCAGTGGATAAGGAGTCGCCATTCTTCTGCCCAGCCGATGGGATTCCTTCCGACGCGACCACGCTAATCGGGATCAACGACGTGCTGAAGGTGCTGGACGAGCGGGGCGGGGGCCACAACCTGCTTCTGGTGGATGCGTGCCGGAACGTGGTCGATCCGAATCGAGGGTCACGTGGGGGGATCAACGGGAGCCGGATCGACAACCTGCCGGAAGGGACGGCCGTGTTTTTCTCGTGTTCGGGGCGTCAGAAGGCCCGTGAGACTGAGAAGGCGGGGGGCGGTCACGGGGTGTTCTTCCACTTTGTGCTGGAGGGGCTCAAGGGTGCTCCGGGTGCGACCGACGGGAAGGGTCGGGTCACATGGGACCGTCTCGTACCCTATGTGAAAGAACAGGTGAACGAGGCCGCAGCGGACTGGCTGGCGGATCTGCCGGCCTCGGAACGTCAGGTGCCGTTTGCGATCGGGAGCCTGGGGAACGTGCCACCGCTGGTGACCGGAGACCTGGCGAAGCCGGTGGATGAGAAGACGTACACGAGCAAGGCCACGGGGATGAAGTTTGTGCGGGTCAAGGCCGGTACCTTCACGATGGGTTCCACACCCGAGCAGATCAAAGCCTTGAACGAAGAGATCAAGAAGGCGGGATACTCGTACACGGCAGATGACGAAGGCCCGACCCGCCAGGTGATGTTGACGAAAGATTACTTCCTGGGGGAATGCGAGGTCACGCGGGGCCAGTTCCGGAAGTTCGTGGAGGCCGAGGGGTACAAGACGGAGGCCGAAGCGGATGGGAAGGGCGGGTATGGCTGGGATGCAGCGAAGAAGGACTGGGTGCAAGATCCGAAATACACCTGGCGTGATCCGGGCTTCCCGCAGACGGACGACCATCCGGTGGTCGAAGTGAGCTGGAACGATGCGGTGGCGTTTTGCGAGTGGCTGAGCCGGAAAGAGGGGAAGGCGTACCGCCTACCGACCGAGGCAGAATGGGAGTATGCGTGCCGTGCGAGAAGCCGCGGACGGTTCCACTTCGGCGACGATGACGAGGAATTGGCGAAGTACGGGAATGTCGCGGATGCTTCATTCCGCGCGGCGACGGGAAAGACTTGGGGAATCCAGGCGGACGACCGGTTCGGGTTCACAGCCCCTGTGCGGCAATTCAAACCGAACCCCTGGGGGCTCTACGACATGCACGGCAATGCCTGGGAGTGGTGCCAGGATTACTACGGTCCATATGACAAGATTACGAGTCTGAAAGATCCAATTCAATCGACAAACCAATCTGGCGATCGTCGTGTCCTTCGTGGTGGTTCCTGGTACCAGGGCGCCAGGTACTGCCGCGCAGCGCGCCGCTACTACGGCACGCCCGTCAACCGCAACCACTTCTACGGAGTTCGTGTTTGTTTCCGCCTGGACTGATTATGGTTTGGGGCATCCGTGACCCCGGGTTCGCGTCCCTGGGGTGTGGCGTCCCAGGGTTGTCACCCTGGGCGATTATCCGCCGTCCCGTTGGGACGGAAGGCCGTTCGATCAAGATCGCAAGGGGGCCGTCGGAGAATTGACCGGGCGTGAGCCGTGGTTGCGCTTCACCCTGAGAGCGGGCAGGGGTATGATACAGCTCTGGCCGCCGTCCACTGTCGATGGGGGTTCCCGTGGAGTTGTCCGTCCTGATTCAGCCCCTCAATGGGCACGGGTTCCGGGCCTCGTCTGGCGAGCCGCTCCCGGCGGCAGCCGATGGCCCGACCCGGGACGAGGCCCTCGATAACCTGCGGGCCATCCTCGCGGCCAAAGTCGGAGCTGGGGCCGAGGTTGTCCGCCTTCGGGTCGGCCCCCTGCCCGGACCAGTTTGGCCGGACGACCCGCTCACCCGTGACTGGCTCGATGGGATCGCCGCTGCACGGGGAGTGGCCGACGCCAGACCCGACCCGTGGGACACCGACCCGGCAGCCGGGCCATGACCCGGTATCTGCTCGACACCGACACGTTCACGCACCACCTGCGACACCACCCTGCGGTCGTGCTTGCCGTCGCCGCTCACCTTCCCACCGAGTTGGTGGTGTCGATCATCACGGTCGAAGAACTTTGGGACGGGTGGCAGGCAGTCATCCGTAAGGCAAAGACACCGCCGCAGGTGGCCGCAGCATACACTCGCTTGACTGACACGATACACGAGTTAACGAACTGGACAGTTGTTCCGTTTCCGGAGCCGGCCGTTCACCGGTACGCCGATTTGAAGGCGCAGAAGTTAAACGTCGGAGCGAACGACTTGAGAATCGCCGCGACGGCCCTCGAAGCCGGGGCCACAGTCGTGACGGCGAACGTCCGGGATTTCCGCCGCGTCCCTGGGTTACAGATCGAGGACTGGACATCTACCGGAGGAGCGTGAATCCGTCTCTCGGGAGTCGGTGCGTCCAGTCTGAGGGCTCGCGTCCAGGCGATTATCCACCATCCAATGGTTTTCCGTCCCAACGGGACGGCGGATCATCGCCCAGGGTGGCAACCCTGGGACGCCCAAACCCTGGGGCGGGCTAAACGGAGCCGCGATCAGTCCAGGCGGAAACAGACCCGGAACCCGCCGAAGACGTCGCGGTAAACGGGCGTGGAGAGGCTGCGGCTCGCTGCGCGACAGCTCATGGCGTTGTTGTACCAGGAACCACCACGAAGGACACGACGATCGTTTGATTTTGGGTATTTATTCTCGCACCATTCATATACATTCCCCGCCATGTCGCACAAACCCCACAGGTGTGGTGCTTTCGTCTCGTAGCTCCCCACCTCTGCTGTTCGTTCGAGGTAGGAACCTTTCGCTGCGCCACCGTAGGGTAAGTTGCCGTCGCAGTTCGCCTCGGCCCCGTTGAGCGTGTCACCCCAGTAAAACGGTCGTCCGTTCCCCTTTCCGCCGCGGTAGGCGTATTCCCACTCGTCCTCGTGCGGAAGCGCGAACCGGCCCGCACCCCCGAACACAACCGCTGCCCCACCCCTCTCGTTCAACTCCTTCAGGAAGCCCTGGCAGTCGTCCCATGAGACGTTCTCCACCGGGAACCGGGTCGTGACCATCCCCTTCGCCTTGTTGTCCTTCGTCCCATTGAAGTGGCTGGGGTTCTCCACCTTCATCACCGCTGTCCACTCCCCCTGTGTCACCTCGTACTTGCCCAGCCAAAACCCCTTGCTCGGATACCGCCCCCGGGCCGTCTCGTTCTCAGTGTCCAGCCAGTCCGGCCGCTTCCCGTCCAAGAATGTCTTGGTCAGGTAGTCCTGCTCGGTCTGGGGTGAGCCCAACTGTTCTGTCCCCGATGGAATCCAACAGAACACCATCTTCACACCAGGAGCGATCGTGAACTCCCGCTTTTCGCCCGGCTTCAACTGGCCACGAGCCATGTCCCCCGTTGGGGGCATCGGGTCTGCATTGGGATTCGGAGGCTTCGCAGCGAGCAAGATCGTCCGCGGGAGTTGGCCGCTGGTCGGTATCGGGGTCTGCTCGAACCCCTTCGGTAGGATCGCCTTGAACCCTTCGCTTGCCATCTCGTCCTGAACATGCGTCACCAGTCCGCTCCAAGTCACCACGCCCCCGCGAGCCGCATCACCACGCAGGCCCTTGAGCACCGCGTGGGTGAACACTCCGTGTTTGAGGTCGGCATTCTCCCACGACTTCTCACCCCGCCCGCAACTGAACAGCACCGCCGTCTCCCCCTTGAGCGCCATATCGCGGCCTTCCACACCCCGCCCCTTGTTCGGGTCGGCGATATCCCGGCAGGCATCCACAAGCAACAGGTTCCGGCTCCCACATGGGGCGAGGAGATCGTCCACCAAGTGACTGATACTCACAAGGGTCCCGGCCTGATTAGGTTTCCCATCCACCGGGACGAAAAAGGCATCCTCCTTCATCTTCCCCGGCTTTGCTGGGTCAGCCACCCAGACCTGTTGGCCATGCCCGCTGAGCGCCACTAACACAAGATCCCCTTTCTTGATCTTCTTGGTGTTGTCCCCACCCCCTTCGAGTATCGCCTGAAGACGAGCCTCAATGCTCTTTCGGGTGGCGCGATCCTTACCACTGGCCGAACCCAGCAGCGTGACCACCTCGAAGCCCCCGGCCTTCAAGACCTTCCCGAGTTCCTCGACATCACGCTCGGGAAATTGCAAGTCCGGGAAGTCGTGGTCGTACTTCGTCACACCGACCAGGAACGCCACCTTCCGGGGCGGACGGTCTTTGGGCTGCGCGTCGACCACCGCGACCAGCACCCCGACCAGGGCCACAAGGGACGACGCGATGCACAGGTTGCGGAACCGGCGGGTGGTCATGGTCAGACTCCGTCATCAGCATTTGGCCGCTGGCCACTGTGAGGCGGGCGAAAACTGGACCCGTTACGGCAAGACCTTGAGTGGCTCCGTGACCTTGGTCGGAAGCCACAACGTGTCGAGCGACGGGTCGTCGAACCGGACCCGGTACAACTCCCTCCCGGGGTCGGTGGCTACCACCGTTCCGCTCGAACCGACGGGGACGAATCTCCCCTCACCGCCTTCGAGTTTGATCAGCCCCGTGGTCTCGGTCTTCACGCGGACCCGCGTCGGATCGGCGGGGGCGGGGGGCGGTGGTTCCTTCACCATACGCGGACCGGGCACCGCCTCCTGCGGCGACACGGTGGGGGGCCGCGACGAGTCTTTCGCAGGCGGGATTGGCGGGACCGCGGCTCCTGTCGGGAGAGGAACCACCACATGGGTTCCAGTGTTCGAGCCGACGATCTCCGCAGTCCCTCCCTTTGCCGCGTCGTCGGGGATTTCGACCCGGGCGATTTCCTTCCCGGTTCGATCACGGATGATGATGATCACCCCAACGAGCAGGAGAGCTGTTGCCACGAACCCTGCGGCCACGAGCCAGCCTTTGGTTCGCCCACGCGAGTTGGAGGTGATTGGCTCCTGGATCGCTGCGAGTTCTGCCAGCGCGGCGTTCGCATCGATCGGCCGCTCATCGGGGTTCTTCGCCAGGAGTCGCGTGATGAACTGGCTGAGTGCTGGGGGGACGCCCGGCAGCGGGGGTGGGTCTTCGGTCGCGACCGCCACCAGGATGGCCGGGCCGGTGGGTCGGGCGAAAGGCGACTGGCCAGTGAAGATCCGGTGCAAAACCGCACCGACGCTGAAGAGGTCGGCCCGGGGGTCGAGCCGCCGTCCTCGGGCCTGCTCCGGAGCCATGTACGCGGGTGTACCAAGCACCGCACCGGGCTTTGTCAGGGTGTCGTCGCCCTCGATCTCGCGGGTCAGACCGAAATCGAGGAGCTTCACGCGACCGGTCCGACTCTCCACCCAGAGGTTAACCGGCTTGATGTCTCGGTGGAGGATGCCCTGCTCATGGGCCGCACCCAGCCCGATGAGTATGTCCCGTGCGACCCGCAACACCACTTCCGCATCAGGTGGTCCGTCCTGAGCCCGGAGCCAATTTTCGAGGTTCGCCCCCTCCAGGAACTCCATCGCCAGAAACAGCAACCCGTCTTCCTCGCCCGCCCGATAGATGGTCACCACGTGGTCCGATCGGATCGCTGCGACTGCCTTTCCCTCCCGGAGGAACCGCTGGCGGTAGTCTGGATTGCTGGCAAAGGCTGGGCTGAGAACCTTCACAGCGGCCCGTCGGCCAAGGGTCTCATCAATCGCCTCGTACACCACCCCCATCCCACCTTCCCCGAGTTGACCAACAATCCGAAACCCTCCGATCCGAACCGGGCAGACAGCAGCATCAGTCTGCGGCGATTTGTGGGGGGGGGAGACCGAGGTGGGGCCGGAATTCGCGGTCATCGGGGGCGGGGACGACCCATTGTCGGAATCCCTGTGTGGGGACGGAAGACTGCTGGGATCGCTGGCCGCGTTGGGGTCCGACTTGATCCAGGAGGCGACCTCGGCCGCCTCGTCGGGAGTCAGGTCGCCTACGACGTATCGGCGCAGACGGTCAGCAGGCGGTCGAGTCGGGAGCATGTGAGGCTCCAGGGTTGGGCGGAAATTGTTCTCGTCAGACTACCACAGCCGAGCCTTCCAGACGTTCCACAATCCCAGGGACTCGGTGACGAAGGGGGTAACGATCGACTTCGTGGAAGGTTCCCCGGAAATCGCGATTCCTCGCCCCGGAGTTTTCAGTTTTGGGAGCCTTATGGGCTGTTCCTGATCTCAAGCTGCATGGTGTGGCGCAAAAACCGCTGTTTCGATCGTCCTTACCCATCCACCCCTCCAAAGTAGCTGCGGTCCCGTTCCTCGTAGCCCGTGTATCCGAGGAGGTCGTAAAGTTCGGCACGAGTGAGCATTTTTGAGATTGCTGCTCGCTGGTGGCCGGTGCGGAAGAGATCGACAAGCGTCTCCTCGGCCGCCTTCATCGCAACCCGGAACGCGGTGAGTGGGAAGAGGATGAGCCGGTAGCCCAGACCGCCGAGTGTCGTCACATCCAGGGCTGGGCTCCGACCGAACTCGGTCATATTGGCCAGCAAGGGGGCTGGAACCTCCTTGGTGAAACGGGCGAATTCATCGACCGTTTCGAGGGCCTCGGGGAAGATCGCATCGGCTCCAGCGTCGAGGTACAGCCTGGCTCGACTGACAGCATCGTCGAAACCGTGGACTCCTCGCGAGTCGGTTCGCGCGATGATGACGAAATCGGGATCTCGACGCGCTGCAACCGCAGCCCGGATCTTCGCAGCCATCACCGCCGGCTCAACCAGCGATTTTCCGGACAGATGGCCGCACCGTTTGGGGAGGAGTTGGTCTTCCAGGTGGATACCCGCCACCCCCGCCTGCTCGAACAGTTGGACAGTCCGCTCAACGTTCAGCGATTCACCGAAGCCCGTATCCGCATCACACAAGAGAGGAAGGGTTGTCGCCTGAGCCGTGAGGTGGGCAGCCTGCACGAACTCAGTCAGGGTTAATAGCCCGATGTCGGGGACTCCATTGCCCGCCGAGAGAGCTCCACCAGACAGATACACCGCGCGGAAGCCGACCCGCTCCGCCAGCTTTGCGATAAGTGGATTGAAGACTCCCGGTAATGCGAGAGGTGAACTCGCCCAGGCATCCCGTAACCGTCGGCCAGGGGATCGATCCGAAGAGGGAACGGTTGTCATGGCGAACCGCCAGTGAGGTGAAGATGTCCTGTTATGATAGTCGGATGCCTTCGGACCACCGGACAAAACCCCTGGGCTGAGAGGCAGAGGGGAGTCAAACCGTCCTCCGGCTCCCCCTTCCTTCGAAGGGAAGGGGGTTGGGGGGTTAGGTTTTCTCCGGATGCCTTCGACTCCGGGAAGAAATTCTGGGTCGGGTCAAGTCGGCGGAAGTCATTGCCCGACAACAACAGGGGAGTGATCCAGGTTCCGGTGGTGGGGAGAAATAGGTGAGACGTGTTGACAGACGGAGATCACCGCTTATAATCCCCAAGGTGCATCGCCACCCCGTGAGGTGAGTGCCGAATGAGTCCGACCCGAATGATTACGGTCGCAGCAATTTGCCTGAAGGCAAGTGGGTAGCTCTCACCGACAAGCGGGTGGTCGGAGAGAGCCAAACCGAAATGGTTTGGCTCTTGTGTTTGATGGGCTTGCTGTCGCGCGTATAGCTCAGTTGGCTAGAGCGCAGCTCTGATAAAGCTGAGGTCCTTGGTTCGAATCCAAGTACGCGCACACGTGGTTGGCGGATACGGTCGGGGAAGTAGCTCAACTGGTAGAGCGCCTGCTTTGCAAGCAGGAGGTCACGGGTTCGATTCCCGTCTTCTCCACACCGACTCGTGTCAGCAGTCAGCACGACTCATGGGTCGTCCGGACTATGAAGGGCTCGCGAAACCTGGAAGTATCCGGGAAGAAAAAATTCGCGAGACCGCTTGACGCGACGAGGCAACGCCAATAGAGTAGTCTACGCAATCGACGAACAAGCAAGTCTAAAAAAGACTTGCGTTCGAGATTGCGAGATTCTAGCCTCACAAGACTGTGAGGCTGGAGAAGTGCTGTGCCGCAAGGCATGTCGCTTTGGTGATCTTTGACAACGTGTGGTGTGCGAGTAGCATCTGATCGACGGCCTTTTGCCGCGGGATCGGGGCGAGGTGGGGGTTCCGCAAGGGACGTGCATCGC
>PLDW01000263.1 GCA_003136315.1 Gemmataceae bacterium | reverse complement strand
CTGTCCCTTACGGGTGGTAATCCTCCATCTGCTGATCGCCTTACCGGCTCAGTCTCAGAAGTTCACGCAGAAACTCTCTCTGTGTGGGCTGGCGGCCAGGGTCACAGAGGAGTCAGACGAAGCGTCACGCCGGATTGAGGAGTTGAAGGCCGATTTCGGCCTCGGTCATTTCGAAGGCCGAAGGTGGGTTGGGTGGCACCATCACGTTGCTCTGGTGTTTGTTGCGTCCGCGTTCGTAGCGACGGACTCACGCTAACAGGTCAGTCTTCCAGGACAACGCGAACGACCGCGGGGACAACCTCCACCTCGGCCGTCAGGAGTGTGGACGCAGTGATCAGTTGACGGAGAAGTCGGCCATCCGAGATCGCCGACAGGGGCTTTGCCGCTCCAGTGTCTTCTGGGCGGCGAGCTGATAAATCGCCAGGATGTGGGCCTGCTGGGCCACCGGAAACGCCACAAACATGGGACACGGGACGAATGCAGAGGCTCCAACCGTCATGACAGGGTCAACGGACGAAACACGTTGGAGATGTTCGCGGAACCTGTGGTCGGACATGGCAGACCTCTGCGCGGAGATCGGCGGGCCAGGGTAATCACGACATCGATTATGAAGTATATCGTGTTTATCAGATTCTACCCAATCATCCCGGAAAGTCAACTTCGATGATAAAATTACTTCTTTTTCCGAACTCCTGGATTGCCAGCCAATTCATCATCGACTAATTTAGTCGTTATTCCTCAGCACGACTACGATTGCCCACCTGAACGAGAAGGCGTCGGGGGAGTCGCCGACCCGTTCGAGGAAACAGGATGAGACTCTCGCGGAAAGCGGATTACGCGTTGCGGGTCATGTTCACCCTCGTGGATGGCTGGGGTCAGGGGCCGGTGTCGATGACCACGTTGGCGAAGACGAACGATGTGCCCAAGCGATTTCTCGAACACATCATGCTGGATCTGAAGTCGAAAGGCTGGGTCGAGAGCAGCCCTGGCCGAGCCGGAGGCTATTTCCTCGCGGTGCCTCCGGAAGAGATCACACTCGGTCAGATCGTCCGACACTTTGACGGGATTCTCGCTCCGGTTGGGTGTGTCTCGCTCTCCGACCCTCAGCCGTGCAGCCAGTCCGCGAGTTGCCGCTTCCGTCGCGTGATGCTGGAGATTCGCAACCTGACCGCGCGGCATATGGACACCGCAACTCTTGCTCAGGTTGCTGGCGGGCAGCCGGTCGCAGAGACCGAACTACTCAAGTTAGGGTTCACCGGAGGCGGGGGAATTTAAATGACAAGGAGACTTTAATACAACAGCTGATGATAATTCACGTGCCAACTTTATCTGCCCAAATATCGTATCACATAATCGAGCATAACCGCTTATCAATCGGGTCATCTGACGATCACTTCGCGACTTTGTACCGCAACCCTAGCAACCTTCGACCGGCCTCGTGCAGCGCCTCGTCGCGCTTGGCGAACATGAACCGCACTGTCGTTCGTCCCTGTTCTTTTGGGTGGTAGAAACTGCTACCCGGAACCCCGGCCACACCAACGGTTTCGATCATTCGGCGGACAAACGTCACATCATCGAGGTCTGACAGCCCTGCGATGTCGGCCATCACATAGTATGCTCCATCGGGAGTGTGAGCCGAAAAGCCGGCCTCACGAAGGAGTGGAAGAAACAGATCACGACGAGCCCGGTAGTGCTCCCGGAGCCCATCAAAGTAGCCCTGCGGAAGGGCCATCGCGGTCGTCCCCGCGACCTGGAGCGGATGTGGAGCCCCGACCGTCAGGAAATCGTGGGCCTTCCGGATTCCAGCAGTCATCGTGGCTGGGGCGATGCAATACCCGAGCCGCCATCCGGTCACGCTAAACGTCTTGGACAAGCCGCTAATGGTGACCGTCCGCTCGGCCATTCCGGGCAGCGCAGCGATGCTCACATGCGGCCGGGTGCTGAAATTGATGTACTCGTAGATCTCGTCCGACAGGGCGATCGCATCGAACTCCTGGCACAGCCCGGCGATCAGATCCAGTTCATCACGAGTGAAAACCTTCCCGGTCGGGTTATTCGGGGTGTTGATGATCACCGCCTTGGTCTTGGGCGAGAACGCAGCCCGAAGTTCGGCCGGGTCAATGTGCCAGTCCGGGGGGTGAAGTGGCACCCACTTTGGGGTCGCCCCTGTCAGACGGGCGTCCGGCCCGTAGTTTTCGTAGAATGGCTGAAAGATTACGACCTCATCGCCCGGGTCGATGATCGCGAGCATAGTCGCCATCATACACTCGGTCGCTCCACAGCAGACCGTCACATGTTCGTCCGCATCGACCCACGGAAGCCCGTTGAACGACCGCATCTTGGCTGCGATTGCCTGGCGAAGCGGAGCGATACCCCAGGTGACCGCATACTGGTTGAATCCCTCCCGGATGGCCCGGCAGGCGGCCTCCTTCACCTCCTCGGGCGGATCGAAATCCGGCATCCCCTGACCAAGGTTGAGTGCCCCGTGTGCCTGGGCCAACCGTGTGGTCTCCCGGATCACTGACTCGGTAAAGTGCAGGACGCGGGTCGCGAGCATGGGATCAGGCCCCGGTCTCTTGGACAGTTCTGGGTGATGGCGGTCGGATCGGGACTGTACCGGCCACGATCTCCAGCCGCAAGGTGTCAGCACAACTTCCCAGCTGACAACACAGACCTTGCGGAAGCGACTGCCACCGATTCGAGATCTGGGTGCTGCCGAAGAGGAGCCATGCCACTCCAGTTGGGCTGTGAATGTCGATCATGCGCATCATGTTAGCAATGTCAGATGTCTGGGGTCAACGACTGCGGTCTGCCAGACCCACCTCGGAGACCTGACTCCGTCACTTGTTGCCAGTAACAAGTGACTGCATCCCTGACGGCACCACCGAGAGTCAGAGGGAAGTCACGAAGATCCATTGTCGGCAAGTATTCTCCCGCCTGGTGATTTTTGGTAGACGATAGCTGG
The DNA here is from genome assembly GCA_003136315.1 of Gemmataceae bacterium. Classification (GTDB taxonomy): domain Bacteria; phylum Planctomycetota; class Planctomycetia; order Gemmatales; family Gemmataceae; genus Urbifossiella. The sequence continues at coordinate 8,179 of PLDW01000263.1, read as the reverse complement.
ACTCAACGGTCTTGCTATCGCGTTGTGTGAATCTCGCTCAGACTACAGGAGAGTCATCAGCGCCGAACCAGCCAGCGCCCCTACCACTGCTATGAGAACCAAACAACCCGTCATTCCATCTTTGCGAGATTCGATAACCGTGATAGATTCGGACGGTGTCGAGAAAGTAATCAGAAAATTACCGTCGAATCCAAAGTGGATCACTGTGCCCGGCGCACCGGAATGATTGAAGACAATCTGTGTGGAGCACCCGCGTTCTCTTAGAACAGTCTTAGTATCATGCGCATAGCGAGTGTACGACCAGTGGAAGCGCAGGATATGCCGACCTGGCGTCACTTGGGCCGTAAAATTGAACCCGAGATCCAGGCTTCCTGACCCGACTGATTGCCCGTCGATTTTAATCGCAAACCCCCAATACGACATTCGATCGCTATCGCTATACCGTGCATTGCCAGGATAGACGAAATTAATCACGTTGACTAGGGATTGGTTGGGCTGTTCCGCCTTCTCACCTAGCAACTGCGCAATACCTCTTATTAGCCTTCCACTCGTATCATCAAATGCAACTCCCGATTCGATCGACCATGCGTGACGGAACGTCAGATTTTTCAGGGCCGCAGGAAGTTGGGAAGACGGCGGCATAGTAGCTTTGTCTACAAGAACCGGAATTTACAGGAATTCCTCTAGTAAGGGCTGAGGCAATTTCGATCCGAACAAAGTCGCTCTCATCGTCGATCCGAGACCTGCCGTCTTGAGAGACGCCTTTCCAATCGTCGCCTATTACTGCAATTAAGACATTGCACTTCGCTACAGAGTCGGACAGAAATTGGCGAAAATCAACGCCAAGAGAAATCGAGTCTAAATCACGTATTACTTCATTCTTGCCAAATTTTGCGATCAGGCGATCGTATAGCCTCCCTACGATTGCCTGTGTGTCATGTCGTCGATATGATAGGAATATTTTAGGCATAATATAATTCGATTCTCTTGCTAATGCGAGGAGCCGGATGCCCCAGTAGGAGGATGTAGCTCCCCCATGTGTGATAGGGTAGTGAAGGAGCATCCGGACGACAAATTACCCAGGCGGAACTTGTCTTGGGCCTCATGGCTCGCCTCTGGTGGCCCTTTCTAATGACGCTCCAGGCTTCCTCGGATCTGGGTTCACACAGGTCAAAACATGCCCAGAAAAATGGGCGGACCTGACAAAATGGATTACCCTTATCAAATTAGTCGTGAATTCGAATTGACCGTTCGTCCTCGTCCGACGATATTACATTCATCCACGGCGGGACGGTTCGAGAGACCCTCCTGTTCGAGGTGCAAGCGTCCATGACGTGATCCGATCGGTGCCTGTTTGGGAGAGACGGGTAGCCGGATCGGGTTCGTTCAGGTCATTGCCGCCACTCGGGTGAATCGGTAGGGGGGAGAGGCTGCTGATCACCCGGGTGGTTTGTTCATCCCGCGAGTCACGTCGCCATTGCGGCTTCCGATTTGGAGAGGGTTTGCCGCTCTCAACGAGCAAACGGTTGATGGCGGCCAGCATGGAGATGGCGCCTCTTTCAATCTGATCCTTTGCAACTTCTCTTCGGTAGTCGGCCAGCCAGGGGCTGGACTTTTTTGACGACAATTCCGATCATCAATATCAAGATTGCAACTTCACCGCTGCTCGGTGGGTGGCGGAGCCCGCTCCGAGGTTCGAGAGGTGGGTGTCATGAGGCATCGGATTTCGCCCTTATTGTGGCTCGTGATGCTCTCCGCGGGCATCATCCTTCTGCCCGGGTGCAGCTCGAACGGCGGTTTGGAGAATGTGATCCGCATCGGCTACCAGAAGTGGGGCACGTACTCGATCCTGAAGGCATCTGGGCGGCTTGAACGTGCTTTCGAGGCTCGCGGGGTGCGTGTCGAGTGGGTCGAGTTCCCGGCAGGGCCTCCACTCCTGGAGGCTCTCAACGCGGGGAGCATTGACCTGGGTCACGCTGGTGATTCTCCTCCCCTTTTCGCCCAGGCGGCTGGAGTCCCCTTGGTGTACATCGCAGTGTCATCGTCAAGCCCCGAGAGTTCCGCCATTCTTGTGCTCGACAGCTCCGATATTCGTGTCGTAGCGGATCTCAAGGGCAAGCGTGTCGGGTTCACCAAAGGGACGAGTGGGCACACGATGGTGGTTCGGGTGCTGGAAAAGCACGGTCTTACAGTGGGCGACATCACTCCGGTGTACCTGCCCCCCGCAGACGGTCGGGTGGCCCTGGAATCCGGGGCCATTGATGCCTGGTCGATCTGGGACCCCTACTCGGCGGCCGCTGAAAACGCGGGTGGAGTCAGGCGACTGGTCGGAGGCAGCGGATTTGTGACAGGTCGAGAGTTCTATTTCGCCTCCCGCAAGGCCCTGGACGAGCATCGCGACGTTGTGCGGGCGTTCCTCGGTGAGTTGTTGCGCGTCAAGAACTGGGCCAAAGAGCATCGAGCCGAGGTCAATCAGCTTCTGGCAGAACAAACAAAACTTGACCCCGTCGCGGTCACGCTCGCCGAGAACCGGCGAAACCGCTACGACACGGGGCCGCTCACCGCGGAGTTGGTGGCGGACCAGCAGGCTCTGGCAGATCGGTATGTCGAGCTTGGGCTCCTGCCGCACCGGATCGAAGTCCGCGAAGCCATCGTGGACATCCCATTTGGGGGGACCGAGTGATGGCCCTCGATGTCTTCTGGTTCATACCGACGCACGGCGATTGCCGGTTCCTGGGGACCACCGAGGGTGCCCGCCCCGCCACGTTCGATTATTTCGCCCAGGTCGCGAAAGCGGCTGAATCGCTGGGGTTCCGTGGCGTCTTGCTGCCAACAGGTCGTGGGTGCGAAGACGCCTGGGTGACGGCTTCTGCCCTGGCCGCTGTCACGAGTCGGTTGCGATTTTTGGTGGCCGTCCGACCTGGGCTGATCAGCCCGACCCTCGCGCACAGAATGGCTGCCACCTTCGATCGACTTTCCGGCGGCCGAGTGCTCATTAACGTCGTTACCGGCGGGGATCTAGACGAGTTGCACGGCGACGGGTTGTTTCTGGATCACGACGAACGGTACAATCAGACCGACGAGTTCCTTCATGTCTGGCGTGGCCTGTCTCGCGGCGAAACGGTCGAGTTTACCGGAAATCATCTGCGCGTGAGCGGTGCGAAGTTACTCTTCCCGCCGGTCCAGGAGCCGCACATCCCGCTCTATTTCGGCGGATCCTCGCCAGCTGCAATGCGGGTGGCGGCCAGGCATGTCGATTTATACCTGACGTGGGGCGAACCGCCAGGACAGGTGGCCAAGAAGATCGCTATCGTGCGGGAGATGGCTGCGGCCGAGGGGCGGACTGTGCGCTTTGGCATCCGCCTGCATGTCGTTGTTCGTGATACCGTCGCGGAGGCGCAAGAGGCTGCCGAGCGGCTCATCAGCAAAATCACACCAGAGGTTGCCTCCGCCGCTCTCCAGACCCTGGGCAGGTATGATTCGGACGGTCAACGCCGGATGCTCGAACTGCACAAGGGCGACCGATCAGCGTTGTGGCTTCGCCGGGATCTTTGGGCTGGAGTCGGACTGGTCCGTGGCGGGGCCGGGACTGCGATGGTGGGCGATGGGGCGACCGTTGCGGCTCTCATGCAAGAGTACGCTGCACTCGGAATCGACACGTTCATTCTCTCCGGATACCCACATCTTGATGAAGCATACCGGTTTGCCGAACATGTTTTCCCACATTTACGACTAAACTGTGAGCTGCGACCACCACGCTCAGCCAGAGCGATCATCGGTGAAGTGATCGCCAACGGTGCGGTCGGCGCTCCTACATCGGCTGGGGGTTGACCCCGATGCGTCGGATTGTCCCCTGGGTGGTGCCTTTCCTGCTGCTGGCCGCCTGGCAAGCAGCCGGTGACGTTGGTTGGCTCTCCGGCAGGGTTCTGCCGACTCCCGTAGCGGTTGCCAGAGCCGGTGCTCAACTGGCTGAGTCCGGTGAACTTGGTCTGCACCTGAGAGTCAGCTTCCAACGGGCAGCGGTCGGATTTCTGATTGGCGGCGGAATTGGCCTGATCCTTGGGATGTTCACAGGAGTATCCCGGTCCGCGGAGTCGTTCCTTGATGGAACTCTTCAGATGCTTCGAACCGTCCCTCACCTGGCAATGATCCCACTGGTCATATTGTGGTTCGGGGTTGGGGAATCCGCAAAGGTGTTCCTCGTTGCGCTTGGAGTGCTCTTTCCCATCTATCTCAACACCTACCACGGTGTGAGATCGGTCGATCCAGGGCTGATTGAGATGGGTCGGGTCTACGGGCTTGGCCGCTGGCAACTCGTTGTGAGGGTGTTATTGCCTGGTGCGTCGGCATCCATTTTGGTCGGGGTCCGATATGCGCTCGGGGTCATGTGGCTCACACTGATCGTGGCGGAAACAATCGCTGCGACAAGCGGAATCGGCTCCCTGGCGATGAACGCCAGGGAGTTTCTCCGAACCGATGTGGTCGTGCTCTGCATCCTGCTCTATGCCGTACTCGGCAAGTTGGCCGACTCGTCTGCCCGACTCCTGGAACGGTGGTGGCTGCCGTGGCACCCGGCGTTTGCCCGCATGCCGGTGAAGGCTGACCCAGGCGACCCGGATGGGGACAACCGATGAGTCCAGGTGTCGACATTGAGGCTTCCGGGATTCGTCGGGCGTTCGGTTCGAAGGTGGTGCTTGCCGGGTTGGACATCGCAGCCGCTCCAGGCGAGTTCGTCGTCGTGGTCGGTCGCAGTGGATGCGGCAAAAGCACGCTTTTGCGATTACTGGCTGGACTGGACAAGCCCGACGACGGCGAGGTCCGGGTGGGTGGTGAGCCTTTGCGTGGGCTCTATCCCGCGGCCCGAGTGGTATTCCAGGACGGCCGATTGCTACCGTGGTTACGGGTCGGTGCGAACGTGGCCCTCGGCCTCTCATCCAGGGAGACGCACAGAGCAGCCGAGGTACTCGCGGAAGTCGGGTTGGCGGAGCGGTCTCACGACTGGCCTGCTATCCTGTCAGGAGGACAGAGGCAACGGGTGGCCCTTGCTCGCGCGCTCGCTGCAAGCCCGAGATTACTCCTCCTGGATGAACCCCTCGGCAGCCTTGACGCACTGACCAGACTTGAAATGCAGCGGTTACTGGAGAGGTTATGGCAAAGAGCGGGGTTCACCTCGGTACTGATTACCCACGACGTGGAGGAGGCGGTCGCCCTGGGCAACCGGGTGATTCATCTGGCCAATGGTCGTGTACTCGGCGAATGGGTGGTCGATCTTCCACGTCCCCGCCCCCGAGGGAATGCCCAGTTCACCGAACTGGTTCAACATATCCTCGAAACAGTGATGAGAATTGACCAAGGAATTCTTCGGTAGGCTTGACGCCCTCGTTACCCCGCCTGGACCACCAGGAGCGATTCTACTGGATCGCTGATGAAGATGAGGCCGGCAGGGATGGTGAAGGCTGGCGCAGGCTATTCTGTGCAAACTATATTATTGATGTAAATAAAATGCTTAGGATGTTGTAAAATATGCGAAAATGTGCAATCTGTAACCGCCGAAATGGCTCAATCTTACATTATCAGTAATACACTACGGTAGTTTTAGTGTACTTATCACTTGAGTCTCAAAGTTTCCACAAATCTCCACGGCATCATCGCCGTGGCCGGATTGAAGCGATTAAGGCTTTAGCTACATCTACCTCCGCACGAGCCATATCTCCACGGCATCATCGCCGTGGCCGAATGAAGCAACGCTCATGATGTTGAGTTCGGAGGCCACTCTCGACCAACATGGGGACACGCCAGCATCCGCTGACATATCCTGGGAGGTTCGTGTTCTGGACTGTGCCAGTCAGACCGCGGAATCGAGTTCCGCGATGGCAAGGGCGTGCCAGGGGTACTGAACCTCGTGCGTCCGGTGACGCCACATCTGGTCATTTTCCCCACAATGCGGGCATTCGTGGAAAAACTCTGGGAGGTCGTACCACGACGGATCCCCCACCAATGGCATCTTCCCCGGCAAGACTTGCCATTCGTTGTACGGGGGCGCTTCGCGGAGGGTCGCCCACACCTCGACCACCCGGGAGAGATGGAGTCGGAGGGGGTTTCAACTCCCGCCAGGTCATCCGATCTTGGCCGCGACGGTCGCGGCAAGCGCCTCGTCTTGCGCCGCGTAGATCCGCGTAACGTCAGCTCGCTCGTGGCCCAGCAAGGCTTGTGCGGCTTCGAGCCAGAAGTCTTTGCGGACCTTCATATCGTGCGAGTGACGAAGCTGGTTCGGGTGCCAGTGTTCCATTCAGCTGGCGCGGCTGCCCAGCCAACTGCACGGGTGTCTATTTCGGACGAGCAGGTGCCCCGGCCACCTGCTTTGGGGCCTTTGACCGCCTAGCTGCTATCCAAGCAAGCGGGTCGTCACACCGCCGTGTGGTGTCGGGGATGGGTTGTGGCGGACTAAAAAGGGTGAAAAGACGGATACCGAAATGAAATGCCACTAACGACTTGTGAGGAATCGATTCTGAGCCCCGATTTGACACAACCACATAGGTAGAGGGTTATCCTTCACACGGCTTCAGCCAGTGCGCGACCGTCCCCTACCTGCGAAGCGGGGGCAACGGGCTGGTCCTTCTGAGAAAGGCTCCGTTCGATGAGCAGTCACTTCCGCCCGACGTACCCGGACAAGAAGACCGGCAAGATCAAGCGTCTGAAGCGATGGTACGGCAAGTACCGCGACGCAAGCGGTGTCATCAAGAAAGTGCCGTTGAGCACGAACAAGGCCGCCGCCCAGATGATGCTGGGTGAGTTGCTCAGCAAAGTCGATCGGGAACGGGCCGGGCTGGTGGATCGCACTGCCGAGCACGCCAACACGCCCTTGACCACGCACTTCGAGGCGTGGGCGTCGGACCTCGGCTCCCGAGAAGCCAGTGAGAAACACGTCAAGCAGACGGTAGGCTGGGTTCGGAAGGTGATCGAAGGAACGAAGCTCGTCCACCTCGCCGACCTGACCGCAGAAGTGGTGAGGCGCTTCCTCGCCGATCTCCGAAAGGACCGGCCGACCTCTCTCCTTGACCCCGCGAAATCGACGTACACCCGAAACGAACTGGCCGCGGTTCTCGACGTGAAGCCATTCTCGGTCCCCTCACTCGTGAAGCGCCACCGGCTGCCGGCGGTGGGGAATGGGAAGGCACGTCGTTACCCCGCCGAGACCGCCGAAGCTCTGATGTCGCTCCGATCCCATGGCCTGTGTGCGAAGGCGACGAACCATTACCTCGGGGCCGTCCAGCAGTTCAGCCGATGGCTGGCGCAGACGAAGCGGTCGCCGTCTGACCCACTCGAAGAGTTGAAGCCGGCCAACGCGGAAGTGGACCGCCGACGAGAACGGAGGGTTCTGAAGATCGACGAGCTACGGCTGGTGATCCTCTCGGCTCGGGTGAGTCCGAAATCCTTCCGCGGTTTGGAAGGGCGGGATCGGGCCGCGCTATACTCCACGGCCCTCGGCAGCGGGTTCAGGGCCAAGGAGTTGAGTTGTTTGACGCCTGGACACTTCCACCTGACGGGGGACAACCCGCACGTCTACCTGTCGGCCGGGGAGACGAAGAACGGGAAAGCCGTCGAGCAACCCCTCCCCCCAGATGTGGCGGCCGAACTTCGCGTCTACCTGGCCGACCGGCCCGAGCGGGAGAAGATTTGGCCGGGGACATGGTGGACGCGGGCCGCAGACATGATCCGTATCGATCTGGAGGCAGCCGGGGTGCCGTTCGTGATCCAGGGGCGAGATGGGCCGCTGTACGCGGATCTGCACGCCCTACGGCACTCCTTCGTCGCCCTTCTCGACCAATCCGGTGCCTCGCTGCGGGAGGCCATGCAGCTCGCCAGACACAGCGATCCTAACCTGACGATGAAAGTGTATGGCCGGTTGCGGCTGCATGACCTGGGGAATGCGGTCGGTCGACTCCCTGCCGTTTCCCCCGGCGGAAATTCCGACACCGGGGCGGCCGCCTTACTGGCGACCGGGACCGACGGCCGACATGTACCACGGCATGTACCAGGACATGTACCAGCCAGCGATAGCGGGCGAGAGCAATCGAGGACGAGCGAAGGGGAAAACACCGATAGCCCTCTAGCAACCCCCTTGTTTTCAAGGGAAATGATGACGGAAGAGGGCTAGCCCGGATTATTCACAAGAGCT
>PLDW01000472.1 GCA_003136315.1 Gemmataceae bacterium | reverse complement strand
CTCCTCGTGCAACGGTATTGCGCCTAAGAACCCGTCCAAAAACAGGAGATTTCTCGCTCGCCGCTACGGACAGGTAGAGTAACCCCTCGTTGGGTAAAGACTTAAGCGAGGTTTCAAGGCTCGGCAATCGACCAGTTCCCGCCAAGCCGAACCCTGACTGGTATGGAGGTAAGTACCAAATCTGCGAAATCGAAAATTCCCCGCTGGAAGAACCATCCTTGCCTGGCAGAGCCACTGGGTGGGGTGTTGAAAGGTTCAGACAGGGCGGGTATCCTCTCCTCAACTCCCAATCAACCAACCAGACGCCACCCGGCCGAACCCCGGGTCGGAGATAGCTCCATTATGCCGAGTTACTCGCAGGCCGATCGGCACATGGCGGTCACCACCCCACTCGGGAAGGACGCCCTTCTCCTGGAGGTGCTGACGGGGACTGAGGCCCTGTCCGAGCCATTCCATTTTGAACTCGGTCTCCTTGCACCCCCTGGGCAGATTGATTTCGGCACGTTGCTCGGCCAGTCGGTCACCGTCCAGTTCGAGGTCGCGTCCAGCGGGACACGATACGTGAACGGGATCGTCAGTCGGTTCGCACGCGGGGCAGAGGTCCGCGGGTCGGGCGGGGATGTGACATTCGTCCGTCACCGGGCCGAAGTTGTACCCCAGCTCTGGCTTTTGGGCCTCCAGTCCCAGAGCCGAATATTTCAGCAGTTATCCATTCCGGATATCCTCAAGCAAGTGTTCAGCAGCCTGACAGTCAAGTTCGAACTCCAGGGTACTTACCTACCGCGAGACTACTGCACTCAGTACCGCGAGACCGATCTGGCATTTGCCAGCCGCTTGATGGAAGAGGAAGGAATCTACTATTTCTTCACCCATGCCGATGGCTCACATACGATGGTGATCGGCGACACCCCCCCAAGCCACCCGGACGTACCCCTGGATTCGACCCTGATCTACGACGTGGTGAGGGGAGGCAACAGACCGGAGGACCGGGTGATCGGCTGGGAGAGATCCCAGCGTCTTTGTGCTGGGAAAGTGACCCTCTGGGACTCCTGCTTCGAGTTGCCCGGCCAGAACCTGATGGCCACACAGAAGGTGGCGGGAACGGCCGAAGTCGGCACAGTCACCCAAAAACTCCTGGTTGGCGGGAATGGTTCATTTGAACTCTACGATTACCCGGGGCTGTATGCACAGCGGTTTGATGGTGTCAACCCGAGCGGCGGCGATCGTTCATCCGATGTTCAAAACATCTTTTCCGACAATACCCGGACGGCCAAGATCCGGATGCAACAGGAGACAGCGCAGGCGATTCAGATTGATGGTGTGAGTACCTGCCGTCAATTGACCGCCGGGCATACGATCACTCTCAACCGCCATCCAGACGCCGACGGAAAGTACGTTTTAACCCGGATCCAGCACGAGGGTAGCCTGGAGGGCGCGTATACCAGTGGTGCAAACCCTGCGATCGGGTACTCCAATCGATTCGAGTGCATCCCGTTTGCAATCCCCTACAGTCCTCCCGTTAGAACACCACGGCCGGTCATCCACGGAACCCAGACAGCGGTGGTCGTCGGAGCTCCAGGGGACGAGATCGCGACCGACAAGTACGGCCGTGTGAAGGTGCAGTTTCCTTGGGACCGGGCCGGGCAGCACAACCTCGATAGCTCCTGCTGGGTTCGCGTCGCCACCAGTTGGGCGGGGCAGCAGTGGGGGGCAATCCACATTCCCCGGGTCGGACAGGAGGTCGTGGTGGCGTTTGAAGAGGGCGATCCGGATCGACCGATCATCGTCGGGTCGGTCTACAATGCCGCGCAAATGCCACCCTATACTCTTCCGGATAACAAGACCCGCAGCACGGTCATGTCCCGATCGACACTCCAGGGGTCCGGGGAGAATTACAACGAGCTCCGCTTCGAGGACAAAAAGGACCAGGAAGAAATCTACTTCCACGCCGAGAAGGACTTCAACCGGGTGGTGGAGAACAACGACACTCTCATGGTGGGGTTCGACAAAAAAGACAAGGGTGACCGCACCGTCCAGGTGTTCAATAACCATTCGGTCACAATCGGAGCAGGGACCACGAACGCGGCCGACGGGAGCGAGACCCTGAGTGTGTTCAATAGCCAGAGCCTGACTGTGGGGGCTGGCCAGGGGCAGGCCGCCGACGGGAGCCAGACCATCAGCGTCTACAAAAACCGCACAGCAACCATCCAAACCGGTAACGAGGTGCTCACCGTCAAGCAGGGAAACCGGACCGTTGAGGTGGATACCGGCAATGACTCCCACATCGTCAAGACAGGGAACCGAAGTGTCGAGGTCGACACCGGCAACGATACCCACGAAATCAAGACAGGGAATCGGGCGGTCACAATTGATATGGGGAACGACACCTTGACGATCAAGATGGGGAACCAGACCACCCAACTCAACCTGGGGTCGAGCAGCACGGAGGCGATGCAAAGTATCGAGCTGAAAGTCGGGGCGAATAGCATCAAGATCGACCAGACAGGGGTCACGATCACCGGCATCGTGGTCAAGATCCAGGGCCAGGCCCAGACGTCGATCCAGGGTGCGATGACCCAGGTCCAAGGCGAGGCCATGCTCCAGCTTCAGGGTGGGATCACGATGATTGGATAACAGGGAGTTGACACGTGGCGACGCCGACTGCCGCGAGTGAGCGGATGAACCGACCGGGCGGTGCGACAGAGGCGGCCGCGCGGGTGGGTGAGCCAGCGCGGGCCTTACTCGCTCCAGGCCAAACCCCGGCCGCCTTCCTCCACGCATTGGTTGCAGCCGGACACCTCACGGACGCAGTCCGGGTGGTGGCGACGGTTCTCCCCCGTCGAGAGGCCGCCTGGTGGGCGGTCCGGTGCGTCCGGACTGTCCCGGCTGCGTTGACAGCCCCGAAGGCGATCGCAGCCCTCGATGCGGCCGAAAAGTGGATCATCAACCCGACCGACGAGGCCAGGAGGGCGGCCTTCACGGCAGCCGAAGCGGCTGGATTTGGCACCCCGGCCGGATGTGTTGGTACTGCGGTCTTCCTCAGTGAAGGGAGTCTCGCCCCGCCGAACTTGCCGGTAGTCGCGCCTGCCACGCACCTGGCTCCTGCCGCCGCAGCGAACGCGGCTATCCTGGCTTCGGTCATCGCCGAACCGGAACGTGCTGCCGAGAAACTGGCCCGATTTGTCGCCCTTGGTCGCGAGGTCGCCGCCGGGACCAACCGTTGGGCCGAAGCGAAGAAGAGTGTACCACCCCCAACCACAGCCCTCCCTCCCGCACCCAGGTCAGCCACCATGCCTCCACCCCCGCCGTGGCGGTCGTGAGACGCCAGTTCTGACTCGACTTTTGGGACTTATTACCTCGGCATGGAAGTCGAGCACAGACGACTTCGGAGAAGATTGAGAGCCGAGGCTACGGCCCGGCCAGTTGTGCGTAACTTCCATGCCGAGGGTAAGCGCCCCGCGGATCACGGGATTGACGAGTTGTGTAGTCTCGGGGATGGTTTCTTTCCCCGAGGGTTCTTGTCATGTCGCGTACCTGCGTGAGGCACTGAGCGGGTTATTCAAGCTGGGTGAAAAGCCGTCGGCAGAGCAGTTGATGGAGTGGCTGCCAGACCGATGGCTATTGGGACGAACCCGAGATGCACCGACCACATCAGCGGCAGCCGGGTAAGCAAACCCTGAACAACATGACCAACCGGCTTCTGAGCCAATCTCTCACTTTCCTCCTGACGTCTCAGCCTTTCGATCGTGGACCAGGCACTCGGCAGGGATAACCTCCTCGTTGCCTCCCGGAGCGGCCCATTTGAGTTTGAGTTTGTGACCCGAAAGTACAGGGCCAGTAAACTCGACACTCAGTGGTGTGGGACGTTCCCCCAATATGGCGATTCCCTCCTTGATGTTTGCCCCCTTGGCTGTGGTCTCAAACACGATCTTGCCATCGACCCGCAGGCGGATCACATCGGTACTGTCCGCCACAAGCTTGTATACTCCCGCACGGGGTGGCAGGATCGCACCGGTCCATTTCCCGGTCACTTCCAGTTGCTGGCCACCGGTCGGATCGGCAAATTCGGTGGTGACGAAGTCGATCACCGAGTCGATACGGGATTTCTTCACCTTTGCCACCCCGCGCTGGTGGGTCTGGAAGTCGGCGGCTAGCCCAGGACGATACTCGACTCCTCCCGCGGTGAAGCTGAGCCGGTTCTCGACTTTCAAACGCGCGAAGCCAGTGAGGCTCGCGGCCACCCGCGCGTCCCAGTAGCGGCGGCGTGCATCCACCGCCCAGCGATCGGCTTCTCGCACCGACTGGGCTGCGTCTTGCCAGGCCTCGGCGACTCTCGCGTCTGGGGTGCCCGATCCGGCTGTCCGCTCCGCTTCCGCAGCGGCTTTCAAGCCGGCATCTGTGCCTTTGGCAAGATGTTTGAGTCCCTCGTCCCACTTCCCTTGAACGAAACACTGAAACCGACCTATCGTGAGGTTGGCTTCGGGATCGTTGGGTGTGGCCTTCAGGATTTCCAGGGCGGGTTTGAGGGCGGCCAGGCCCTCGTTCCACTTCTTCGCCTGGACTGCCATCAACTCACCTTCCTGGATCGTGGCAGTGCCGAGGTTGCTCTTGCGCGCTGCTGTCACAGCGATCCCGGCCAGGCGGGCTGCCATCGCATAGTCACCCGCGACAAATGCAGATGCGGCAGCGGTCTTCGCTGCATCGTGAGCAGCACGTGAGGCGGAGCCCGAGGCGAGTTTCTCCAACACTGTCGTCCGCAGCGCTGCGGCATCGACCTCGTATCCCAGAATCAGCGCCTCGACCGTTTGCATGGCAAGAGCGGCGTCTCCAATCTCCACTGCCAGATTCTGGGCCTCCTGTAATAGCACATAGCGAGCGGTTGGTTCGTCTTTCGTCTCCTCGGCGGTTGTCCACAGCTTGAGAGCAAGTACCTTTTTGTCGGATGATGTTTTGCGAGCGAATTCATCTTTGAATGCATTCCGGATTTCTTTCAGCGACTTTGCCTGGGCGTCTTCGGCAGGAGGAGGGGTCCGCACGGCTGCTGCTGCGGCCGTGAGCGGCCCACCGTTTGGTAAGTCGAAAAGCAAGACGCAATCACATTCGGAATCCAAGACCAGCAGACAGCGCCCATCCGAAGACAGGGCAATCGACCGCCCTCGGAAATAATCCCCTCTCACGACAAGCGGCGCACGCGCGATGACAACCCCTGACGGCAATTCCAGGACATCAACCGCGCCCTCAACGCCCACCTTGCAGTGAAAGTACGCAGCACGCTGGCCATTCCCTGACACCACGAAATGGTCAACCGACCTGCTCCGATCAGGGGAATCCACAATGACTTCGCCGTTCACTCCATTGATGATTTTCGACCCACCTTCTCTCCCCAGCCACATCCCCTTGTAACCCAGGACACGCCCATCGTGAGAGGCGGAGGTAATCACGTGGGGAATTTTGTTTGGTGGTGGCGGAGGGTAAGACCACTCGCCATCGAGCTGACCGGATGGCATTTTGATCCATCGATGTCGGCCGGTCTTTTCCGCGATCAGCAATCGTGACGAGTCACTGGTGAAATACAGCTTCCCGCCATCCCAAGTGGAGGTGAGGATGGGCTGGCGGGTTGCTGTGTCAGCCACAACAAGTGCAAGTGTGCCTGGAGGAGGCGGGGGGAGACCCGGCGTTCGTCCAGCCGCCAGGTATTGACCGTTCGGAGACAGAGCGACGTCACGCATCCACGACCGGTTTTCGCCATCCGAGAACGAAGGAATCGTGATAGGGGGCATGCTGCGATCGGGTTGGCCTGATTTGATACTCCACACGATGATCTCGGAGCCAGATCTGTCCCATAACCCCATTCGGCCTCGGTCGAGGAAAAACGGTGAGAACGATCTGAATCGTCGAAGGTCGTCGAACCCTAACATCAGAGCGCCAGTCCGAAGATCGAAGCCCAGCGGCCAGACAAATGCGGCGTCTGTAGCTGATTCAAAACCAATCCACGCCGGTACACTACCGTTTGCCTTCATCGGGGTGCTCCAGCGTGGCTTCAGAATGACAATTTCTTTGTCCGTTGATGGGGCTGGAGCGGGTGCGTTGGGCTTCGGGTCTGACTTGGGGGGCTCGACCTTTGGGGTCGTCGCGGCCCCACCTGGTTTAGCCGGGGTTGACGGCGGGCTCACGACGCCTGGATCAACGTTGGATTTGGGAGCAGGAGGAAGTGGAGTCGTAGGAGAGGGAGTGGTTGGAAGCGCGGTCGAAGGCTGCGAGTTCGAAGCGGTTGCCTCGGGCAGGTCGGATCGTGTGGACTCGACTGTTTCTGCTGGTTTTTTGTGTCCCAACACGACGACCAAACCGATTCCGGCGGCTGCAAAAACCAGCAGACCAAGAACCACGAGGCTGACCCCCAGCGGCAACGGCTTTTTTTTCTTTCGCGCGACTCGTCGCGTACCAGTCCGGCGAACGGGCTCCTCGGGTTCATCGTCCAGAATCCGCGTTCCCAACCGACGAGTCCGTTTCGGGGCTCGAACCGGCTCTGTCTCGATCACTGGCTGCGCCGATCCTTCTCGTGCGGGGACTCGTGCTGGTGGCGGCGGTCGCACGACTGTTGCGGACGCGCCTAACCCAAGGGCAGCCTCGGCAGCACGAGTGGTCCCCGCATCAAGTGGGGTGGGCTGACCATCGGGCACGATCTGATCGAGCCACGGTGTTTGGGGAATCGGTTTGAGGCAAGCAATGGCCAGTCGCCCGACGAGAGCACGAACGGCCGGGCCACCCGTCTGCCACAACTCCCGCATCAACGGCGAGCGGCTCGGAGTTTTGAAGTCCTCTTCGACGAAGAGGAGATTATCGCCCGTGTCGTAGCGCTCCCAGAGTGCTGTCCCCCCCTCTTCGAGAGCCCGAAGGGCGGTGGCGACCACCAGGTGAGGAAAGCGGTCCAGGTCAGGTGAGTAGGCACGAGTTGCGAACCGTGCAGGATGCTGGAAGTTTGGGTGCCCCCCTTCTCCCGACGGCCGATTTGCCAGACTGGAGACATACATCCCGTCGTAATCGATTAATTTCAGCCCGTACGACCCTGATCTCGACCCGGGCACGAGCAGAACGTTTCCGTGTTGGATATCCGCATGCGCAATCGCAGACTCACGGAGTCGCTGGCATAATTTCCCCCACATCTGACCGATCGTTGACAGATTTGCAGCACGATCAGCGCTGTCTCGGACGACCTGAGAAAGAAGGAGACCTTCGACCCATTCCATCTTGACAACGGGATACCACTGGCCGCGCACTCGAATACCGGACGGTAAGAACGTGAAGCTCACCGTGAAGGGGAGGCCCGCTTTATTGAGGGCTTCACTAATTTTCGTATAGCGTTGCTCAAGACCTGTGACGGCTCGGGTAAAGCACTTCACTGCCCAGTCGCGACCGTCTGGACTGCGGACTTGGTAGACATCGGCGAAATTTCCCGACCGCGGTAACGGCAACCCCTGCGCCCCAAGGATCGGCTGTGCGGCCAGGAGATCAGGGTCATTGAACGACGCTGCCGGGTTCTGAATGGCCTCGTTGAAATCCTGGGGCAACGGCCAACTCATCGGCGGGCTCCTGGCGTAAACGTGGCCGGTTCGGGAGTGAGTGTCTGACGGTGTGTTTTTCGAGCAAGATTGATTCTACCAGAGGTGCTAAGTCTCGGGAAGCAGACCGCCCTTCTGCACAGGCAACTCCCACGCTTCTGCTCATGCGTTCCTCTGACTCCCTTCTCCCTCCCATCACCCGCATCATGCTGACCCGTCTGGCCGGGGCTTTGAACCCGCAGACGGCTGGTGCAAGGTAACGGCCCTGTGAATCGCGTGGGTCGTGGACGAGGTACAACGGGCTTCAGCCCGCCGATCACGCAGGATCGGCAGGCTCAGACGCTGGTTGGTCATGTTGTTCTCAGTTTGCTTACCCGGCTGCCGCTGATGTGGTCGGTGCGTCTCGGGTTCGTCCCAATAGCCATCGGTCTGGCAGCCACTCCATCAACTGCTCTGCCGACGGCTTTTCACCCAGCTTGAATAACCCGCTCAGTGCCTCACGCAGGTACGCGAATGGATCGATCCCCAGGTGCTTGCACGTTCCCACTATTGGGTCCAGCACTGCCGCCGTCTCACCACCTGTTTCGCTCCCGATCACGCCCCAGTTGTTCCGACCCAAGGCAATCGCCCGCACAAAACCGATCAGTCTTCTCCATAGAACTAACCTTCCATTTTCCGAGAAGTGGGAAGGACGCACAAGACTGTGCTATGGTGCAATCGGAATCAATGGGGACCGACACGCCTTCGCTCCCGCCTTCCGCTAGTTCTCCCGCCGCACTTGAACGGGGTGTCCCATGAAGCAACTGTATTCGGTCGGACCACTTGTGGGTTCCGCCGTCCCCGGTCCGGGCGGCCCACTCACGCAACCCAGTCACCCAATTCCAGCGTTCAAAGCCGCCTCACGCGGCCTACGCCCGGAAGATGTTCAGGCTGCCCTGCCGTACACTGGATACACACCACCTCCAGGCGGGACCGGTGAGAGCGCCGGTCCGCTCCCGGTTCGTCTGGCCCTGCTCCAGACCCCGTCATCGGGGCGGATGCTCACCCACGTCTCGCCGAATGGTGGGACGTACTTTGCACATGCCTTGCTGAACGTCCCCACCACCGCCGACGCTCAACTCGCGATTCAGACCTGGGGGAGTCCACGCTGGCAGCGCCACGACCCGGACACCGCCGGGGATCTCCCCGACTTGCCGTACCTCCCGGTTGCGGACCTGCTTGACGACGACGCCCTGCGAATCTGGCTCGAAGAGCCTGGGCGACGTGCGATGGTGGAATTCGTGCTGAGCGCCCTTCTGACCACTCCTGCTGAAACACGCATCGTTGTCGCGGCGTCTGCCGAAGATGTGGCCCGAATCGTCTACGCAGTGACCCGGGCGTTGCCTCACAGCCTGCTCGAAGGATTCACGTTCTCCACCTACGAATCCAACCCCCGCAGTGGATCCATCCGCCTTGTCGGCCATGACACCGGGCGACCGGAGTGGGATCTTCCAGCCGGGTGCTACGAGGGTGATGCCGTCGCGTATAACCCGGTCACTGGTCGGAAATCGGAACTCCGGGCTGAGGTTCCCTTCGCGACGTTCGCTGTCAATGCGCTCGCAGAAGGCAAGACCGCTCCGCTTGATGACCTCCGAACGACCTGGCAGCGTCTGGGCCTGACCGACTCCCGTCAGTTCGACCTCGTTTATCGGCTCTCACACGGGGCGGCGACCCTCACGAAAGAGGAAGCGTCTGCCGCTGTCTTACACCCGACCCTGGCGGCCTGGATCGCAGCCCGACCGGACGCCGTTTCGCAGTTTGTTGCCTGGGCTCTGGAAGACACCGACTTCGCGCACCATGCCCTCAGTCGTCTGGTCGTCCCGCTGCGGCAGAAGACCGATTCGATTACCCGTGTCGCTGCCGAGGTTCGTCAGGCCGGACTGGCAGCGCTGGCTTCCGGCGACCGGGTGCGGATGGCAAATGCCCTGGAGGTGATCCTCCCGATGGCAGCCCCGGCCAAGGCGAACGCGGTGTGGGGCGATCTTCTCACTCATGTTCCTGACCCGACTGCTCTCACCTGGGACATGCGGCGATACCTCCTCCCACGTCTGGTTCGGTTCAAACACCCGAACGCACCCGCGGCTGGAGTGGATCCCGCCCTGGCGAAGTGGCTGGAAGTGCCTGCGGACCGCCTGGAGGAGTTGTTGGCGATCGATCTGCCTAGGCCGTATCACCACGCCGCCGCGCAGGCGTGCCTGGGTCGAGAGGGTGAGCCGACCCCCACGTTTGCTCGTGCTGTGGCCACCCAACCCGGGGTCGTCCTTCAGCTTCTACGTGTTGAAGATGTCGCCAGCGCCAACCGCGTTGCGAAACTGTTCGACCTCCTCCTCGCCGAAGTTTCGACTCATCCGTGGTTCGAGGATGTCCTCGCGAATGCTCAGACCTTTTCAGCCCGCGCGCGGAACCGACTGTTCGAGGTGGCGCTCTCGGCCGGCAAGGTGGATCCCGACCGCGTGATCCGCACCCAGGGGGCGGTTCTTCTCACCCTGTTCGCGGGCGAGTCGGGACTGGATCAGCTCGGCCGGCTCTTCCTGGCAACCCCGCCCGCCGACATCCTCACCAACCGGACGCTGCTGGAGTTCCTGGGGAAACTCCAGGACGAACCGCAGGTTGGTGCTGATGTGAAGGCCCGGATTTCGGCCGTCCAGGTGGTCCGTCAGTTCCTCGACAAACCGGATTTCTGCGACGAAACCCTCCACCCCGTGGCTGTGGCACTCTCGACTCAGCCCCCGATTCTGCCTCCGTCCGCTGCACCTCAGGTTCTGGAAACCGTGTCTGCCGAGTTTGTCCGCAAGTCTGATTCGGCCGAGTTCCAGCTCGATCTCGAATGCGTTCTGATCCATTTCGGGAGTGTCCTGGCCGAAAACCCAGCCGGGCTGTACCGGGAACTCCTGCGCCGCCAGCGAGCGCGTCGGGATTTCGGAGTCTCGACCCAGACCGTCCATGCGTTCCTGGCCATCGCGCTGGGAGCGGTCCAGAACGAAGATGTCGCGAAGGTGACCGAAGGACTGGAAGGTGAGGCGTTTGCGATCGCGATGGACGCGGCCCGCCGCGGCGGCCGCAGGGCGCTGAGGGCGATCGATGCCCATTCAGAAAGCTGGCCGAAGGCGTCGAGAACGCAGTGGGGGTTCCTGGTCGAAGCAGTGCGGCCGAAGGAGATCGGCCGGTCGCTCCGGGAGTTGAGTCTGTTCGCGGCCGGGGCCGGGGCGGCAACCGCCGTGTGGTTCCTGGTCGTGCAGTTCATGCGGTAATCGAGACAATCGAATCCACTTCTGATCAGAACTGCCAGGAACGGATTCCGTTGATTTTCGATACAGGTCTCCTGCCGGCCAGGGGGCCTGTGTTCATTTGAACAGATCTCCTTTCCCAATCCCTCCGAAACCCAAGCCGGATTCTCCCCAAAGGCGTGGATCGCCAGAACGCGATTGCCTGGTTCATCGTGCCGGGGGTGTCCGGTTTATCGCCGGGGTGGCTGCCGAGTGGGGGACCAGCATATCATCACGGACAGGGGTCACCTGGAGACGGCGATGTTCCGGCGGTACTACAGCCTGGGATTGATGGCGTTCTGGCTCGTGATGGCGGTCTGCCTCCTCGCACCGGAACCGATCGTTCCCGTTGAGGTTCGACGGAACCTGGGTGGGCCACTCCGAATGCCGGCCGGGTTCCTTGCGCTGACATTCGCCGTCTATAACTTTGTTCGTTGGTGGTCGTACCGGTCGCTATACAAACACCGTTCGGAGATGGTCGGGAATCCGCTGGCAGTGCGGAAACTCGATCCAGACGAGAGGTCTGGACCGTATGAGCCAAACCCGGAACTCGACTTCCTCAAGATACCGGACCCCGACCGACCCGCCCTTCCACCAGAACCCCCCGCGGAGGGAGACCACCGGGCTTGAGTGGATCTGGTGGGAGTGCGAGTGATCCAGGGATCACCGCAGCGCGGCAGAGCCGCACCGGGATAAGGACGAGCGGACAGAACCTAACCCCCCAACCCCCTTCCCTAATACAGGAACCCGTTGAGGCTGTCGCATCTATTGGAAGACGATTGGACGTATAAACGGGAGGGCGAGGCTCCTGCCGAGCATCACCAGCCTCACGCTCGGCAGGAGCCTCCGCATCTCAGGAAAGACGAATGAACG
>PLDW01000298.1 GCA_003136315.1 Gemmataceae bacterium | reverse complement strand
GCGACACCCCCGGCGGGCGAACGCGAACGGCCGGGGGCACCACCGCTGGTGGACACGCCTTGGTCCAGAGCAGGCGGGTCTGCTGTGGTCGGGTCGTTGGTGTGCTCGCCTACACCGCCGGGGGGGGGGGGGGGGGGNNCGACCCCAAAGGGGTCGATTGGTCCGACTCTGCACCTGCCGGGTCCGCCAGAGTACGAGCCCGACCGGTTCCGCCCATCTCATTTTCACCCGTGCGGCCCGGCTCATGGGCCGTTCACGGACTGATCACTCCCAAAGCCAGATGGGCTTGTCGCGGCTCACGCCGCGGGATTAGACTCCGTCGCGACCACTCTGGTCGAGAGTGAGGGCCGACACGGGTATTGAGCGAGGGCAGGATGACAAATCAACCTTCGACCGACAGCCTTGATGCCGGGAGCCCTCCGGCCCCCGTGAGGTGGACCTGGTTCGGCTCGACCCTGCGACGAAACGCCATCCCCGCTCTCCTGACAGGCGCAGCCTGTTTACTTCTGGCCTTACTGGGTCGCACGGATCGAGACAAAGAGTTGTACGAGGGGGTCAGCCACCGCTACCGATTCCACGCCATACCAGTGGCCATCTCCCAGGTGTACCACCACCGCGAACACGACTATACATCCAGCACAAAACTTGCTCACCGATTTCAAGACACGAAGCTCGACCTGGATAGCCTCATCTGGGAAATGATCTGGTTCCCTCCGAAAGATGACACCGAGACGTACTACTGGACGGCCGACGACCGCGGGCTATCAGACTACGTGGCACTGGCATTTCGGCTCTACGGGCCGAAGACAAAAAGCTTGACCAAATTCTACTTCCTGATCCTGGGTGCGGCAGTTGCGTTCTTCGCCATCGGCTACTGGCGGAATCCAGGTGTACTCCTGATTCCGATCCTGGTCCTCTTCGGCATGCTCGCACTCGCGCAGACGTTAAAGCTACGAACCCAACTCCCTTCGGGGGTGTTCGAGTGGCAAGAAGAGATCGCACTCCACGAATCCCGGATGTTCGACCTTCTCGCCATGATCTCGTGGTTTCACCTTGCCCTGCTTGCAGTGGCCCCGCGTGTGACTCGTGCCACCTGGCTCACGGCCGCCCCCCAGGCAGCCCTCATACTCTTCCTCTATCATGCCCGGTCGTCGCTGGCGTGGGAGTATCTGGCCCTGATGTCGATGATCGGGGTTCGGGTGGGGGGGTGGTGCTGGCGGCGATTGGTGAAGGCCAATCGGCCCACGCTCGACGAAGTGGCCCGCCCCGTGGTGGTGGGTGTCCTGGTCATCGCTTCGCTGGCGGCTCTGGGTTCGTACAAGCGATCGACATACAACCCGGTTTACTTCCAGGAACTGGGACCACGGACGTTCTGGCACAATGCGCTGATGGGGTTCTGCTATCACCCGGAGTTACGCGACTCCCTGTCCGTCACGGTCAGTGATCAGGAGATCGCCAAGCTGATTATCCGCCACATGCAGGAAACCAACGACCCGAGACTGAATCCCTCCTGGGAGCTGAACACAATGATGAATTCTCTCGGGGGGCACTGCCGGTTCGACTGGAGAACGTATGAGCAGGTGGCGAAGGAAATCTACCTGAGCGTGTGGCGGGAGCACCCGAACGAGGCCATGAGTTGCTACGCCTACTACAAGCCGCTCAATATCTACGCTCTTGGCAAATTGAGAATCGGGATGCTGGAGCAGGTGGCGGACACCCATCAGTCGCGGACCCTTTTGCCGGGATTCCTCTTCGCCATTTTTGGGCTGGTCGCCGCGACCATCTTCGCGAGGCGAAGCCCGGAGTTTCGGGAGGAATACCGGGCGGCGTTCCGGGTGGCACTGGGTATCCTCCCGTTTAGCTTGATCCCGGGGATCGCCTTCTATGCGGCGGTGACCACGCTCGCCTGCTTCTACATTGGCTTCGTCGTTGTGCTGGGCTTTGCACTGGTCGGGGTGGCGTTGGGTGTGTGTGCGGTAGCGGCCCGGCTGGTCTCTCTGGCCGAACGGTTCCATGCACCTGCTCTCCCGGTTCGGGTGGGCAATTGATGAGCGGCGGGCTTCGTCCCTGGACTGGCTGTTGTGTTGTCAGTTGCTTCGATGACCGATTTGCCACGGGCACGACACACTGTGGGCGGATCGAGCTACGAGGTATCTTTCCCGCAGAAATGAGATCATCACGCCGTCACACTTGCCGACTGAGAGATAACAGGTCTAACTTTCAGTCGTGCGTGAGTCGCAGAAATTCATGGGGTCTATACGGGCTCGGCTGGCGTGGCCTCGGGCCTGTGGCCGCGGAGGTACTCCCGCAGCGCTGCATTGACCGCCGCCTCATCCGGGAACGCCCCGGCCACGTCCTCGGCGAGTCGGACCACACGCAAACGTGTGTGGTAACGCGCGGCGTATTTGCCCCTCACCGCTCCACGTAGGTTGCGGAAGTCGTACTCGGGCCGCAGTTCATCGCCCGGTTCGGCCTCGTCAGGGGAAGTTCCCATCTTCGTAGTCCCTTCGCTCGGCCCGGCTCGCCTCCCGGGCGCTAATGAGCCGGACCTTCTCACCCCGGTCCGTGTGGGAAATGATCAGAAGTCGGCCGGTTGAGGATAAGCCCATCGTGATTTACCGATCCTCGTCATCCGAGTGGGCTGGGTCGCAGCCGGTCAGCGACAACGGATCACCGAACACAGTCAGAGCCTCCGCGAACGGCACCCCGTGCTTTCGCTCGTTCGCCTCGGCCTTGGCGTCGTCCCACTCGAAGTCCATCGCCGGACCCCTGACTGAAGTGCCATTCTCCAGCATCTTCCTCTGCTGTCAACGGGGCGTCAAGGGGCTTGCCTTGAGGAAGACCAGAATACGCTTTGTAGTTGCAAATCCTCGGCGAATGACCGAATGCCATAACCTGAAGAGAATAAATGCGTTATGGCAGGTGGTAAGAGGGCTTTTGAGGGAGATCGGTGAATCGTGGGGTACTCTTCACCGCTCCTGAGGCCAGAGCGGCTTTCTTCCACACCCTTCTCCGAGTAGATTGCCGTCAACAGGCTCATTGGGGGGGTCGCATGGTTCGGCCGATCAGTTGGGTTGTCTGGGCGATTCTCCGTGTTGTTTTGTCTCTCCGGTATCGGATCACGATCACCGGCTGGGACGACGTGTTCAAACGCCCCGGCCCGTACCTTATCCTGCCCAACCACCCGGCGTACGCCGACCCCCCCAACATTCTGGCCCGATTCTGGCCGGCTTTCCGGATGCGGCCTGTACTTCTGGAAACGAATTTCGAGAACCCGGCCCTCCGGCCGTTCGCCTGGCTTCTCCGGGGCATCCGTGTGCCAGACACCGAACGGGCCAGCGCGGAGGCCCGTGAGCGGGCGGCAGCGGCAGGGGCTGCCGTGGTGGCCGCCCTGAAAGCCGGTGAAAATGTGATCTTGTGGCCAAGCGGTCGGCTCTCACGAGATGGCATCGAACACCTCGGTGGTGCCCGGACGGCGGCGGACGTGCTGGCTGCGGTCCCCAATGTGACGGTCGTGCTTGTCCGCACCCGTGGGCTCTGGGGGAGCATGTTCAGCTACGCTTCCACCACCGAGCGGAAGATCCACCTCGGCAGGCGAATCGGTCGCGGGTTTCTGCTCTGGCTCGCCAATTTGCTGGTCTTCGCGCCTCGCCGAAAGGTGAGCGTCACTCTTCAACCTTTCGGACCCTCTGACCGACCCGAGCCGACCCGGGAGGCCATCAACCGCTGGCTCCAGGAGTGGTTCAATGCCGATACAGGAGGCGGCCCCGAAACACCCACGTACGTCCCACACCATTTCCTCTTCGGCCCGCGGACTTTCGTGTTTCCAGCACGGCCACAGGACGTCGAACTCGACCTGTCGAAAGTGAAGCCGGTGACCAAGGAGGGGGTTGCCTCACTCATTGAGGAGAAGATCAAGCGGCCTCTTGCTGCCAGTGAGAACACCGCCGACACGACGTTCATGCAACTCGGCATGGATAGCCTTGATGTGATGGAGGTGACGCTCCACGTCGAGCAGCGCTTTGGGTTCCGCGGAGATACGATCCCCACGACGATCGGGCAGTTGTGGGGGCTGGCCGAGGGGCTCCTCGAAACCGCTCCACCCAAGCCCCCACCCCCCGGGTGGTTTGATGAGCCCACCGATCCCAGTCCGCTGACGATCACAGGCGGCACAATCCCGGAAGCTGTCCTCGCCCGGGCATTCGCGCAATCGAAAGACGTGATCGCAGCCGACGACCTCGCGGGCGGTGTGACCTACGAGAGGCTGGTGGTCGGGGCCTGGGCGATGAGCCGACGGTTCGCTACGCTCAGCGCGCCAAATGTCGGGTTGCTGCTCCCCGCGTCAGTCGCGTGCGATCTGGCGTTCCTGGGCCTCCAACTTGCGGGGAAGCTCCCGGTCGCGCTCAACTGGACGACCGGCCCCGGGAACCTGGCCCACGCAGCCAAGGTGATGGGGCTCACGCACGTTGTCACGTCGAAAGCCTTCATCGATCGCACCCAGGTCGAGGTTGCTGGCACACAATACCTGTTTTTGGAAGAGATCCGGGCCGGGATGGGAAAGCTCGAATTGCTCCGTCGGGTTCTGGCCGTCCGGTGGCTCCCAGGAAGGACGAAGAGGCGACTCCTCGGCCGCATCTCAAGCGACCCGCATGCGCCAGCCGTGGTGCTGTTCACCAGCGGCAGCGAAAAAGCCCCAAAGGCCGTTCCGCTCACTCACGACAATATCCTGTTCGACCAGCGTGCCATCCTCCTGGTAGCGAACATCGGCCGGAGCGAATCGGTGATGGGCTTCCTACCGATGTTCCACAGCTTTGGGTTGACGGTCACCGGTCTACTCCCGCTGGTCGTGGGCATCCGGGTGGTCCATCATCCCGACCCGACGGATTCTGGTGCAATTGTCCGGAAGGTGGCGGGCTACAAGACGACACTGATCGCAGGCACACCGACATTTTTGGGGTACATTCTGGAGCGTGCGAAGCCGGGCGACCTGGACACCATCCGCCTGGCCGTCCTGGGTGCCGAAAAGCCACCCGAAGTGGTGTTTGAACGCGCTGCCCGGCTCATGCCGCAGGCTGAGGTGTTGGAGGGGTATGGAATCACCGAGTGCTCGCCGGTGATCGCTGTCACTCGACCGGGAGCAGTGAAGCGGGGGACTCTCGGCCCACCTGTGCCGGGGGTCGAGGTGTGCGCGACCGACCTCACCACGGACGAGGTTCTCCCTCGCGGCCAGATGGGAATGCTTCACGTATCGGGTCCGAACGTATTCCCCGGCTATCTCGGCTACGACGGCGCATCACCATTCCGCGACATCGGCGGGAAACGCTGGTATATCACCGGCGATCTGGGTGAGATCAACGACGAGGGAATGGTGGTGTTCAGTGGCCGATTGAAACGATTCTTGAAGGCGGGCGGGGAAATGATCTCGTTGCCCGCGCTGGAGGAACCATTCGTGCGGCTTTACCCCCCGACCGACCAGGGTCCGCGCGTGGCGATCGAAGGCGAGGAAACGCCCACAGGGCGGCGAATCGTCCTCTTCACGACCGAGGCCATTTCTCTGAAGGATGCGAACGCCACATTGCAGACAGAGGGCTTCCGGGGAGTGATGCGGCTCGACGACGTCCGGAAGCTGGACAAACTCCCCGTGCTGGGGACCGGCAAGACCGACTACAAGGTGCTGCGGGCGATGGTTCAGACCTGAGGCAGTTGGTGAGAGAAAATCTGCCAGTGGGCTTGGGTGCCACGGGNNCGGGCGGCTAGTCCGCCCGTGGCACCCCCCAGGATCGTGGTAGATCATTTCCTCGCGTCTGCCTGAATTCTAACAAGGATAATCGATATGCAAAATTCACATATCGCAAGATTGATACAGAAACCGCTTGATTTCAAGCAATTGATTCCCGGATAGCCTTCGAGTCCATGAACTCGCAGGACTGCCTGGATCAAATATCAATTCACATAGCAGTGTGATATTCAGAGGTACGAGTCACGCGGCCTTCGGTTGAGTCAGACCTGCGAGCAAGGCCGCGTGCTGGGCAAGAAAGCCACGGCCGATGCGTGAGAAGCCAGCCAAACCGTGGCTCCGTGCGAGTATGTCGAAAGCAGCCAAGCGGTCATCCTCGTCAGGGGTGTAGGTGGCTGTCCCATCGAGCCGGTCCATCATCTCGGTGACGACGTCGGAGAGTTCGTCAGGCGTGTTGTCGACAACCTCGAAGCCGGAATCGGCAAGCTTCTCCCCGGAGTAGCTCAGCAGCCGGGTGTCCGGCGTCAGGTATTCGTCGAACGTCAGCATCCGGCCATCCTCGATCGACCGAAGCATTTTTGGAACGAACAAGTCATTCTTACTATAAACCGGGAGAGCGTTGGATAACCAGTTAGTTAAAACGCATGGAACCCCGAATGTCGTGGGAATGTGAGAGATTCCCGACGCCCCACCGATGAAGAATCGGCACCCACCGCACAGGAACACATCCATTCGGGGGCTCTTGTGCCGACCCCGGGCATAGTCAATTACGCCAGGAGTCGGGGGGAACGGCTCCATACTCGGATCGCCCATGCGAATGACGAACCCACCCCGCCGGACGATCTCCCGGACAGCCGGAAGATAGGATGCGATGGTTGCGTTCCTGTGAGCCTGGTGGACCACTTTCCCCTCTCGGTGAAACCCAGGGGAGCGGGCGTGAAGACTGACGAACCAGGCCCCCTTTGGCACACCCATAGCCCGGAGTTGCAGGCGACCAAACTCAACATCGGCCGGGGTCAATTGCAGCAGTGGTTCTCGACCCTCCCGCTCCCACGCCTCCTGGATCAATCCCATCCCTTCGGTGAAATATCGAGTCGATCCGTCCGGATAACTGATCAGTGAGGCCACCCGGGGTCCGAAGGTCACAGTCATGTGGCGGATCCCGGCCGGTACCTTGGCGGTGCGGATCATTCGGAAATGGCGTGAGTAATACTCGGCATACACCGGGTTAGCAGTCGATGCAGGGGGAGCAATCAGGACCATCCGATCCCAGCTCCGCCAACCCATCCGATCCATCTTCACCCAGAAGTCGATCAGGGCCATGTGCCCGATGTTCCGAACCCAATCCTCAGAAAGAAACAACGTCCGGTCCGGGAGATCCTCCAACCATCGGGCGTAGCGAGCCCGGTACTCATCCCCGCGGAGGTAGAGGGCGGTCGCGATTGCGAAATTCGAGGCTTTATTGATGGCGTATTCTGCGAGGCCATTATGTGTGTTGGCCAGAATCTCAAACTCATCAGGTCCGGGTACAAGGCCACGATCCTCCCAGGCATCCAGAGTCCCCCAGGCGGGGTCCGAGCCTTGACCGGCGATGAGCCTGGCCATGTATCCGTGCTCGACAGCTTTGTCAATCTCACCCAGGAGTGTATGACTCTCAGACAAGATGTAATGAGCCTGGAGAACAGCGTCTAAAGTCACATCCGGGAGTGCGAAAGCGATCCAGCAGTCGGAGCAGACCTCCTGGTGGCGACCAAGTTGGAGATTCGCGTAGGCTCGCCGCATCCGGGTCGGCACGTTGATCGGATCGATTTCCAAAATCCGTGTGAAGTACTCGGTGGCAGCCTCGTACTCCTCGGCAATCATCAGTCGATGCCCCTCCCGGAACCAGCCCGGGAGTTTGGCATGAATAGTGAAACGGCTGGCGGTCCACTCGAACAGTTGGATGAGTTTCCGGCCGGGCCAGAGCGAGGCGGTTCCACCTGGAATGGCTCGAAACCCCGTGGCAACCGCCCTCCGGAGCCGACCAAGTGTTGTTACGGGGGAGGACCTACGAGGCCGGGACGGAACTCCAATTCGTTTGCGGACACGCTCCCAGATCCCATTGGCCTGCCACTCTTCCCAGGCCGCGCGGAGCTGATCGGTCGGCGGGAAGCCTGGGGGCAATAGCCGCCACGGGCACCCTGACCGCTCCCGATAGAGCAAGGCGTCGATCACTTCCCGGAGGTTGGCTCCATGATCTGCACGGTTGAACACCGTGGCCCGGAGGATCTGCCACTGGGTGTTCGTCAGGTCGGTGTGGTAGCACTGGCGCATGTGCTGGTCGAGGGCTCGCAGGGGACGGTTCGGCTCATCTGTCTGGAAGCATCTGAGTCTGGGGTAGGTGGTACACCCCCTCTCATTCTGCAAGCGGCTGGCGACAATCCCCACCAGCTCGCCCCCGATCTAGACCCACCCGATGGTCGTGATTTCCAGGAGGTTACCCTCGCACTCGCTCACACCCTGCCACTCTCGCCCACCGAGCGGGTTTGATTGTTCACCCTTACGGGGAACCTGTGGCCTGGGTCGCCTCCTCGTGGTTCGAGGGACTGGGTCATGCTTTACCCGGAAAGGGGAAAAGAAATCAACCCGATCTTGAAACCAGTTGGAGCCCGCCAGGTTGAGATTGACTGGATTCGCGGAGTCGGTTCGCACCTCGCCCGCGCCGACGCTCTGATGGCTATAGCCGACGGCATGTTGACGGCGACGAGGCCACCCGGCAAGAAATGATCGTCAAGCGCCGCTGCTGAGCCGAGGCGTTGCGCGCGTCGGTTTCATCGCCGAATCGTCTGGCGAGCTGCGTTGTCGTCGTACAACAAAGCGTGCCCGATGCGTGCCTCAGGTAGCTCTTATTCGCCCGGGAAGCGTTACGCAAGTAAATACCTCTTCGGAATTTCCGCTCCGGCTACGAAACTCAATTTCCCGAGCTTGCACATCTGGTAGACGTGGATTCGGAAGTCCGGACAGGTGGTCACCAGGCAGTAGGCGTCGGTTGGGGTGAAGGCGTAATCGGTGATCAACCAGTCCATCAGGTTCACCGTTGCGGTTTCGACCGCTACTTCCAGTGGTCGATCGGCCCACACCGAGACGATCGATTCTGGCTTCTCGATCCGCAGGAAGGGGATCCGGGCCTGCTTGATCAACTCCAGTTGCAGCCGCACTGTCGCCTTGGTTTCCGCTGCCGTGCCGGTGAATTCCGTATCACCCTGGCTGGCATGAACATCACCCAGGTAGAGCAAAGCGCCGGAGTGGAACACCGGGAGCAGGATGCGGTTCCCCGGCGCCACGTCCCGAATATCGACATTCCCACCCCACGGTCCCTGGCCGTCCAGGCTGGTCGTGACCTCACGGTCTGGAGCCACCCCGATCGTCCCGATAAAGGGCGTGATCGGCCACGAAATCCGGTCGTTGAAGTGGAGGGTTCCGTCCCGCGTTGTTCCGCCTGGCCCCGGGGTGTGCCGAAAGATCCGGGTGGTGTAACCACCGGACAACTCGGGCCAACGGGTCGACTCGCCGAGCGGTCCGCGCTTTGGCCCGATCGCCGTCCACGAGTAATCATCCACCAGGATGTCGGTCACTCTGACGACGAGTACGTCTCCCCGCTCGGCCCCCTCCAGGTAGATGGGTCCGGCGATTGGATTGGCGAGCGGGGGCGAGCGGTCGAACCCCGGTCGCCGGGCCGGAATGGCCTTGTCCTCCGGACTCTTGAAATACCCGGTCCCGGCGTCATACGTCTCCACCTCGAATGGCTCCCCACATGCCACCCGGAGAAGCGGCTCGTCTCGCCAGTCAAACGCATATTTCCGGGCTTGTTCGCGGTGGATCTTTTGCACAACACCCCTCCCAGGAGATGAGGCGGGTTACCACACCCCCATGCAGCACCCCGCTCCGGCACCGCCACCGAGTAGCGGGAGGATGCGGCGGTCGAGCGGGAGTTTCAAGTAGTCGGCTCGATCGTACACCACTCTCCCTCCCATCACAGTCGTAGTGACGTGGGTCGTGTGCTCGAACGGGTCGCCGTCGTAGAGGACGATGTCCCCTGCCTTTCCCTTCTCGATGCTCCCGTACTTGGCTTCGATCCCCAGCAGTTTCGCTGCATCGATCGTCACCGCCTTCAAGGCGCGGGCGTGGCCCAAACCGTTGGCCGCGGCCATCGCGGCTTCATGACGCAGGACTCGCGTTTTTGGCACATAGCCCTCGAATGCCGTCCCGATACTGATTGTGACCCCCTGGCCGGCCAGGACTGCTGCGGTCCCGGTGAACCCGTGGAGCGTTTCCATGCTTCCGGCAGCACGCTGCATCGTTGGGTGAACCACAACCGGCACTCCCGCTTCTTTTAGCTGACCAGCCATCCGGTACGCCTCGGTTCCAAGAGCGATCACCGGCCGGAGTTTGAACTCCTGGGCGAGTCGTAGTGCCGTCGCGATATCGTCCATCCGGTGTGCTGCGAAGTACACCGGAATTGTCCCTTCCAGCGCGGGGACGAGAGCATCGTGTTTCGGGTTCTTCGCCCCACCGGCCGGTCGCCGCCGGTAGGCGTCGGCCTCCGCGAATGCCTTGCGCACCAGCCCAGCGACCGCCATTCGGGTCTGCGGCCCCTTCGCCTTCGCAGCCTCCTTCGGCGACTCGCCCAGATTGATCAGGATCGCTGCCGTGGGGCGGAGTGCGGCCGAGTCGACGGTGAAACCGTCGGTCCGGAAGATGGCAGATTGGCCCGCTATCACGTTCGCCCGACCGGGGGTCGTGTGGACCACTGTCACACCGTTGGCGCGGAGGAACTCCAAAAGCGGCTCGTGTGGGTTGAAGCCATCATACACCCGCAGATCGGCCTGGTTCGGGTCGCTCAACTCGTCCTGATCCTGGTCGGCCGGAATGTTCCAGGCACCGGTCAACCCGGCCACGCAGAACGGGTCGATCAGGCCGGGAGTCACCTCGGCCGCGGTGAGGATGGTAGCGTCGGCCGGGATCACGAACTCGGATTCCTTCAAGACGGCGGTGATTACCCCGGCATCGATTACGACTGCTCCTTTCTCAATCGGTGGACCGGTGGCCGTGTGAATCCGGCCAGCCAGGATCACGATCTTCTTGGGCGCAGCCAGATCCTTGGTTGTTTTGACGACCGGGGCCGTAACGGCTTTTGCAGCGATGGTGGGTGGGAATGGAGTTGGTAATTCCCGCCCGTCGTTCGGGAGGGCAAATCCACCGGCCTGGTAGCCCCAGTCCCGCTTCGACGATCGGTCGAAGAGCTTCTTCCCGTCGATGTAGGTCTCCAAAACCTGGGTGTAGACTGAGAAGGGCGGTCCGCTGAGTACCACGAAATCGGCATCTTTCCCTTTCTCCAGCGACCCGAGTCGGTGGTCGAGGTGCAGTAACTTCGCTGCGGTCAGAGTGATCGCACGCAAGGCAGCGGCCTCGGGCATTCCGCCGCGCACAGCGATCGCCCCGGTCCGCAGGAGGAATCGCGATTCTGTGATCGAGTCGTCGGTATTGATCGCGACGGCGACCCCGGCCCTGTCCAGGGCGGCCGCATTCTCCTCCAACAGACCAATTGTCTCGGCCTTGCCGCCGGGGCTATCGATGAGGGTGAGCGAAACCGGGATCTTCTTCTTGGCGAGAATGTCCGCGACCCGAAAACCCTCAGTCGCGTGCTGCAGAACGAGTTCGAACCCGAATTCCTCGGCGATCCGGACGGCGGTCATCAGGTCGTCGGCCCGGTGGCAGTGGAAGTGGACGGTCCGCTTTCGTTCCAACACTTCGACGAGCGGTTCCAGCGACACGTCTCGGTCGGGTTCGGTGGCCGGTGTCTTGGCGTTCGCGGCTGCCCGGAATGCGGCCCACTTCGCCTGATACTCGCGTGCTTTGACGAACTCCTGTCGCTGGAGAGCGGCCACCTTCATCCGCGTGAATGGTGCTTGCTGTTTGTTCCGCCCGTACCCCTTGGGGTTCTCACCATTGGCCATCTTGAGGCCGCCCAGGATCACGGTCCCATCGGCGAGACGACCCGTCAGACGCATCTCCTCGACGGTCTGCCCGCGGAGTTTCACGTAGAGAGTTTGCCCACCAATCACGTTTGCCGACCCGGGCATGATGTTCGCGGTTGTTACACCACCAGCGACAGCCATTCGGATCCCGGGATCGTCCGGGAGGATCGCATCAAGAGCCCGGATGCCTGGCTGGACTGGCCCACTCGTCTCATTCCCATCCGAGTTGGCCTGGACGTTTGGCCGGGACCAAAGACCGATGTGCGAGTGCGTGTCGACCAGGCCAGGGATCACCACCGCCCCCTTCAGGTCGCGCGTATTCGCGTCCTGGATGGCCGGTGCGGCAGCAGCAGGGCCGGCGAATATCACTTTCCCGCCTTCAACGATCAGCACTGCATCCAGGACAGGGCGGTCGTCGACTGCCGTGTACAGGATCATGTTCCGGAAAATGACTATCTTTTTGTCGGCGGGGGCATCTTGTGGAGTTGCTGTTTGTGTGGGGATCCAGTGAATGGCCACCGCCAGGAGGGTGGGGCCGATGGCGAATAAAGCTGTTCGGACGGACCAGGACATGCCGGCCTCACGTAAGATGTAGGCAAGGGTGCAGTTGGCGGAGAGGGTAGGGAGGCCACAGGGGCTGGAGGGGGCGCGTTCGCTCAGCGTGTTCCGACCATTCACCCTGGATCACTCCCGTCTCGGTGGATTCCCCAAACCTACCCGTTTCCAAACCCCGGGGCCAGAGGTATCATCCCGGAAGGAACCCGACGCGAAGGGCAGCATGATCAGACACGAGCGAGGGACACCTCTCATGAGCTTCAAAATGCAACGGGTCCACGTCTTCCATGCGGAGGTCGAGGACAGACCAGGCGGGATTGCGGCAAAGCTCAAGAAACTGGCCGAGGCCGGTGCCCACCTGGAGTATGTTTACAGTCAACGGTCTCCGGACAAACCTGGGAAGGGCGATCTCTATGTCGCCCCTCTTCAGGGGGCCAGCGAACTGGCTGCGGCCCGAGAGGCTGGGCTTCACGAGACACCTGAACCAATCGTTATGCGAGTCGAGGGGGACGATCGAACTGGGCTCGGTGGTCGGCTCACCCAGGCCTGGGAGATAGCGGGCATCAACTTGCACGGACTGGTGATGTCCGCGATCAATGGGAGGTTCATTGGTTACGCGACATTCGACACCGTTTCCGACGCGAACAAGGCCGCCACGATCCTGGCTGAGCTGGGAACAGCCTGATACAGGAACCCATTGAGACTGTCGCATCTACGGAAAGACNNCCCGTTAGACCGATGTTTGCTTCTGGAATGTGACAGCCTCTGCGGGTTCCTGGATGAAACCGCGGCCACCTGGTGAGACCCAGCCGAAGCATGATTTGTCCTCCAAGAGATGAGTCCCGCACTCTCTCCAGCGGGGACCGAATGCGGATTCAATGACGAACCGGGATTGCCGAGGGTTCGGGTGAAGCGGTAAAAAGAAAGTGTTGACCGGGCGAATACTGTCCGGAGGGGGGTCGTTTCCTGTGACGACCCGTTGTGTCGACTGTCCGGGTCAAGGTGAGCGGACGTCTCCCCGGAGGGTCCACCAGTGCCCTTGGTCACCTGTCCCAAGTGTCCAACGACCCTCCGGATACCGGACGGCTCGTTGGCTGCGGTTCGTTGCCCCAAATGCCAGACTGTGTTTCAACCGCCGGCTCCCAAAAAACCGGCGTTTGAGATCATCAACGAGTCCGTCCCATCACCACCACCCGCCCCGCCCCGCCCCAAGCCGGCCGGGAGCGGTGAGTTTGAATTGCTGCTGAACGAGCCCCTCATCGGACCGCTCCCACTCCCGAAACCGACCGTCCCCCCACCCCCCCCGAAGCCAGAACCCGTCGTTTGGGTTGATGGGGAGTCCAATCCCGAGGGCCGCGACCCCAGGAGCAGCCCCCGCCCACATGGTCGAGGCCGGGTCGAGGACGACCGCCGTCCGCGTGGTCGGGGCCGGGATGAGGAGGACTCCCGATCCCGACCCCGATATCGGGACGACCGGGATGACGATTGGGATCGCGAGGACGAGCTGGATGAGACTGCCTGGCGCAACCGGAAGGCGAGCCGGTTGGGCCTCGCCCGCGTTGGCCTACTCCTGATCCTGATCTCGTTTGCATGTTATCTTGGGAGTCTCGGTCTGCACGCCCTCTTCCTGTTCATCGCCTGGCTGGGTGGCGTCATCCCATCCGGACTCATAGTGGTGACGGGGTTGTTCGGGTTGACGAACTGGGTCGTCGGGCTCATCGGCATCGGGCTGACCATTCCGGGGCCGACCAGGAGTCGGGGTCTTGCCATTGCCGCTTTGGCCATCGCCCTGATCCATTTCGTCATGGGTTTTGTGGTGGCGAGCGATACCAAGGCAGGTGCGCACACTTCCCAGATGATCGAGTTCCTGTCTGGCTATAATCGCGAGGAGCGGCTTGCGCAAATCCAGAAAGACCTGGCCAGGGAGGTGGGAAAGAATCCGAAGAGTGCGCTTGCTAAGGATTTAAAGGAGGAACTGGCATCGTACAGTGGCGGCGGGGAGGTCATTCGCTCCGCTCTGCGCTGGGGAGATTTGACAACCCAGATCCCAATCCTGGATAATCTTATCAACCTACTGGTATACTCCTCGCGTGGGTTCAGCAACTCCCTCCCTGGGATGTTTGCCGGTGTCGCGGAACTCGCACGGCTCATTCTCCTGACTCTGTTGATCGGATCTCTTGCCTCAGTCGTGCGGTCGCGCGATGCGGCTTCAAAAGCGAGGTTTGGGATGATCGGTGCGTGCCTCGCCACTGGGATTGGAATGTTGATTCTCCTGTTGCTGGGTGTGATCGTCGACAGCTACATGAGCGACCTGAAGACAGCACAGCCGCCTTCAATCAGCGTCCCACCCCCCACCTTTAACGGGCAAGCCAACATCCAAGAGTTCCAACGGCAGCATGCTGAGTGGCAGAGGCAATCCCAGGCCGAGCTTGAGAAGCAGCAGGAGAAAATGAGGACATACGTACGGGGGATCAAGAACTGGAGGGCGGCGGGAGAGTTAATCATCTACGCCCTCCACACCGGGGTGCTGATCTTCCCGATCTTGGCTGCGCTACGAGTGCATTCCGCCACCAGGCGGCGCATGCGCTGAGCGACGAGAGAGTTTGTTTGGCGGACTGGGTTTCTCCCCTCACCTGGATCGCTTGACTGCCGGAGGATCAGCCGTGCTGCTCACTTGCCCAAATTGTCAGAGCGGCCTCCAGGTGCCTGATGGAACCACCGCTCATGTCCGCTGCCCGACATGTCGGACGATCTTCTCTGCACAAGGAGCCGCTCCGCCACTGGCCCCGGTCCCGGTCCCTCCGCCGCTCCCGCCCCGAACCCCAGCGCGACCACCCGTTGAGGAAAGTGAGGATCGTCCTCGCCCGTTTATCCCTCGGCAGGTTGAGGAACGAGTTCTTGATGATGAGGAAGGCCCAAGATCCCGACTGCCACCCAGCCTGGACAGTGATGATGATGACGACCGGCCAAGGCCAAGACGACCCATTGACGATCGGGGCGATGAGGACCGGCCACGACGGCGGAGACGACCCGTTGAGGATGATGAGGACGATGACCGGCCACAGCGCACACGGCGAAGACGGGGCGATGTGGTTGAGGCCGAGCTCGACCAGCCCGAGCCCCTCAGCCGGCAACGCAAACTGGAGCTGGCTGACGGGCTGACTCGTGAGGAGCGGCGAATCCGTGCCCAGGCCTACGCCCGCGGGATGTGGGGGGCCCGGCTGATCATGATCTCGCTGTTATTTTCTATCATCGCGATGCTCCTCATTCCGCTCTACCACATCTTCACCGCGATCACGAAAGAGCCATTCACTGCCATACTCGTGCTCGCTGGTCTGTTCGGAATTATTCACTGGGTGGTAGGTGCGGTCGGGTCGGTCATATGTCTTATGGGGCTCATCCCCCAGGGCTACTATCGGTTCGCCATCCCGGCAGTGGTCGCTGTAGGCATTCACCTGTTCATGCTTCTGGGTGTGGTGAGTATGCCGACGCCGCCCCAACTCGGAAGATATATACCATCATCCGTCATACGACTTGCAGCGATACCAACTCAATTTGATATTCTAACGTTCTATCTTGCAGATATCTGTTATCCTGATGAATTGAAACTCTGGCGAGGAGGCACCGGGTTCGCCTTCGCCACTGGGATCATGGAGATGTCCCGACTTGTTTTGATCCTGCTGACCCTGTCGGCACTGGCCAAGGCGGCTGGAGACGACGAGTTACGCCTTTTGTGTACCCGGATTGCTGGGCGGGTGACGATCATTCCGGCGGGACTGGCGGTCGTCATGCTCCTCTACAAGATGGTGATGATTGAAACCGGTGCTCAGGCTGCCGGGTTAGTCCCTCTCTTTTCACTAATGTTGTACATGGGGATTTATGCGCTTCCCGCGTGGATTGAAATGACAGCGATGTCCGCCGCCCGGGACACGGCCGAGGTCTGTGAATTCCCATTCCAGTCCAACCAGATCGAACTCGGGGGATGAGCGAGCACCGCTCAGCGCTTTGCTCGGGTCCGACGGGGGGATTCCGGGGCCGGAGTCAAAGCTGGGGTCGGGTCACTCTCGGGGGTGGGTGGAGCCAACTGAGGGCGGGTTCCCACTTCCGCCAGTTCCAGGAACCGCCGCTGGCTGCGGACGACCACCTCGCCTGGAGCGGGGGCTACCCGACAGTACGTTCCGTCTGGCAAAAGTTGACGAGCCTTCACGTTGTCCGCCAGAGTGGTTTTGAGGATCTCCTCGATCAGCCGCGCCTTCAGTTCTGGCTGCTCGATGGGGAACACCACCTCAACTCGCCGGCTGAGATTCCGGTCCATCCAGTCCGCACTGCCGGTGAACACCTCGGGCTGTCCACCATTCTCGAAGTAGAAGATCCGACTGTGCTCCAGAAATCGGTCGACCACCGACACGACGCGGATATTTTCGCTCACCCCCGGCAAGCCGGGTCGGAGTGAGCAGATTCCACGGCAGATCAGGTCGATTTTCACCCCCGACTGACTGGCCCGATAGAGCGCCTTCACAACCGCTGGTTCGAGCAAGCCATTGAGCTTGGCGATCAGGCGGGCAGGTTTCCCGTCCCGGGCGTTGGCAGCCTCCCGCTCGATCTTTTCGATCATCACCGTCTGGAGTCGACTTGGGGCGACGAGCAGTTTCCTCATTGGAGGTAGGGCCGTATTGGCGGTGAGATGGTTGAACAAGAGGGTGACGTCGTTGGCAAACTCCTCGTTGGTAGTGAAGAATCCGATGTCGGTGTAGGTCCGGGCGGTTTGGGGATTGTAGTTTCCGCTTGCCAGATGGACGTAGCGGCGCATTGTCCCGTCCTCGTCTTTGCGGACGACTAGGGCCACTTTGCAGTGCGTCTTGAGGCCGACGAACCCGAAGACCACGTGGACCCCAGCCTTCTCCAACTCCCTGGCCCAGAGGATATTCCGCTCCTCATCCAGACGGGCTTTCAGCTCGATCACGGCTGTGACCTGCTTGCCTCGATCAGCAGCACGCTGGAGAGCCCGGACGATCGGCGAATCGCTACTGGTCCGGTACAGGGTGAGTTTGATCGCCTGGACCCGGTCGTCGTCGGCCGCGGCCGCAATGAATTCGACCACATGAGCGAATGATTCGTAGGGGTGGTGGACAAGGATGTCCCGGCCACGAATTGCGGCCCACGGGCTGGTGGCCTGGGCGAGACTCGCGACCGGGGCCGGGACGAACGGCGGGTCGCGCAGATCCGTGAACCCGGATAGAGCGTAGATCTGGAAGAGCCCGGTCGGATCGAGGAGGCCACGGATCGGGTAGACGTCCTCGGGGTCGAGGTCGAGAGCGCTGGTCAGGAACTGTTCGACATCCGCCGCAACCCCGGCCTCGATTTCCAGGCGAACAGCATGACCTCGTCGCCGCGCTTTGACCTGAGCCTCGATCGCCCGGAGCAGGTCGTCGATTCCCTCGTCGTCAATCTCGTATTCACTGTCCCGGGTCACCCGGAAGCAGACGGCCTCGCCCAGTTCCATCCCCGGGAAGAGGTCCGCGAGGTGAGCCTTGATGACCGCTTCCAGCGGGACGACCGCACAAAGTGGTCCTTCTGTCCCATTGCGAGTCAGGTCGCTTGATGGGAGCTGGACGAATCGCGCGAGGACGCCCGGAACCTGAACGACAGCATAGAGGGGTTCTGCATTCCCGGGCTGGCGGAGGCTCACCGCCAGGTTCAGCGATTTGTTCAGTAGGTGAGGGAACGGGTGTGCCGGGTCGGTCGCTAGAGGCGTTAACACCGGGAAAATCTCGCGGCGGAAAAGGTCGCGGGCATACCGCAGATCGTCTCCGGAAAGGGCCTCCGCCCACCGGATCACGATTCCCTTTGCCTCCAGGGCCGGGAGAACCTCGTCCTTGAGGCACCGATACTGGGCGGCAACCATTTCCCGCACCGTCTGGCTGATCCGCTCCAGTTGGACCCGTGGGGACATCCGGTCAGCCCCGGAGCCGTGGGGGATCTGGGCGGTCACCTTTTGCTGGAGACCGCCGACCCGCACCATGAAGAATTCGTCCAGGTTCGCGCTGAAGATCGCCAGGAACTTGAGCCGTTCGAGGAGCGGGACGGTCGAATCCTGGGCCTCCTCCAACACGCGGCGATTGAACTGGAGCCAGCTCAGCTCACGGTTCAGGTAGAGACTCGGGTCGTCCAGGTTGGTAACGGGCGGTTGCATTGTCCCTCTCCGCGCAGCCGTGGTCCGACCTCTGTGGCATAAACGGGTATTATATCCCGCTTGTGGGACAACGGGACAGATCAACACGTCTGGCGAGTTGGTTGCAACCGTTCCCAGGTTTGCGATAATCAACCCTATCGACTCCTTGCCCAGGGCCGAGAACCCCCCTACCCCACTCACACCCGGACGCTGCCAATGCTCCGCCTGTGCCTCACGTCATTACTCACACTGACTTTCACCCTCGCGCTGCCCGGTGCAGATTGGCCGCGGTTTCGCGGGCCAAATGGAACCGGCGTCGCGGACGGATCACTCCCGGTCATCGACACCAAAGCACCGC
Organism: Gemmataceae bacterium; assembly: GCA_003136315.1. GTDB lineage: Bacteria > Planctomycetota > Planctomycetia > Gemmatales > Gemmataceae > Urbifossiella. The sequence goes on along the minus strand of PLDW01000298.1, from coordinate 6,162 downwards.
TCTGGAAAGCGGCCATAGTCGGGAAAGGAGTGAGTTCTCCGATCGTCGTCGGCAAGCAGGTGTTCGTCCAGTCCGCCAGCGAGGATGGCTCGAAGCGGTTCCTTCTGTGTCTGGACGCGACGACTGGTAAGGTGATGTGGACCAAGGAGTTGCCCGGGAAGTCGGCCAGGAAGCACAACAAGAACAGCCTGGCCTCCGGCACCCCTGCGTCCGATGGTGAGAGGGTATATTGTGTATCGTGGGATGGGGATACAATCAGTCTGCACGCCTACGACCTGGCTGGAAAGCCGTTGTGGACGCAGCCGCTTGGCGGTTTCGTGAGCCAGCACGGACCGGGGCACTCACCCGCGGTCTACAACGGCGTGGTTTACGTGAATGTAGACGATGACCAAGGGGCGGTGCTCAAGGCGTTTGATGCCCAGACAGGGACATCCAAGTGGGTAGCGGAGCGGAAGCACTACCGGGCCAGTTACTCCACACCATTCCTGCTGGAGCGGCCAGGAAAGCCGGCGGAACTGGTCCTGGGAACGACGACCGAGGTGACCTCCTACGACCCGACCACGGGGGGTGTGCTGTGGTCGTATGCCATCAAGTGGCCGGCCGGGAAAATGCCTCTGCGAGTGGTTGGATCGCCGGTGTATGCGGGCGGTTTGGTGGTGTGCTATTGCGGCGACGGTGGTGGAGAGCGATACGCAGTCGGGATCGACCCGGAGCAGGCAAGTCCGGCGAAGGTCTGGGACTTGACGAACAAGAGCACGCCCTATGTCCCGGCCATGCTGGTGAAAGGCGATCTGCTCTTTTGGATTGGGGACAACGGGATTGCCACTTGCGCCGAGGCGAAGACAGGTAAAGTCGTGTGGCAGGAGCGGGTCTCGGTGAAAGACGTGACGGCCTCTCCTGTGCTGGTTGGGGACGAGATCCTGGTGATCGCGGAGACCGGGCGGTATTTCGTGCTGAAAGCGGGACGGGAGTTTGAGATCGTCCGTCAGGGCGATCTCGGCCAACCCGTCTCCGCCTCCCCGGCTGTGGTCGATGGGAAACTGTACGTACGTGGGGCAACCCATCTATTTTGTTTTGGGAAGAAGTAACGGGGTTGGTCCGGGGGTGTTCGGGCGTGTCCGGTTCACCTGGAGACCCAGGGGGATGGTAGTTTGCTCAGTCTGGCAGTGTCCGGGGCTGGCCGGGGTGTAAGGTGGGCGCGATGTGGGGAGGGCCAATCCTTGGCACCGTTGGGCAGCAGGAGGAATGGACGTTTCATGGCGGCAAAGAGACTACTCCCAAGTTCCCGCTCAGAGCAAACCCAATGCCGCACAATTAATCAATTCTAATCGTCCTGTTAAAATGGGTAACCCTCGCCGCAACCTCTTGAGCGGCAATCGGAGTTTGGAGAAAGGGTGAGGGAGGGGGAGTCGGAGGTCGCAAACCACGTCGTACACCCAATGTCACCACTGCAGCTTTAATCCTATTGCTCTTCACCCTGGATGGGGTGTACGTTCTGAGCCCAGGGTGAACCCCCCTGGGCGCTCCCGTACCGCCCGCCAAGCCCCTCGGGTGAGACCCATTTCATTTCCAAAAGGGCCGCCCCGGCCCCTCCCGCGCGCCTGCTTCTCGGTGAGAGTGGTCGGCCTGGGGCTCCCAATACACAGCAATTTGGTCAAATCCGGCAAATTCTGCATTCTGGGTAAAAGAGATAACTCTGGACGAAACCGAATTTGCAGAGTAGGCTTGTCGCAAATTCCTTCACCCGGCCCCGAGTACTGTCCATGACCCGACGCTCTCGACTCTCCGTCCGGCTGACCGGGCCACTCCTGCTGGAAGACCGGTCGGTTCCCACGGTCTTCACCGCAGTGATCAATCCGGCCACCAACCCCACTGGAGCGGTCGCTGAACTGGTGAGCATTTTCAACCAGGCGAACGCCGACCCCGGCACGACTGAAACGATCAACCTGTACGCGGGTGGCACCTACGAGTTCAACAACGCCGTCGATAACAACGACGGCGGGACCGCTCTCCCGGTCCTGATGGAGCCGAATCAGACCTATCTCTACAGCAACGCCTACATCCCCAAGACGTTCACGATTAACGGGGACGGGGCGACCTTTGATCGCCCGGCTGGTGCACCCTCATTCCGGTTTCTTCGGGCAGTTGGCCAGGTCAACACAACCCTGGTCCCCACGACGCAGTCGGCGATCGGCCCCACGCTCAACATCAGCGACCTGACTTTCAGCGGAGGCAACACGTTCAGCTACGCCACGGGGAACCTGACCGATCCCACGGAGTTCCCCCTTCTGGACGGTGGCGCACTCCGACTCGATAACGCGACGCTGAACGCAACGAATGTCACCTTCCTCAACAATACCGCTACCGACAACGGGGGTGCGATTGCCTTCGATTACCGTTTGAAATTTTTCGGAGACGACACTCTCACGAATGCGACATTCACGACCAACTACGCCGGGGAAAAGGGCGGGGCAATCTACGGCGAACAGACCGACACCACCCCCACAATTTACAGTACCATCGCCCTGAGTACTGCCACGTTCAATGGCAACGTCTCGCTCACCGGTGGCGGTGCGATCGACGCCAACCCCCTGGAGGTCGACCTCACCAATGCGCAGGTGACGGATAACAGCGGTGCTGTCGGTGGTGTGAGCGGGTCGCTGGTGAGTGCCACAACAACTCTGTTCGAGGGGAACAACGTCACAGGTACGGGGACGGGACCAGCCGCCGTGATCGCGACTGGGAACATGCTGACCCTGGATCAGAGCACAGTTGCGGATAACACATCTTCCACCGGCGGAGCGGTGGTCGGAGACGCAGATGGCGAGGCAGTCGAGCTCATCAACAGCACGATCAGCGACAACACCGGTGGTGGCCCCGCAGTGGAGGCCCCGATGGGTGAAGTGGTCCTGTCGTTCTCGACGGTGACGCGCAACACGAATACGGTCGGCAATGCGGCCGGTGTCGAGGCGGATGTCAACATCATCACTATCTATGGGAGCGTTGTCGCCGGGAACCGGGTCGAGAACCCGACCAGTGCCGATGTCGACCTCGACTCCGGGCAGATTCGCGACGATGGTTACAACTTGGTCGGGGTCATCCCCGCCTCGTTCCCAACCATGTCAACCGACCTGACGGGCACGGTCGCGTCGCCGCTCGACCCGCTCCTCGGTCCTCTTGCCTACAACGGCGGCCCCACTCCAACCCGTCTTCCAGCCGCGGGGAGCCCGCTCATCGGCGCGGGCGGCGTGCCGCTTGCGCTCCGACTGGATACCGATCAGAGGGGCCTGCCCCGCCCAGCCGTCGCCGGGAATAACGCCACCATTGGGGCCGTGGAGGTCCAGCCGACCGATACTCTACCAACCGCACAAGCCCCGCTTCCGCCGCTGGGTCCACCGGTACCACCACCTCCACCCCCTCCACCCCCGCCGCTCGTCCTGACCGCCACGGTCAACCCCGCAACAAACCCCACTGGGGCGGTCGCGCAGCTTGCGGGGTTTATCAACCAGATCGATGAAGGCGGCGCCACGAGTGTCACGATCAACCTCATGGCGAATGCGGTGTATACGTTCAACACCGCGCTGGATCAGTTCGACGGCGGGACTGCCCTTCCGACCATTCGGAACGTCTTCGTCCCGAACGTCGAAGTCACGATCAACGGCAATGGTGCGAGCTTCGTCCGCCCAGACGGTGCTCCATCCTTCCGGTTCCTGCGGGCGGTCGGTCAGGTACCCGCGATTATACTACCGACATCCCCACCGCCGATCGGCCCGACCTTGATAATTAACAACATGACGTTCGATAATGGGAACGCCTATGACCTAAGCTACCCAAATCTGATCGCGGATATCCAGGTGTCTCCCGCTGTCCCCGTACTCGATGGAGGAGCCATCCGCCTTGACAATGCGAGTCTGACGACTTCCAATGTCTCATTCATTGACGATACATCTTCTGAGATGGGCGGTGCAGTTGCCCTGGACGCCATCCAGATGTACAGGGGAACCGTCACACTCAGCGGTGGCACATTCACTGCGGATTATGCCGGCACGACAGGTGGGGCCGTAGGTGTGCAGCAATCCGACACGGCTCCCGCGATCTACAGCACGATCACGGTCAATAACGCAACGTTGAATGACAACGTCTCTTTGACCGGGGCGGGGGCAATCCAGGGAACCCAGGTTGCAGTTGAACTCACGAACGACCAGATCACCGACAATCAGGGCGCAGTCGGTGGGGTCAGCGGATCAATCGTCAGCGCCACCGACACCAACTTCGAGAGCAACATCGCCACAGGCTCCGGGCCTGCGGCGGTCATCGCCACCGGGAATATGCTGACGCTGATCGACAGCACGGTTGCCAAGAACAGCTCAGGGACTTCCGGTGCTGTCGTGGGCCAGGCCCAGGGTCAGGCAGTTGAGCTTCTGAACTCCACAGTCACGGACAACACTGGCGGTGCGGCTGCCATTGATGCCCCCGTTGGGGAAGTTGTCATCACCTTCTCGACCATAACAAACAATCGTGCCACTTCAGGCACAGTTGCTGGCGTTTCGGCCGATGCGAACATCCTGACCATCTATGCGAGCGTCGTGGCCGGAAATCGTGTGACTAACCCCGACAGTCCAACCGTCGATCTGAACGCGACACAGATCCGCAATAACGGGTATAACTTTATCGGGGTCGCCCCGGTCTCATTCCCTGTGACATCCACTGACCAGGTCGGCACGGCCGGCGCTGAGCTGAATCCGGAGCTTGCTCCAGTCGGGAACTATGGCGGTCCCACTCCAACGCGGCCGCCGTCCCCCGGAAGCCCGCTCATCAACGCGGCGGGGATTCCGACCGCCACCCGGATTACGACGGATCAGCGGGGAGAGCCCCGTGTAACTGGACTCGCTGCGGACATCGGTGCCGTCCAGGTCCAACCAGGAGAGGTGATCCCGGCGGCCGAAGCGCCCCTTCCACCGCTCATTCCGCTCCCGCCGCCGCCGCCGCCTCCACCCCCACCGCCCCCGCCTCCTCCGCCCCCGCCGCCCCCACCGCCCCCACCGCCCCCGCCCACCCCCGCGGCGGTAATCGCGGTTGGCCCCGGGGCCGTGCCAGCGACTGTCACCTCCACACAGGAACAGATCGGTCCGGGTGCAGGAACCCCGGCCGCAGTCGTGGCGCCCAACGAAGCTCAACTCTACAATCCAAATGGGTCCGTGGCACTGACAGTCACCCCGTTCGCCAGCACGGTCCCAGGAGGAATCCGGGTGGCCGCCGCAGACGTGAATGGTGACGGGGTGGATGACTTGATCGCGGCGACCGGCCCAGGCGTCCTTGACGAGGTCGTGGTCTTTGACGGGGCAACTGGCAAGAAGATCGGCGATTTCACTCCGTTCCCTGGCTTCACGGGCGGCCTGAACATCTCCACCGGCGTTCTGCCCAATAGTAGCCTCCCCGACATCATCGTCAGCCCGGACTCTGGCGGCGGACCCCGGGTGACGATCTATCAGAGCCCGAGCTTTACGGTTGTTGCCAACTTCTTCGCCCTCGACAACCCGGCATTCCGGGGTGGAGCCCGCACCGCGGTTGGGGATCTGAATGGGGATGGCGTCAACGATCTCGTCGTTGCAGCCGGGCCAGGTGGTGGGCCAGTGGTCGAGGTCTACGATGGGACTTCGATGACAGCCGGTGGATTTACCACCAAACTGGTGGGTGATTTCTTCGCCTTCAATTCGAACACGCTCCGAGATGGCGTCTACGTCGCCATCGGCGATGTGACCGGTAACGGGGTGAACGATCTCATCCTGGGCGCTGGAGCTGGCGGTGGGCCACGGGTCGAAGTGCTCAACGGTCTCGATTTGATCCAAACGGGCAACCAAGTCCCCATCGCCAATTTCTTTGCAGGCGACACTTCACGTCGAGACGGAGTGCCGGTGGCGTCTCGTGACCTTACCGGTGACGGAATCGATGACATCATCACCGGAGGGGGTCTCACGCAGCAAGTGTCGATCTACCTGGGGAATCACCTCACCTCGAGTTCGACCCTCACCCCAGATGAGGAGATCACACCGTTCCCGACGTACAACAGCGGCGTGAATGTGGGATGACCGATCGGGCGCATTTCCGAATGGCCCGCTCTCGAGGCAGATGAGATCAGTATCACAAGCCTGAAGCGCCAGC
>PLDW01000115.1:5306-6526 GCA_003136315.1 Gemmataceae bacterium | reverse complement strand
AACCGGGTTCAGGCAATCCCGACTCCGACAAGACGGGAGGGGGCAAGCCCGATCCCGAGAAATCGACTGCGGACAAATCCGGTGCCGGCTCGCCCCAGGGCAAGCCCGGCCCGGAGACTGCGGATCCCCTCCAAGAACGCCAGGACGATATTGCCGGGCGGGCGGCTCTGCTCGACAAGACCGCAGCCACCGCCAAGGGGTTAACAGGGCTCGCAAAGACACGGATCGCGGATGCTGCGAAGGCCGCAAACGCCAGTGCCGATGCGCTCGGACAACGGGATCGAGCCACCGCCCAGAAGGAAGCAGATCGTGCCCGGGAAATCTTCCGAACTGCGGGCAAGCAGGTGGCAGCGCTGGCAGCGGAGGAAGCAGCCCAGCAGCTCGCAGCGGCCCGTGACCTTGCGAACGATATCGCGATGCAGGCGGCCGCAGCCGACCCCACTCGCCCAACTGGCCCCGGTGCTGGCACAGGCAAGGGGGAGCCCATGCCTGGAGCCAAGTCTGGTGCAGACAAAGGCAAGGCGGAACCCATGCCTGGAGCCAAGTCTGGCGCCGACAAGGGCGATCCCATGTCGGGGCTCAAGACTGCCGCCGAGAATGCCAAGACGCTCAAGGATGTGCTGGAGCAGATCGCGGGCTCAGGCTCCGAGAGTTCCGCCGAAGCCGCTCGCCGGGCGGGTGAGTTGCTCAAGGGGGAAGACCTCGCCGCAGCGATCAAGCGCCTCGAAACGCCCGGGACCGGGGGCGACAGGACCGAGCGACAGGATCTGGCAGATCGATTCGCAGCGCTCGGCCAGAAACTCGATCAGGCGTACCGGGATCTGATCGCCCCCCGGCTGGAGGAGATTGCCCGACTGGAGGCTGAGGCCACTGCCTTGGAGAAGCGCCTCGCCAGCGCCGAGGATGACGAGGCCAAGGAACGCGCCAAACCGCAGATCGCCGAGTTCGTCGAGCGACTGGAAGCGGCTCGGCTGGGCCAGGTCGTGGACTCGGACCTTCGCAACGGCCTCAAGGCTGGCCCGAATCGGGGCGGTGATCAGCTCAAACGGGGCCTGGCCTCTGTCCGCGATGGGCTGGTTGCGAAGCTTCAGGAATTCGTAGCTGGCGACCGCTTTACAACGGGTGACGAAGCCGTGCCGCCGGAGTACAAGGATCTGGTAGACCGTTACCTCCGCACCTTGTCAGCAGGGAGCACGAAGTGAGCCAAGAAAAAGTCTAAA
>PLDW01000115.1:0-5239 GCA_003136315.1 Gemmataceae bacterium | reverse complement strand
GAAGACAGTGAGCCAAGAAAAAGGCTCACGATAAAACCAAGCCTCTTCAACTTTAAACTTTAAACTGCTTAAACTTTAAACTTAAGAGGGCATCATGACCTTGGATCTCAGCTTGACAGCATGGACGGTGGGGCCGTGGCTCGCGGTCGCCGTCCTGGCATTGGCGTGGCTGCGGTGGCAGGTGGGCCCTCCCATGCGCCGGGCACACCACCGGATTCTGTGGGTCTTCCGGGGCTGCATTCTGGTGGCGCTGGCGGTGATCGGCACCAACCCGGTGCATGTCTCGGTCATACCCGGTGCTGTCCGACGGCCAGAGGTCCACATCCTGCTCGATGCTTCGCAGAGCATGCTCCTTGGTAGCCCCGAGTCGCGCTGGGCTGAAGGCACAGCCTTCCTCCGCGCAGCCCTTTCCCAGCCACATGGGTCCGCCGATATCCGAATCCACCGGTTCGGCCAGCGGCTGGTCCCGGTCGATGTGGATGCGTTTGTGGCGGGCACGGACCTTGCCCCCCCGGACGACGCCGACACACAACTGGCCGCGGCCTTTCGCCAACTGGCCGGTCGACTGGGTCGTGAAGCGCCGGCGGCCGTCATCGTGGTCTCGGATGGGCGGGTGCGAGATCCGGATACTGTGGACGAAATGGCGGCCTTCTGGCACCGCTTACAGGTTCCGGTGCATGTCGTGCCGCTTGGCCACGACGCCTCGGGGGGGGATGTTGCGATCATCGCTGCCATCGCTCCCGCCAAAGTGCGAAAACAATCTCAAGTCGATGTGAACGTGTTTCTGCGCTCGTTCGGATTTGCCGGGCAGCGGACGGAAGTCCAGCTCCAGGCGCTCGACGAGAGCGGGATGTTCCGCCGGACCATTCGGACCCTTCCGGTCACCTTGCAGGACGGGGTGCAGACCCTGACCCTGACCTTCCGCTCCGAGCCGGACCTGAAGAAGCTCCGTCTGCACATCCCCCCGGCTGCTGGCGACCTGTCGCCGGCAAACAACGATTTCCCGCTGGAATTCGAGATCGACCGCACAAAGGTTCGCGTACTCCTCATTGATGGATCTGTTGACCCCGCGGCTTTCCGGGCTGCGGGGCAGTTGCGCGGTGTTCCCGACGAGGACTCGGAGAGTTCCGAGGCTCCCTTTCGAGACGCTCTGCTCGCCGACCCAGACATCCAGTGTTCGGTGTACGGCTTGCCGCCCGGCGGCGGCGAACCACGGCGAGTTCTCTCGGGAGTGACAGGCTTCCCGACCACCGCTTTCCCACAGACGCCAGCCGAGTTGTTGGCCTATGATGCGATCGTGCTGTCAAACGTGCCGCGGTCAGCCCTCAGCGATGAGGTACTCGGCTGGGTGGACGAATGGATCGGAAAGCGGGGCGGCGGACTGGTGATGGCGGGCGGCCCGTCGAGTTTCGGTGCCGGGGGATGGGCACACACGCGGCTCGAACAAATGCTGCCTGTCGAACTCCACAGCGAAGCCGACTGGGAAGTCTCGCCGACGACCCCGGAACCGGCTGGCAGCGAACTCCACCCGATCTGGCGCCTCTTCGAGGACGAACGGGCCACCCGCGCAGCGATCCGCTTGATCCCCGAAGCGCCAGGCCGGAACAACTGGGTGCGGGTGAAGCCTCAGTCCGGCACTCTGCTGGGTGTCCAGAAGCCTGGAGCTGGCACCGGGATCACCCCACTCCTGGCGGTCGGGGCCTACGGACGCGGTCGAACTGCGGCGCTGGCCACGCCGATCACAGCCACTTGGGCTCCGCAGTTCACCCGCCAGTGGGGCGAGGGGGACAACCGGCACTTTGCGAAGTTCGTGAGGAACCTCATCTATTGGGTCACGGAAACCTCCGCGATTGGGCGCCGTCGGCTAGTCGCAACCACCGACAAGCGATTTTACCACCCCGGTGAGACTGTCTCGGTTTCGGCTCACGCTTACGACGAAGCTGCAACCCGCACGGGCGGGTATCGGGTTGTCGCTGCGCTCGAACCACGACAGCTCGACGGTTCGATGCTGCCTCCCTGTCCCGTCAAATGGCCTGCTGGGCGGCTTCGGGCGCCCGGTGAATCGGGTACACTCGTCGGCTGGGGTGAGGAGATCGAACTGCATCTCGACCCGCAGACCAAGGACTACTCACTCCCTCTCCCACTGGTCGAGGCCCTCGCTGCCAGCCAGGTGGGTCAGGCATTCAAGGTGGAACTGACCGCGTATGATGGGCAAACTCAGATTGACAGTCATTCGACCGATGTCCAGATCCTCAGCGACCCGCACGAACAGCAGAACCCGCTCCCGAACCACGAGTTCCTGACCTCGCTGGCCCGGGGAACCGGTGGCCGCGAGTTCACGGACCCGAAAGCCCTCGCGAACGCCCTTGCTGAGTTTTCGGTTGCAGAGAACCCGTCCACGGTGCGCCGAACTCCGCTGTGGAGTCGCGAACTGATTCTGGGGGCGCTTCTAACGCTCCTGTCGGCGGAATGGTTCTGCCGCCGGTGGCTTGGTCTGGCCTGATGAGGGGTTCGCGGCTATTGACATTCCAGACAAAGCGTCTTTATAATGGAGAGTAAAGAAGGAGCCAGATACAATGGGCCGGGCGGCACGGGAAATTACCGAGACGGAACTGTCGGTCCTCATGGAACTCTGGCAACGGCCGTCTGCAACTGTACGTGAACTGACGGAAGCCCTTTACGGCAACACCCCGGCGGCCCTGCTCGCCACAGTGCAGAAGTTACTCGACCGGCTGGAAGCGAAGGGGTGCGTCGCCCGTGACCGGAATCACTGGCCCCACCATTACAGCGCCTCGGTCAAGCGAGAGGAACTTGTCGGCAATCGCCTTCAGGCCGCTGCGGACCAACTCTGTGATGGCGACCTGACGCCGCTGCTCACCCACCTCGTACGATCGCAGAGACTGTCAGCCAAGGACCGTGACGAGCTCCGAAAAGTCCTCGACGAACTGGACGGAAAGGCTCCCGGCAAGACGAATTGAGAGGCGAAAGGGGTGGGCCGTGAGCGTGGTGCATGCGATGCTCGGCAACGCTGCGGTCACCGCCGTCCTCGCCCTATTTGCCCTGGCCGTTGGGTACACCTGCCGTTCTCCCGCCGTGCGGCATGCTGCGTGGCTATTGGTGCTTCTGAAGTTGGTGACGCCCCCGCTCATCAGCGTCCCGGTCTTCATCCTGCCAGCATCCTGGGCTGAACCACACACCGATCCGACCCGACCCTCCTTGCTAGTGACGCTCTTCGTTCCTGTCCCGACCGAGTCTGGTCGAGCGGTTACGGGTGGGAAGGCAACCAGTCTTACGTGGTGGGACCGGTACAGGTCGATCGGGCTCGCCGATTGTGTCTTCGGTGTGTGGGCTGCCGGCACCATCGGTTGGTTCGTCTGGCAGTGTCGGCGGATCGTCCGATTCCGGCGACGGCTTCGGGGGGCGGAAGATGTCGGGGCGGATGTGGCCGAGGCCGCCGCTCGCATCGCCACAGCGCTGGGACTTGCCCGCCCTCCAGTTGTGAAGGTCGCGACAGGAATCGGCTCGCCGATGCTGTGGGGGGTGGGTCGCGGGACAGTCGTGTTGTTCCCTCGGGAGTTACTTGGGCGTCTGGCCCCCGAAGCGAGGGACACCCTGCTGGCCCACGAGTTTGCCCACTACCGCCGCCGCGACCACTGGGTGCGGGTGCTCGAGTTCGTCGCGACTGGGCTCTATTGGTGGCATCCCGCGGTGTGGATGGCCCGTGCGGGGATCGAGGCGGCTGAGGAAGAATGCTGCGACGGTTGGGTGGTGGGGGGCCTCGTCTCGTCCCCCCGACGGTACGCAGAGGCCCTGCTGGCAACTGTCGATTTCATCGCCGAGTCGCGCCGACCGTCCCTCCCGCCGGGAGCGTGTGGAGCAGCGAACCGGGATGCACGGCTTCTCCACCGTCGCCTGGCCGGCATCATGCACGCCGACCGCCCCAGTCAACTCCGTGGCGTGGCGGGCGGGGTCTACGCGGTGGTCGGGGCCTGCCTCCTGCTTCAACCGGTACTCCGGACCACCACTCCCCCAGAGGTCACAGAACTCACGCGACCTGCCGCGCCAGTTCCAATTGTGGCAGGCCCACGGCAAGTGCGTTGTCCAACGCCAAAGAAGTCCGTCGAACCGCCCGCATGGGCCACAGCGCCGGCACCGGGTGGCTTGCTCACCGCCGTCGCCCGCGACCGTGAGGTCGTCCTCCGTGGCGCGGACGGAACGGTGTGGGCACTCGGCCCTGGTAAGCCGACCGCGCTGGCGTTCGCACCAGGCGGCAACCGACTTGCCACTGCCGGCCCTGGAACAGTGGTGCGGGTGTGGGATACTCGCGGCAATGTTCTGGCTGTGACGCACGTTCCCGCCACATCGCGGGCCATTGCCTACACGCCAGACGGATCCCGACTCCTGGTTCTGGATGCCGATCGCGGCATTTCTGTCTGCGACCCCTCGACTCTGGATGTGCTGAGCAGGTGGGTTGTCGAAGGGCCGGCGAACAGTCTCTCGTGCGCTCCCGATGGCCAGACTGTTGCCGTGGCGTTCGGTTCCTGGCTCGATCGCGATACCGGGTGGGTCGAATGCTGGTCGATTCCCGACCGTCGGAGAATCGCCGCTTACCCCGCGACTGGCCCGGTCGGGGCCACGAGGTTTTCCCCCGACGGCCTGACGCTGGTGATCGGCAGTTGGGACGGGTTGACGGCCTGGCGGTCACTACCCGACGGGGAGTTGATGGCCCAGCGGCAACTCCCCAAGGATCTGGTAGCAGCCACAGCGTTTTCCCCGGATGCCGCGACACTGCCCCTGGCGCCGCCACCACTCCCGCCCGCTCCGGAGCCCTTGCCCGTGCTGAGCTCGATTCGGGAATCGGGTCCGATCGTCAATCGCTAACTAATCTGAACGACAGGAAACGGGGACTCTGGTCTGGGCGGCCATGATGTGACGAGCGGAGAGAACTCCTCCCTAAGAGGATTTGCTCCCCCTTCCTTTTTAGGGAAGGGGGTTGGGGGGTTAGGTTCCGACCCTGCTCCCCCTTCCTTCTTATACAGGAACCCGCAGAGGCTGTCGCATCTACGGAAAAGACGCTCAGACATGCAAATGGGAGGGCGAGGCTCCTGTCGAGCCGCACCACCCACACGCTCGGCAGGAGCCTCGCCCTCCCGTTAGACCGATGCTTGCTCCTGGAATGTGACAGCCTTTGCGGGGGGGTGGCGGGGGGGGGGGGGGGGGGGGGGGGGGGGGGGGGGGG
>PLDW01000148.1:5053-9012 GCA_003136315.1 Gemmataceae bacterium | reverse complement strand
TTTGGGGCGAGCCCGACCGGTTACACCCATTTAACTCGCAGTCATCGAATATGCCCGGATCATCCCCCGAATCTCCGGTTGCCAACCGACTCCTTGACGAGCCGTTCGCATTCGATTTCTTCCAGGCCGTCCGGCTCTTACGACACCTTGCGGAGGACCGGAGCGGGTCAGTCCCCGCCACCCCGACCGTCCGCTTCTCGGCCCACTTGTCGCTGGCGTTCCCCGCCAGCGCGGTCCACGACCTTCAGCCGACGGCACGCGATGTTCCCCCACGGATGACCATCACATTCCTCGGCCTGACGGGGCCAAGTGGCGTTCTGCCGCGATACTACACAGACTTACTCCTCCGGATCGAGCGGGAGGTGAAGGGCGCGGAGAAACGGGCTCTGCGGGACTGGCTTGACCTGTTCAACCATCGACTCACGGCCCTGTTCTACGCAGCCTGGGAAAAGTACCGATTCGTCCTCCCATTTGAACGCGGGGAAGCGGACCGAAGAGACCCCGAAGAACCGGACGGGTTCACCCGCGCTCTGCTCAGTGTCGTTGGGCTCGGCACTCGTGGGTTGCGGGATCGGATACGCGTTGTCGCCTCTGGCCCAGAGGGCGAGATTCGACCGCTCGCCCGTGTCGACGACCTCGGCCTGCTGCGATTCTCGGGTCTGCTCTCCCAGGGGCACCGTAGCGCGTGGGGGTTGGGGGTCCTCCTGTCCGGCTATTTCCAGGTGCCCGTTGAGATCCAGGAATATCAGGGCCAGTGGCTGATCCTCGACCCTCCTAGCCAATCCCGGCTTGGGTGGGATGACGGGAACTGTGAACTCGGCGTGAACGCCGTTGCAGGCGACCGGGTCTGGGATATTCAGGGTAAGTTCCGGGTTCGCGTCGGACCGCTGCGTTACGGCCAGTTCATGGAGTTTCTCCCGGACCCCGACCCGGACGTGGACCGAAAAGCGTTCTTCCTGATGGCCCAGCTCATTCGACTGCACGCCGGACCGGAGTTCGACTTCGACATCCAACTTGTCCTGGAGGCGGACCATGTTCCACCGTGTGCTCTTGATGACCACGACGCTGGCCCCCGCCTGGGCTGGAACAGTTGGATCCTCAGCGCTCCGCATCCCCACCCAGCCGACGATGCCGTCTTCGATGGTGAACTCGCAACCCTAAGGGCAGTCTGACTCAGCAGATCTGGCTCGGGCCGTCCAATTGATCCAGACCATTTCACTCCCCAAGAGAATCGCCGTGGCCGTCACTAACCTGAAGTCCCTGGTTGCCAAGTTGAACGCCCCCACCCGTCGGGCCCTGGAGGCTGCGGCCGGGCTCTGCGTCTCACGGACCAATTACAACGTCGAACTGGAACACTGGTTGCTCAAACTGGCCGAGCCATCGGACGGAGATCTGGCCCGCGTTTTCAAACATTACGACCTCGATCCTGGCCGGGTCGTCCGGGAACTCACTCGCACCCTCGATGGACTGAAGACCGGAAACGCTCGGGGTCCAGAACTCTCCGCCGAAGTTGTCGATCTGATGCGTGAGGCCTGGTCGCTCGCGTCCCTGGAGTACAGCGCCAGCCGAGTTCGGTCCGGGTATCTCCTCGCAGCCCTCCTCGGTGATCGATCCCTGGCACCCCGGGCCAGATCCGCCTCCCCTGAACTCGGGAAGATCCCGGCCGACCAGCTCATCCGTGATGTGAAGTCCCTGATTGCTGGGACTGCCGAAGATGCGGCCGAACCGGGCGAAGCCGCTCCAGCCAGTGGGGGCGAGCCAGGCCGCCCCGCTGTCGACTCGAAGACCCCGTCCCTCGATCAGTTCACCTACGATCTGACCGCCCAGGCGAAAACTGGCAAACTGGATGCGGTGATCGGCCGGGACACGGAGATCGCCCAGCTCATCGATATCCTGACTCGCCGCCGGCAGAACAACCCCATTTTGACCGGGGAGGCCGGCGTCGGGAAGACCGCAGTGGTCGAGGGGTTTGCCCTGAAAGTTGCGACAGGGGATGTGCCGCCGCCGCTGCGCGGGGTCCAGGTACGGGTTCTCGACCTGGCTCTCCTCCAGGCCGGCGCTGGGGTGAAAGGGGAGTTTGAAAACCGTCTGAAAGGGGTCATCCAGGAGGTCAAGTCGTCCCCGGTTCCCATCATTCTGTTCATCGACGAGGCGCACACGCTGATCGGGGCGGGCGGGTCGGCCGGGCAGGGAGATGCGGCAAATTTGCTCAAACCAGCTCTGGCCCGTGGCGAACTGCGTACCATCGCAGCCACCACCCGTATGGAATACAAAAAATATTTTGAGAGCGACCCGGCCCTCAAGCGGCGGTTCCAGGAGGTGAAAGTCGACGAGCCGACAGTCGACCTCGGCATTCTCATGCTACGGGGAATTGCCGGAATGTTGGAGCGCCACCACAAGGTGCGAATCCTGGATGAGGCTGTGGCCGAGGCCGTAAGGCTGTCCCACCGGTACATCACCGACCGGCAACTCCCGGACAAAAGTGTCAGCCTGCTCGATACAGCATGTGCCAAGGTGGCCTTGAGCCAGGCCGCCACACCCGCTCAGATGCTGGCTCGGCGTCGAGAGGTGGAACATGCCGAGACTGAGATCCGGACCCTGGAGCGGGAACAAGTTGCCGGTGGCCAGCACCAGACCCGACTCCAGGAACTCCGCCAAACCAAAAGCGACGCCGAGGCAGCGTTGAAAGAATTGGAGAAACGCTTGGCGGGAGAACTGGCCCTGGTCGAGCAGATCCGCACCCTTCGCGGTCGTCTCGAAGCCCACGCCGCTGGAGGCGAGAAGGACAAGCTCACCCCGGTCGACGAGACCGCTGCCAAAACCGAACTGGCGACCAAGACTGCGGCCCTTGCTGACCTCCAGGGTGAGCACCCGCTCGTCCACCCACTTGTCAGCGGACAGGCGATTGCCGAGGTGGTTTCCGGCTGGACAGGCATCCCGGTCGGGAAAATGGTTCGCAACGAGATCGACGCCGTACTCCGTCTCCGCGAGAGGCTGGCAGAGCGAGTGGTCGGCCAGACCCATGCCCTCGAAGCTCTGGCGCAGCGGATTCAGACCTCTCGGGCCGGACTGGCCGACCCACGACGACCGCTAGGAGTGTTTCTGCTCGTCGGCCCGAGCGGGGTTGGGAAGACCGAGACCGCCATCACCCTGGCGGAAACTCTATACGGTGGCGACCGAAACCTGATCACCATCAACATGAGCGAGTACAAGGAAGACCACAAGATTTCTCGCCTGACCGGCTCCGCCCCGGGATATGTTGGTTACGGGGAAGGAGGGGTATTGACTGAGGCCGTCCGTCGCAAACCTTATAGCGTGGTCCTGCTGGACGAGGTGGAGAAGGCGAACGAATCCGTCCAGGAAATCTTCTATCAAGTATTCGACAAAGGCACTCTCCAGGATGACAAGGGCAACGAAATCAACTTCAAGAATACCATTATCTTGCTCACGGCGAATGTCGGGACGGACACGATTATGAAAGTCTGCGCGGATCCGGACACCTGTCCGGATGCGGATGGCCTGGCCGCCGCTCTTCGCCCGGATCTTCTCAAGGCGTTCAAGCCGGCGCTTCTGGGGCGGATGACGGTTGTGCCGTATTTTCCACTCGCCGATGAGGTCTTGAAGAACATCATTCGCCTGCAACTCAAGCGGATCGGCGACCGCATTCGACTCAATCACAGGGCCGCGTTCAGCTACGATGCAGCCCTCGTCGACACGATCGCCGGGCGTTGCAAGGAGGTCGAGAGCGGGGCGAGAAATGTGGACCACATACTCACCGGCACTCTCCTCCCCGAACTCTCTCGGGAATTCCTGAGTCGAATGGCCGAAGGCCGGCCGATGATCTCCGCCCATGTCGGGGTCGATGTGGGTGGCCGGTTCCAGTACCATGTGACCTGATACCGTGTTCCCGTTTGAGTTCCCTTGAGGCAGATGCCTGGAAATGACCTACCACGATCATG
>PLDW01000148.1:0-5046 GCA_003136315.1 Gemmataceae bacterium | reverse complement strand
TGGCACCCGAGCCCGCCCGTGCAGCGCCTTCACGGGCGGACCAGCCGCCCGTGGCACCCCATCCCACTGGTCGATTTCCTCTCACCGACTGCCTTAATCCAGCCGAGTGTCGAGTATGTCTCAGCAGTCCGGTCAGGGGCAGCCGTCGTGGCGTGGAGGCGATGCCCGACCCCGTCGGGAGAGTCGCTATGGCTGGAAGCCTGGCACGGGATCGCGTCCCACTCGGCGAGGCTGGCTGACCTGGTTTGGTCTGTTCGCCGCCGCAGTGGTCTGCCTTGGTGGGGTTGCCTACCTCCTCTTTCTGCTCACCCGCCCCCCACAGCCCTGTTTCATCGCAGTCGCCGCCGACCCGACTGCCGATGCCGAGTCCCTGGATGTCCCTCTCGACTTCGCCGGTTGGCAAAGCGCTCGGCGGTTTCTCGACCGGGGCAAGGATTGGGCGGGACGGACAGCTTGGGGCCGGAACTCAGCTCGGATCGTGACTGGCCCGGACAGTGGCCCGGTCAGGCTCCCCGCTGGAGAGGCCGAGTTATCTGGCTGGTTGGAGCAGTTTCAGAAGTACGACCCGATCATGATTTACTTCGGGGTCCACTGTGGGACCGAGCCCGGTCCGACCGGCCCCGAACCGGTCCTTTATGTCGGGGGGCACGACCGCCTCCCCGTCCGCCGATTGCTCGCAGCCCTGGCGAATGGTCCTCTCCGTGAGAAACGGCTCGTTCTCTTGCTCGACCCGGGCCGGCTCCCTCCGGACCCCGTCTACGGGCACCTCACCGATGTTTTCCCGGCGGCCCTGCGATCCCTCGACGAGGAAATCCGGAAGTGCCCTCACCTCGTGATTCTCTCCGGGTGCGAGAGCGGCCAGCGCGGGTGGGAGTCGGAAGAATTACGGTCGACGGCCTTCGCCGACGCTGTCATCCGGGCGATGGATGACCCGACTGGCTCAACGGATGTGATTTCCGCCAGCCAACTCTTTGATGCCGCGAAGGAATTGACTGACCAGTGGACACGGGACAACCGGCCCGTCCCACAGACCCCGGTTCTCCTGTCGGCAGGCCCCGACGGGCAGGACGAGCAGGCCCGTCTCCGGGCGGCCAGAATCCGCATCGGTATCCGCCCAACGGCGTCCCCGGCGACCGCCTCACCAGTCAGTCTCGACCTCCCAAAAGACTGGAAAGAACACTGGGAACGACACGCCGAGTTCGAGGCCCGAACCCCTCACCCAGCAGCCTACACACCCCGGCTCTGGCGGCGTTATTGCGAGTTGCTGCTCCGTTACGAACGAGCTGTACGAGCCGGTGAGACCAGGTGTGTCGACCGCCTCGGAGTCGCCCTGCAAGCGACGGAGGACGATCTCCGCCGGCCAGTCCTTCCGGTCGATCCTGCTGACCTCCCGCAACTCCAGGCGTTCCGGGCACTCCGCGACCCAACCACCCCGGGAGTGGCAAAGGGGCTTTGGGATGTGGCGTCGGGTCGAGCCGATGTTCCGCCCGACGCCGTTCGAGGTGAACCGGGTCTGCGGGCGGCGGAGTGGCACCTCGCCCTCATGGTCCAACAGTTCTACCGGTCCGTTCGGAGCCCACCGGTCCCTCCCCCGAACGACTGGAAAAACGCTCTGGATGTCCGTTCCCTGGCCGATCGAGCGGCGCTCGGGCTCCCTGAACCTGGCCAGCCACTGGTCCGGTACGGCCCCCACTCGGCGGTCTTTAGCGAGCGGATCTGGCCATTCACCCGGTCGTCTCTTTCGGGGGCAGACGTTCGGCGCCGGGACGCCGAGGATCGGTTGTTTTCGCCTGACCCGACCGATCACCCGACATCGCGATTGGATACCCTCCGGAGTGAGTATGCTGCGGTCGCCGTCACGGCCGCCGACGCCCGCTCCGCATTCCAGATCCGAGATCGCATCCTGGCAGATTTGCCATTCCTCGGGCGATGGGAGGTGAATCGCGCCGATGCGACTGACCCCGATGTCCAGGCAGTCGTCGAACTCTGGGACCGGGTCCACAAACTGGAAGAGCTACTTTCTCACCAAGTTGGATCCACCCCGCCAGTGACTCAGGCAAAAGATGTCTGGGAGCGATTCAAGGCATTGCAGACGCGGTTCACGAAAGCGGTCCGTGACCAACTCCAGGCCACAGCCCTCCAGCAGGAGTGGAGCCCGAAGGAAGGGCTCCTCACCACTCCCTTACTCCGGGCCGACCAGCGCGAGCAACTGCTCCTCGCGTCCCGGACAATCACAATGACCCTGCTCAGCGGCGCAACCTTGAAAGCCGGGGTGCAGCCCCGTATTGCGTTGAATCCCGCCGATGCGAAGGCTGTTGTCGAACGCCGGGTTCAGTTGGCGCGGGCGGAACTCGGCACAGCCGTTCTCGCTGCCCACAGTCTGCCGGGCCGGGCGATCCCAACCGACCCGCAGGCCCAGACTGTCGCAGAGGTGGCGGGGTGCTACCGACAGTTAGCACAACTATCCAGCGATCCCGCCGGTTTGGCTGAACCCTGGAGTCGATTGAGTGTGCCGTTCGACCGGGACGACCACCCGGATCGCGAGCCAGCTGCATGGAATGCCCGACTCCGCTGGCGGGATCTCCTGACCGACCTCGCCGACCGAGCGTTTACAGACCACTGGTACGACGAGAACCTGACCCGGGGTGGGAAACCGTACTACCATCGGGCAGCGGCCCGATACCTGGCCGATGCCGATCAGTTCGGCGGGGGAACTCGAACAGACCGGAGCGAGGCTGTGCGGTCGAAGCTGGAACGAGTGGAGCCCCTCTCCGTTCGGTTCTCGGCCGGTCCAGGTCCCGTCCGGTGGACGAGTGAGAGTCATCGCAGTCTCCGGTTCGACTTGACGGTGCCACCGGGTGTGCCACCGGGTCATGGTGTCGTGTTTCGCGAGGTCTCCTTTCCACCCGATGGACCTCAGCCGGTGAAGTCTGTGCCCGATCGGTCGTCCCCCGTCCGTGACCTGATCGAGGTGAAACCCATCCCCGGTCCGCTCGACCTGGAACTACGAGGCAACACTGACAACGAAATCCAGGCGAAAGGGATGGTCAAAGCTCAGGTGTATTACCGCGGACAGCAGCCGGTAGACTCTCGATCTCTCGACGTTTACCGCCGACCGGAGTTGGTCATCACCGATCCTGGACCAACAACCGACCAAGCCTCCGTGAGCGTCCGGGCGGCTGCCGACCGGCCCCCCGCTGCGATCACCATCCTCCTGGATTACTCGGGGAGTATGAAGGAGGGTCTCAACGGTTTTCGCCTGCCTGGGTCGGATGAGGCGTGGAAGGAGGGGCCGTCGAAGTTCAACCTGGCGCTCCAGCGGCTCGAAGCTGTCCTCGCAGAACTCCCGAAGGGGACGCCACTGCGGATTCGGCTCTTCTCCGCCCGAGGTCTCACTGACGAGGAAGCAGTTGTTTACCCCGCTCCTGATGAGGCCGCTGTGGCCGATTGGCGAGGGACCGACGGGAAGCGCTTGAAGGATCTGATCGCCCAGTTGCGACGCTACGAGCCCTACGGTGAAACACCCCTGATTCAGTCGATCATCCTGTCCGCCCGGTCGGATTTCCCCGCCCCGGAGGAAGGCCCGAAAGTCCTGGTCGTACTCACAGACGGTGCCGACGACAGCGGCAAGGTCGGCATCCCTCCCGAAGAGCGTGAGTCGCTCCGGAAGGAGATGAAGAACGCCCTGACGGCGAGCGGGGTCAAGCTTTTCGTCGTTCAGTTTGCGCTGAACGAAGCGGATCTCAAAGTGTCCACCGAGCTATTCGCTGACCTCCCCAATCTGGACACACCCGGAGAGGTGATCTCGGTCAACGACGCGGACGGTTTACGGCGGGAGTTAACGAACGCCATCTGGCCGAAGCTGATCCTGACGGGCAGCGGGGACCAACGACCGAGCCCGAACAGATACCCCGCGACTGGGTGGCCTTCCCGCCCCCCTGTCATTCCGCGCGGCAACACTGACCTGGAAGGGGACATCGACCCCAACGTGTTGCTATGGTCCCCGCAAGTGCCGGCTGGAACCTACTCCGCCCGACTCTCGACATCTCGCTTCAGCCAACTCCCAAAGGTTCAGCTNNATTACAGCGAGAACTGCACGCGGATTCATTTGGCCGGGCGATCAAGAAGTATCGAACGGACGGGGAGTGGGTACTTTCTGTTCCGAGTTCGGGTGTGGAAGACGGGCTTGAGCCGGTGCAGTATGGGGCTGTGGCGATGGTCGAACGGGTTCCGCCACACCGCCGACAGCCAGCGACCGCCGGCCCGGAACCGTTGATCCGGCACGTCCTCCCCGACGCGATGTGGTGGCAGGTCGCCCCAACCGAGGCTGACCCGCCGGGCAACGATCCACCAGTTGGCTGGGGGGAGACCAAGACAGTCGTCACCCGTCTGTACGGGTATCCCGCTCCGGCCTGGGATCTTCGGGTCGAGGGGTGGCCGCGCGCTGACCGTCCGGCCTCAGGGTTCCGGCCAGCCACAGTCCGGGTGTGGATGCGGACGGACGCGCCTGGCGGGAAGACCTTCCGCATCCCGAAACAGCTCATTCCCACCGACGGCGGAGAACTGGAGCACCAGTTCGACGGTCGTACATTCCGTTTGACAGTCGAGAAACAAACGCTTGAAGGCAGCCCGGAGCGGCTCGACTGCTTGGTCGTGCGAACTTTCTACGGCGATCACGAGCCGGTCCAGTTGCTCCTGACGCGGTCAGGGTCCGGTATTGCGACCGAACACCGGTATTTCCGGAGGGCAAATGCCTACACCGCTGTGTTTGGACCCGGGGCGGTGCCAGAAACTGGCGTTGAGTTTCGGGTCATCCCCGTCACTGCCCTGACCTCCGATTCCGGCTCTGTCATCGCGGTCACCCCGCCCGGACCCGGGCTCGGCCGGCGGCCAGATGGGTATCGCCCGACTCCAACCGGGGAAGCCAAGTAAGACCGCCTCGACTGGATCTGTTTCAGAAGGTGGCATCACCTGACCCCCCAGACCCCAGTTACTGATACAGGCACCCGTTGAGATTGTCGCGTCTATGGAAAGACGATTGGACGT
>PLDW01000165.1 GCA_003136315.1 Gemmataceae bacterium | reverse complement strand
GGCCGCCAACGGCGGCAAAAGGGCTCCGCGTGGGAATGCCGTCTGAGACGCTCCCCGTGAAGATGCCGGAAGTTGGCATGGCGGGATCAAAGCCCGGCCTCACAGAGGCCAGCTACAGATTTGGAGGATTGCCTTGCTGGAGCTGGCCTCTGTGAGGCCGGCTTCGGGGGTTGCACCACACTTCACGGGGTGTTGATGGCCGCCAACGGCGGCAAAAGGGTTCTGCGTGGGAACCGGTCTTTACCCGCTCTGCGGGTGTGGGGCAACACGTTGGGGACGATGTCTGCCCACTCGTCGATCACGCCTCCGCTCGGTTCAGGCCAAGACGCGGAGCGTCGAAGACAGCATTCCCACGCAGAGCGTGGGAACCAGGGAGATTGGCAACCAACAGAGCAGGGTGCTGTCGCGTCCAGCGAGAAGTCTCGAAATATGCGTGGGTTTCCCTTGCGTTTTGGCGCACCCGAGAGATCACACCCACAGGTTTCAGCGGGGTGCGTGCATCGGCTCTTCTTCAGCTCGGGTGGGCCTCATCGACCTGACCCACCCGACGCCGACTCCCTTCTACACCCCACCAATCCGATCAATCCGTTCCCCAGCTCACCTCTCGCAACTTGGCAGGGAGATCCACGTCCGGGAGTTTTCCGTTGACCACAGCGAGCAGCCGAGCGGCTTTGGCTGCGATCGACGGGTCCAGATCCCGGGTCAGCGGGTCGAGGTACGCGACCAGGGCCAATCGGATGGCGGGTGCCCCGTGGGCAGTTTGCAACTGCCGCACGGTCTGACCGAGTTCGCCGTCGGATTGCCGCAAGAGGGGGTGGGTGGAATCCAGTTGCTTGATCGACACCAGGGCATTCGGGTTCGCGGTCATCGACAGCATCCGGGCGACTTCCGCAGTTCGGCCAGAATCCACGAGCCCGGCACGTCGTTGCTGCGCCCGCAACCACTCCGGGTTTTGGTCTGGATCTCGCCCGGAGAGTTCCCGGAGGGCGGACCAAATCGCCGCTCGATACGGGCTTGCGACCGACGGCCCATCCGCCACAGGACTGGTAGTCCGCCGAACCGCCACCAGATAATCATACCGCTGGTGGGTCGGCCATTTGCCCGGATTGGCAACCGGCTGCACGACCGAGAAGTCTTGCCGGAGGTAAGTCACTTCGGCCGCAACGAACGATGAGCTGGAGTTGTAGTATGCCGGTGTCGTCGGTGGCGGGGGAGGGCTGTTCAAGTCCGGGATGGCTCCACGAACCAGATCAGTCGTCTCGAACGATGGGACGTGGCAAAGCACACAGTTGCGCAAGTGGTTGACCCGGACCACCTCGCGGCGGAACGTCTGCCATTGCAACCCTGGCGTGGCGACTTCGAAAGGGGCGTCCGGGTCGGGCTGCTGGTAGGCTGCGGCCAGAGCCGGGATCGCGTCTGTACAGTCGAGGGCAATCAGGGCTTCGCAAGCGTGTTCGACCGCCCGCGCCCAGGGATACCGAAGGTGGGAGACGAGAAGCCCGGTGACCTCGGCCGGATTTCGATCGCGGAGCGCAGCTACCGCCGCTGCCCGGTTGTCCGGGTCGGTGTCGAAAACGGCCCATCGGGCCAGCGTCTCGGTGGAGGCCCGGCCGGGAAGGTTCCGAAGCATCTCGCAGCTCATCCGCCGGACTGTCTTGCCCTCCGCCTGAAGCATCTGCTCAATGCACGGGATGGCTTCGGCATTCGCCCATACCTTCTGATCTCGTTTGGCTGGACGGTCGGCACCGAGAGCCGAATAGAGTTTGTCCGGGTCTGGTCGGAAGGTGTCGGGATCGCTGTTCTTCTGGATGACATCCCGCAGTTCCTTCGACAGCGCATTCATTGCCGTCGCCCGATCGCGTGGAAGGACGGCATCAGGCCCGAGTCGGAATGGGAGGCCGGCGAGTTCTGGTCGGTTCCGGCAAGCCAGCATGATCACCGGCTCCTGGAGCCCCCGGGTCTTGCGGGTCCGGGCGAGGCTGAGCAAGTCGTTGGCGAAGCGGGTCGAGCCGGGTGTGTCGAGTGCCAGTTCCCTCATCCCGAGCAACTCCTGTTCGACCCGATCACCTGGCCGGGCATCAATCCGCTTCGGGAGGGAGTGGACGATGAACCCCCGGACAGCGGGCGGAGGAGGTTCGACCGCCACCTGAGCGGCTGGTTCGGTTGCCGCTCGGACGACCAGCCGAGGGCTTGGTGCAACAGCGACCTGGGCCAGCTTTGGAGGGGGTGCGATCACAACGACCTTCGGCGCAACGGGGGTCGTTGGCGCGGGGATGGCTTCCTCCGGTTGCGGCAGCGAGTCCGTTGGTAATGGGGTCGCAGCGGCGGCGACCTCCTGCCCTTCTTGCTTGCTCGCGGGTTTGCCCAACCGCTTGGCGGCGAACCCGCCCACGAAAAGAACGACCACGCCAATCACCAGAACCGCCCGGGCTGCGGGGCCGAGCAACGCCTTTCGGGTTCGTTTGCGAGCGGAGCGTTTTTTCCGGCGGCTCGGCGCGGGAGGGGCCTCTGTGGTCGATGTCACCCGCGGAGGTTGGGCAACCGTCCCGGGTGGGGCTTTCCTATCGCGTGTCGAGCCCGACGGGGTCTCGGGGACTCGGATGGCCCGCCCGGTGCGGGGACACCGCACAATCCGCCCGAAATCGTCGCGGGCGACCTGGAAAGGGAGCGAACAACACGAACAGATCACCTTCCAGCTCATGGCTGGTCCTCCTGAGTGCGCAGAACCGCGGGCCTGAATCGCGTTCAGGCGAATGGGAGTTCCAATAGACAAGTGTTGCCCGACAGCGGACGTGCTGGCCGCCGGGAGTGCCACCTTCGGGTTGTCCAGGTGGTCGTCACGAAATTAACGGATGAGGGGCCGCGGCGTGAGTGAAATTTTTTGCGATATGGGGGAGAAGACAGAAAGGCAATGGCCCGCAGATGACACAGCGCGGCCGAACCGCAACGGGATAAGAGAAGNNCTTCTCTTATCCCGTTGCGGTTCTAACGCATTACATCATCTTCGAGCCATTCTTCGCTTCATACAGACCATCCATCACTTTAACTGATCTTACTGCTAATATTGACGAACGTGTGGATATGCGGGAGGGCGCGGAAGCTCCAGACGAAGCCGGGGCCTTCCAGACGCCAGAAGGTCCACGGCTCCTTGGCGGAGGTCTTACCTTCCTGGTAGAAGGCCAGGGCGATCTTCTCCATCCCACCGTTCGCCTTGACGATTTCCATCACCTCGTCCCCGTCTTCCTTGCGGTATGGGGAGACCAGTTCCCGCATCACTCTCTCGACCAGCGCCTTTTGGTCCGTGCTCATATCGGCGAAGGCGAGCCCGGGAACCTTGTCGGAGGGTTTGGGGAGCTTCACCGTGTCGACTCCGTCCTTCCACCTCCCGCTCATCACGGCGATCTTCCGCTGCGTCTCGTCCAGCGCTGCGAACACCTCGTTGACCACCTTCGTCTGGTAGTTGAACACGTTTGTGCTGGCGTAGCCGCTGGGGCTGTGCCCGTAGTACAGCGGGCCGCCGAAGGCGGTTTGGGCCTCCGAGTTGCCGTCGCAGCGGATCGTCAGGTGGTGGCCGCTGAAGACCAGGGAGAACTTCTTCCCTTCGGCCGCCTCGCCGTAGATCAGGGCTCCGATGCTCTCGAAATCCCCGCTGTTGTCGAATTTCCCATTGCGGCTGAGCCGCTTGTACCCTTCCTCACCGTTGGCGATCGACCGGAAGATGCGGTTCAGGAGTTCGACCTGTTTCTTGTTGTATTCGATGCCGATGCGCAGTTTGTCGACCGCATCGTTGGCCGTTTCCAGCCGGGTGGGCATGCCCTTTCCGTTCTTCATCCCGTGGTCCCACGGGCGGACCAGCTTCTGCTTCTGGTCCGAGTCCATCGTGGCGAATAGCTCGAACACCAGGGCCTCGGCGGCGGCCTGTTTCTCGGCTCGGGCGGCACGAGCCCGTGCCAGTGGGGACAGCGCGGCCACCCCTCCGACAGCGACGGCCGTGGCGGAGGTGCCAAGGACACGGATGAAGTCGCGTCGGCCCAGGATGGGGGAGGTGATCGGCCCGTGGTCGCACTCGGGGCAGGACGGGGTCGTGTCGGCGGGCATCATGGGATAGGCTCCTGTGAGGGAAAGGTGGGCGAGCGGTAACGCAGCACTATTGGGAAGTGTAATCGACTTGCCGGCCCAACGCGATGGGTAGCGGCCGGAATCTCACGGATGTGTCATGACGTCTACACGTCGAGCGATTTTCCAGAGCCCCATTCGGGGCTCCTATCCCCAACTACTGCTGCCTATGACGGTGGTCGATTTCATTCTACCGATCGATTTAGGAACGACATATTAACATGAGTCGCACCTCTAATAAAAAATCTGCAAGTCTGTGTCATTCCAGGTGCAATCATCGATCTAATGGAAGGGCGAGGCGAGCGATACGGTGGGCTGATCGATGGTGAGAACGGCCCATCGACTCCTTTTCTGCCAGACGTAAATGTGATGTCACCCCTGCCTCACTGAGCAGGTTACCAACTTCATATAACCTTCACTGCGCGCCAATGGTCGGCTCGGTATGATTTCATAACTTGCCGTCATCCACGACCCGCTCTGCCCCAGTTGAGGCGACCCGATGCTTTGCCGCTTTCGGCGCACTGCCCTCCTTCTAGCCGTCTGCCTGATCTTCGCCGGGTGCGACAGAGATCCCTCCCCAACGGCCCTGGAACTGGATGGCGTGGGGGCCACGTTCATCGAACCGATCATGAAGTTCTGGACCGAGCAATATCTCGAGACGACCGGCGGCAAAGTGAAGATCAACTACCAGGCGAAAGGGTCCGGTGCCGGGATCGCATCAATGACCAAGAGAGAAGTTGCGTTCGGCTGTTCCGATGCCCCGATGAATGCAAAGCAACTGGCCGAGGCTTCGCAGAACGGCGGGGCGGTCGTCCACATCCCGCTGGTGATCGGTGCCGTCGTTCCGATGTACAATCTCCCGGGGGTGGCTGAGCCAGTCAAATTCACCGGACCTGTTCTAGCCGCGATCTTTACCGGAAAGATCCGGAAGTGGAACGACGGGATTCTCACGGCCCTCAATCCCGGCCTGAACCTCCCGGATCTGGCGATCCAGCCAGTGTACCGGGCCGAGCCGAGCGGGACCTCGTTCATCTTCTCGGATTACCTGTCGAAAGTGGATCCCGAGTTCAAAAAGACGGTCGGGGCGAGTACCATGCCAAAGTGGCCGAACGATGTCGGGATCGGACAGCAGAAGAGCGACGGTGTGGCGGGCCACATCGACCGGACTCCGGGAGCGATCGGGTATATCGAGCTGACTTTCGCCCTGGACAAGAGGGCGACTTATGGGTCGGTCCGCAACAAGGCCGGGAACGACATCCTGGCCAACTTTGACAGCATTCTTGCGGCAGCGGATGCCAACCTCGGCGAGAAGCAGACGGAGGAGCCATACTCCCTCCACGAGATGACGTTTAACCTGACCAACGCTGGCGGTGAAAAATCGTACCCAATCGCCGGAATCTCCTACGGCGTTGTCTACCAGCATCTCGAAGGTGAGAAAGCGGGTGGGGCGAAGGGCAAGGCGCTCGTCGAATTCCTCAAGTGGACGGTTTCTTCCGAAGGTCAGAATTTGGCCATGAAACGAAATTTCGCCCCATTGCCTGCCTCTCTGCGAGAAAAAATTCTCGCCCGACTTGGGGCGATCTCGATTCAGTAATCTGCTATTATAAGTTTTCAGTTTTCAGTTTTCAGTTTTCAGTCGAATATTATTCTACCCATTTGGAAGATTATTTTGGCTGTGATCGTCGAATGGGCCACGCCTTGGCCGATTCCGTTGGACGGAATTGCATCGCAAAGTCGGGCCGCCACAGAGGGCGGCCCCTACAAATTCTGGCGTAGGGGCCGCCCTCTGTGGCGGCCTGGCCACGCAGGAACACAAACTTTGAACAGGCGCCAACCAGCCCTACGGCCGAATCGACGATCACCACCGATAGTTTCAATGATCAGCTTATCGTTTTCCTGATTTAAACTTTCAACTTTAAACTTTAAACTCGCATGACCCCCAGCCCATCCACCCGGTCATCCTGGCCCGAAATGGTCTTCCAGGGCCTGACTCGGGCGGCGGGGATCGGCATCCTGGTGATGGTTGCCACCCTGGTTGGTGTCCTGCTCGCAGACGCCTGGCCGATCTTGAAGCGAGCCGGTGAATATCAGTTGCTCACCAGCAAGGAGTGGAATCCAACACCCCCTGGCGGTGGAACACCAACGTATGGCGTTCTGTCCTTCGTCTGGGGCACCACAGTCACCTCCGTGCTCGCGATGTTGCTCGCTGTCCCCCTCGGGGTGGCGAGCGCAACCTATATGTCCGAGATCGCCCCGGCCTGGGTCCGGCGGGTCGGAGCCTTTCTGATCGAACTGCTCGCCGCCATCCCAAGTGTGGTCTATGGGTTCTGGGGGTTGTTCTTTCTTACCCCCGTCCTTCAGAAAGTGTTCGGACTGTTCACCGACAGGAACACCGGCGGCAGTGGGTTGTTGGCTGCCGGGCTCATCCTCGCGATCATGATCCTGCCGTACATCACGGCAATCAGTTTTGACGTCTGCCAGGCTGTCCCGCGCTCCCAGCGTGAGGGTTCCCTGGCGCTGGGGGCGACCCGCTGGCTGACGATTTGGCACGTTGTGCTTCCCTACGCCCGTCCAGGTATCGTTGCCGCCTCGTTCCTGGCGCTGGGTCGGGCGCTGGGTGAAACGATGGCCGTCACCATGCTCATCGGGAATAAGGCGATTATCAGTGCATCGCCATTCGCCCTTGGGGACTCGATCGCCAGCCGGATCGCGACCCAACTCAATGAGGCCGATACCCCGGAATTCCGAGCAGCGCTGGTCGCCCTGGGGTTGGTCCTGCTCATGGTGACCGCCACGTTCAACATCGCTGCGAGATTCCTTCTCCGACGGCTGACACGCGGCCCGGGGCGTCAACCCACCCTGTCTGTCCCGGTAATCCTGGAAACGCCTCACGACGCGGAGACCAACGGATCACTCGGCCACTCAAATGGCCACACGTTCCTGGCGAGCCTGGAGACGCCTGATGACGGGGAGAACAACGGCCGCGGGACAATGCGGGCTGGTCGCGAGCCTGCGTTACCCCTCGCCGCTCCCGACTCGCGGCATGGCGTGGCGAGAGTACTCCTTGTGGATCGAATGATGACTGTCGTGCTGGCCGGGTGTCTGGTGGCCACAGTGATCCCGTTGTTCTTGATCGTCGGCTACATCACTGTCCGCGGTGCAACCGCAGTTGAGTCGACCCTGTTCACGGAACGGGCACGGCCACCGATGAACGATGTCCAGTTCGAGCAGTATCGGGAGTGGCAGGCGGGCCGTGCGGAGCATCCACTCAATGAGATCGGTAACCCTGTCCACCGTGGTGGACTTGGCCACGCGATGGTGGGAAGTGTGATGCTGGTCACAGTTGCAACGCTGCTGGCGGTCCCATTCGCGTTGCTGGCTGCGATCTACCTGGCGGAAGCCAGGCGGAGCCGTATGGCGACCGTGATCCGGTTCGTAACCGAGTTGCTTGGAGGAGTCCCCTCGATTGTGATTGGGATCTTCGCCTATGCCTGTCTGGTGTACCCGTTCTGGCTCGGTGGGGTGCCGTGGGGGTTCAACGGTTGGGCCGGGGCCTTTGCGCTGGCAGTGATGATGATTCCGATCATCGTTCGCAGCGCTGAGGAATCGATGAAACTGGTCCCGGACTCGATCCGTCAGGCGAGTTACGCCCTCGGCGCAAGTCGAATGCAAACGACCTTGCGAGTCATTGTCCCCGCCTCTCTCCCGGCAATCGTGACCGGGATCTTCCTGGCCGTCGGCCGTATCGCCGGAGAGACGGCCCCACTTCTGCTAACGTCCGGGCAGTACGATTACTGGCCGGTTACGATCGACGGCTCGTTCCCGTTCCTCCACGCACGGCCTGAAGGCCAGACTCCGTTTCTGCCGGGATACATTTTCACCTACTCCCGCAGCCAATTCGCCGACTGGCGGGATCAGGCCTGGGGCGGAACGGTCGTCCTGCTCGCCGTGGTCATGTTGCTCAACGTCGGTATCCGGCTCATCGCCGGGAAGCGGGTCGTGGCCAGCTCTCGGGCGGATTAGTTGATGTTGGAACGAACTCGATCAGAGCGCACCAGTCAGTGTGTTGCCCAGAACTGAGCAAACCCAGGGCAACGCCTTGGATGGGACCTTGCACAGTGAGCCAGGTTCATCGCCGATCCCGCGACCGGCGATTCAGCGAGGCTGTCACCGGTTCCTGAGTTTGCACATGTTGAGGGCGACGTTTGCGTCCAGCTTGGTTCGCGGCAGCGCCTCCCCCTGGATCGTCACCTGATCCCCCGCCTTGATCCCCGAAAACTCCTCGGCTGTCGTAAAGTTGCACTCGACCCCGTTGGTCGACGAGGGGGTCTCAAGGATCAGGGCCACCTTCTTCGGCTCGTTGACCACTGCCCGCACAGTTCCCGACAGTTCGACGTACTTCTCCTGGAACTTGGCCCCGGCCGCCTTGTTGTCCTTGGCAAATTCATCCCAGTAATCTGATGCGGCCAGGGTGTGAGCGATTGGGTATCCCGCCGACTTCCCCCGGGCCACGATGTCCGACACCGACGGGCCGCTGAAGAACAAGTCGTAGAAGAAATAACAGATGGCCAGCGCTCCGAGCGGGAGGATGACGCGCTTGCCCCACTTGGTGTTGGCAATCTGGTTGATCCTGGCACGCAGGCCGCGCTCCTCGTCATCATCATCGGACCGTCGTCGCCGCCGCCGGGACGGCTTGGGCGCGGGCTTGGGTGGGGCTGGCTTTGGAGAGATGGCTGTGGGTACGGCGGGAGTGATTGGAACAATTGGAACAATTGGAGTGAGCGTTTCTGACTGTGCCAGAGTGACAGGGACTGGAGAAACCTTTACGGCCGATGGGACTTTCGCGACCGGAGGAGCTTTCGCAGCCAGCGGGGTCTTGGCGCCTGGCGGAGCGGCTTTCTTGACGGCCGGGCGGCCACCAGGTCCAGGCTTCGGCAGCGAAGGGCGGGGTGGGGGTGGGGGATTAGACTCGATATCCAGGGTCGGTTCATCAGTGACTGTGTTCGTGGCGAACCCGCCAGTCACCTCGAACGAGGTGTCATCAGCCTGAACTTGATCGAGGTCGATTGGGGGCTCGACCTCCCGCTCAGGTGTCGGAAAAGTCGCAGGTGTCCGGGCAGCCTCCTTCACCCCCTGGTCGATGGCACGGACCGTTCGGGGCATGGCGAGGCCCTCTGGAGAGGGGGACCGCCATGCACGTGGTCGCCTCGCCCCACCTGCAAGATCACGATGCGCCCATTCCGCATCGGCAGCTCGATCCAGTTCGTCCACCTCCGATCCCGCAATCCGAGGTCCGTGGGCTTCTCGTAGCTGGGCCACCAACTCCTGCCCGCGCCGGGCTGCCTTGTTCCCAGGATCGAGGTGGAGGGCGATGGCGAATTCTGCGTCTGCCCGGTCGAAGAAACCGCCAGCTCCGTGGACGATCCCGAGCTGGACCAGATACTCAGGCGCAAACCGCGGATCCTGACGGACCGCACTCGTCAGGTCATCCAGCGCTTCCCGGTGCCGATTCTGGGCTCGGAAGACCCCTGCCCGGTCCGCCAACGCCTCGGTGAATTTCGGATCAAGCTTGAGGGCGTTCGAAAGGTCCGTCGCAGCTGCATCATGTCGGCCGCGGCGGAATTCGAATTTCCCCCTGAGGTGGTAAACCACCGGGTCATTTGGAGTGGCCCGGATCAGGTGGGTGAGATCGGCGGCGGCCTCCTCAGCGCGTCCGGCCCGGAGAAGCAGGTCGGCCCGGATTCGACGAGCCGGAACAGCGTCCGAGTTCAGTTCGATCGCGCGGCCGAGGTCGGCCAGGGCGTTGTCAATCTTGTCCTGGCGGATGGAGCAACGGGCCCTCTGGTAATAGGCATCCGTGAGGCCCGGCGAGCACTCGATCGCCCGATCCAGACACGCGGTAGCGAGGGCGAAATCGTCGCGTGCCATGTGGACGAGCGCCTGCCCGTGGTAGGCTGGCCCGTAGCCCGAACGGAGCCGGGCGGCGTCTCCGAAATCGGCTGTGGCAGCATCAAGGTGCCCAAGTCGGAGCCGGGCCTCGCCCCGGTCCGCGTACCACTCGGGCTCGGGTTTGCCGGACGCGAGGGCAGCGGTGAGATCGGCCTCAGCCAGATCAAGTTGACCGAGTGCCAGACGTGCCCGACCGCGACGGGCCATCCAGTCAGGGCGGCCAGGAGAAAGCCGAACGGCCTCGTCCAGATCCGCAACGGCCGCAGCCGGAGCGAAGTGGAGTTGGGCCTCTCCCCGGGCGGCGAGCAGCCCGGGGTTGATCGGATCGAGCCGCAGGGCTTCCGAGAGGTCAGCCACGCCGCGCTCGGGCTGGCCAAGGGCCGTGTGGGCCTCGGCTCGGCGAGCGTAGGCAACGGCAAGGAACGGATTCAGTTGGACGGCCCGGGTTAGATCGATGAGGGCCGCTTGTGGGTCTCGGGCCGCCAGCAGGGCCGTTCCCCGATCAAGAAAGGCAACCGCACTTCCCGGGGAGAGTTCGGTTGCGCAGGTGAAATCAGGAATCGCCGCCTGAGGCTCGCCAAGCTGAACCAGAGCCTGACCGCGGGCCAGATGCGCCGCCGCGTTTTTCGGGTCGGTGGCGATGGCGGTGCCGAAGTCCGTGACCGCCGATCGGTACTCTCCGAGGGCCGCATACGCTTGCCCGCGTGACATGGCCACGCGTCCATCTCCAGGATGCGTTCGGAGGTAGGCCGTATAATCGGCGATCGCCGCATCGAGCCGACCGAGAATCCGACACACATCGCCCCGGCGGACGAATGGTGCCACCTCGGTTGGGGCAAGTTGGATGCAGAAAGTGAACTCCGCCGCCGCGCGCTCGTACTCACCCCGCTGAAAGGCCTCTTCGCCTGCCCGGAAGTGCTGGTCGGCCGCCCGGGCGGCCGGAAGCGATGTCCCGCCGGTCGATGTTGGGGCGATTGCCGAGAGGTTGTGGGTCATAGGAGGTCGGCCCCACAGGCGTTGTGGACACGAAATTTGTATTGATAGATGTAGTGACTTCTCGCGCCAGTGTGAATGCAAGATTTGATGAAGAATCGAAGAGATCGAAGACAAGAGAAGGATTCGTGAAGAAATCAAGAGTAAACCGAAAATAAAAGATGATGAAGTGATGTCACTTGAGTGTTGAGATTACGTTGACATTGAGGTCATCTCAAGTGACATGGATTAATATCGGAAAAATGTCAGATGTGGAGTCTGGCCGTGAGAAATGCCATACCATAGACTCAAACTCAACGCTCCAATCTGTCGTTGGTACCTGTGTGTGGAAAGGGAATGTTGCGGGAGAAACAGGGCTCGCGCGCCATAAACGACTTACGATCCGTGGAGTGGATGAGGCGTAGACCTCACATGATACTGTTGTGAGGGAGTTCACGACTTGACATCATCATCACAGGAAAAGCTAACGCCTCGTTCGGAATTGCTCTACTTCCAAAGTGCCGAGATGGAGATTGTGGAGAGAACGGCAATGTTGACGGCCTGGGAACAAAATTCTTGTGCCATTTTTCAACACGACACCCGATCGTAAGTGCCTCCAACGACTGACGATCGGAGCCTTCTCCGTTCTTTCGCATGAGCTTCACATACAATCGTGTCGACCCTGCCTAGTCTGGGTGTATCCCACAAACGGCGGGTCTTTCCCAGCAACACAGAAGTGTGCACCCGACTGGGTTGTGAAGGTTACCGGAGTGCAATCGTGATGCAGCGTCTGTTGTCACGTCGGAACGCCATTCGGAAGGGGTTTACCCTTATCGAGTTGCTAGTTGTGATTGCGATCATTGCCATCCTGATCGCCCTCCTGCTTCCGGCGATCCAGAAGGCCCGCGAAGCCGCCGCCCGCACCCAGTGCTCGAACAATCTGCGGCAAATTGGAATCGCCCTCCATGCGTACCACGACGGTAATCGGTGCTTCCCTTGCTCCGGTGAGGCCCTCCTGTCCGATGCCAGCGGCACCGGCTTCTACCTCCACTCGACGTACACGCTGCTGCTCCCCTACCTGGAGCACTCGGACATCTACAACAACATTTCGTTGAACTACGCCTACAACGATCCGAACGCACCGGCGGTGCACCAGGCTGCGTTCAAGACCCCGATCGCGTCGTTCCTTTGCCCGACCAACCCGCTCCGTCCGCGGAGCGGAGCCGATTCCATGGGGTACGGCTACGTCGACTACATGATCATCAACTACAGCAACCTGGCGACCGCCCCCACCGACCCTGTCTCGCCAGTTTCCACCGGCCTCCAGACCAGCGCCAACAACGTCGGCAACGGCGTCCCTGCGTCTGTCAGCGGCATCGCGACGAAGGGGACCGGTACCACCGTCAACTACACCGGTCGTTGGCCCGGTGCTTTGGCCACCAAGTATGTCGATGCGACCTACACCGCGGCCGGCGTGCTCTTGTACCCCGCTGGCTCCTCGACGGCTGGACCCATTCCCAACCCGGCCGCCGGGAACCTGATTGTCGATACCTCGACTGGCCTGATTAGCTCGGGAACCTGGAAGATCGGGAACAAGGGGGCCAACCAGGGCGAAATTAGCGATGGGCTGAACAACACGATCGCGATCTTCGAGGACGTCGGCCGGAACGAGACCATCGGCACCTACCGGTACAACGACCCGTTCGGAACCCCGTCCTACAACGGTGGTTACCGGGCTGCCTGGCGGTGGGGCGAACCGGACAACTCGAACGGCGTCTCCGGGCCGAACAACGGCGTGTTCGGGGATATCCAGCTTGGCAAGATCATCAACAACAACCCGCTACCGGTTGGTGGACCGGCGGGCTGCCCGTGGACCACAACCAACTGCGGCCCGAACGACGAACCGTTCAGCTTCCACGCTCGCGGATGCAACGCCCTGTTCATGGACGGTCACGTGTCGTTCATTCAGGACAGCCTCGATCAGGCGACTCTCAAGCACCTGATCACCCCGGTCGAGGGAATTCCGTCCGGCTTCAACGACGAGTAATGACCGAGTGTGCTTGAGATCGATGTCATTTTGCCTGCTCAACCGGCCCCTGGGTCGCGTTGAGCAGGTCTGTTGACGGAGCCCACCGTTGCCGCGGTGGGTCCGCCCGGCCTGCTTCCGAGGACCGATCCGATACCCGCACCGCACCGAGAACCCGACCCATGCGTCCTTCTCCCTGCTGCCCGGATCGCCGGGGGTTCACGCTGATCGAACTACTGGTCGTGATCTCGATCATCGCCATCCTGATGGCGCTCTTGCTCCCGGCCGTTCAGAAGGCCCGGGAGGCCGCGGCCAAGATTCGGTGCTCGAACAACCTGCGGCAGATTGGCCTGGGTTGCCACAATTACCTGGCCACGCGGGGCACCTTTCCGACCAGCGGTGCTGGATACGATCCGAGCTTTAACATTACATTTGATACAAATTCCACATTTACTGCGATTCTCTCGTACATTGAACAGGACTCCGTGTACAGCCAGTTAAGCTTGACCCAGTATTACGCTCTGGCCACCACCACCAGCCCTCTTTGGTACAACTCCACCGCCGCCAACCAGGCTGCGGCCCGGAACCCGATCCCCACTTTCCTCTGTCCGACCAACCTCCTGCGGCCGCGGTCTGGCCTGGATTCGCTCGGGTATGGGATGACCGATTACATGCCGGTTACCGCGTGCATGATTAATCCGAACACGACCGCAGGGAACAGTCTCCGCTATCCGGCTGGCACCGCTCCAGGATACGGGGATCTCGGGGCATTGCGGCCTGGCGGAGCCATCCCGGGGGTGATCCTGGATGGGTTGAGCAATACCATCGGGATCGTCGAAGACGCGGGTCGGACTGAGTTGTTCTTCGCTCCACGCTACCTCGACCCGGTCGGTGCCCAACTCCTGCCAGCCGGCGGAACCGCGCGAGACTCCTTTCGGTGGGTCGAACCCGCCTCGGCTGGCGCGATCTCCGGGCCGCCTGGCGCGACCTACCCCTACTCGGGAAAGGTGATCAACAACAACGCCCACCCGCTCGGCGGCCCCTCGACGTGCGTGTGGACGACCCCCGACTGTGGGCCGAACGAAGAGTCGTTCAGTTTCCACGGGAACGGCTGCCACACCCTGTTCATGGATGGGCACGTCTCGTTCATCCAGGACACCATCGACCCGATCGCTTACCGGCACCTTCTGACGGCGGCGGAGGGCATCCCGAGCCATTACGCGGAGTACTGAGCCCGGTGGTCAACCGCTGGGTGATACCCCCCTCATGCCCGGGAAAGGAGACCCGAGTGTGCGGGGCGGAACCGTATGAGGTTCTTTCCATGACACCGACCCAGAGTCCAGCCAGGCCGTGGTATCAGAAAGCTGCCCGGAGTTTCCGGAAGCGATGGATTCAGGTGGTGGTGATTCTGTTCAGCGGCCTGCTCGCGCTTGGCCTGACCGACCTGATCCTGGCCCCGAAGGAGTCGCCGGGAAAGGCGAAAGATCCAAGCAAATACAAGTATCTCCACTGCAACATCTGCAAGCTAGAAATGAGCTACAGCAAGGAGATGGATAGTAAGCAGTGCCCCAAATGCGTGGCCCCAAAACCGGTCGGCTATTTCACTCCAACAGTCAATTCGATCAAGACCGGTAGCGGCGACTCGTCACCGTGGCGGTGGTTTTACCTGGCAGCAGCGATCGAGACCCTGAGCATGCTCTCGGGGATCGTTTATCTGCTCTACCTCCCGGTGCCGGACCCAAGCACCACGTTCTACGTCTGTCAATGCCCCAATTGCAACCAGAAAATGCGCTTTCGCCAGGGATCGCTCGGTCAGATCGGGGTCTGTCCGCGGTGTAAACGGCCGACACGATTCCCGAACGAGTACGAGGCCGTTCTGGAGTCGGACCTCATCCGCCGTGAGACCGCAGCCGCCGAGGCCGAGTACGCGGAGGAGAGCGAGGAACACGGCTAACTCGCAGCCGTGCCTTGGGTGTTGCTTGTCCAGGAGTCGCGATGATCCAGTTTTTCTGCCCGGGGTGCGAGTGTTCGCACAATGCCAACGCGACGTTTGTCGGGCTGACCGCGCGGTGCATCCGGTGCGGGATGGCGATCCGCATTCCCGAGAACGACGGTGAGATCGCCACAATAGTGGACGACGAGAATCCGATTGATGCACCCGCATCTGGTAGCGAGGAAACCTCTCCGACAACCCCGCTAGAAAAGGTGAAGCTGTGGCTGCGGCGACCGCGGAATGCTGCCATTGCGGGTGTCGGGGCCATTGCTATTGCGGTGTTGGTGTATTTCGTGGCGTTCGATTCGTCTCCGACGCCCCCAAAGCCGCCACCCCCACCCTCAACCCCGACTCCCAAGCCGCCACCACCACCACCACCCCCGGTAGAAGAACCCCCACCACTCCCCGAGGCTCCGCCGCCCCGGTTTCGCGTGGAGGGTTCGTTTACGGCTGCTCAACTCCTTGCCGAACGGACCCTCGACCCCGCCGGGTTCGATCGAAAGTATGTTGGCAAGCTTCTCCTCATTCGTGGCTTGTGTGGCGCAATCCGGCAGGGTGGATGTCTTGTCAGCGATAGTACCAAAGAAGACGAAACGGGGATCGTCTGTCAGTGGCCAGCACCACCACGAGTGATCACTGGTCCGCCCGTCCCAAAGGCGGACATCGCCAAGCCACCGGGTACCAAGGGATCAGAGCCGACTCCCACGGGCACGCCAGGCGGCAAGGATCCTCGCACGAAAGTCCCGGAACCGACTCCGCCGAAAACTCCACTTGTCCCAGTGGCGGACCCCAAGAAGCCACCGGCACCGGAGGCCGGGCGGTTGGAGACTGCCCCAACGCCTCCTCGCCCGACACTCCGGGCCGGCCAGGCGGTGACCGTCAAGGGCTGGTACACCGGTGATTTGCGTCTGACCGACACCGAGGTCGTTGGCACCACGGCTCAGGCCGACAGCACGTACTTGGGTCAGGACATCCAGGTGACCGGCGTCGTCGGCCCCACCGCCAAGAAGGGGAAGGAGGACGAGGGAGCATTTCCAACCTTCGTCCTGGAACCGACGACAACTGACACACCCCTCGTCGTTCAATGCCTGTTCCGGGCCAGTCAGCGGGCCGAGATCGCCAAGCTTCAACCCGGTCAGCCGGTGGTGTTCCGCGGCCGATGCTCCGGGCGAGAGTTCCGAACCGTCCGGCTGGACGACTGCACTCTCGTGACCCCCGCTGTCCCTCTCGATCCGGCCTACACCCCTGTGACGGCCGATCAACTCTTTGCGGCCTACGAAATCGAACTGCTCCCTGCGCCCCGCCCAGACTCGACCCTCTCGCCGCTGCTGATCACGGCCGACCGACTCGCTGCTGCGTATCAGGCCGACCCATCCACCGCAAATGCCGATTACCGATCCCGGGTGATTCAGCTCACAGGAACCGTCCTGGAACGCCGCAAAGTCACTCATACGATCGTATTTGAAACTGGAACGAATCAGCGATATCAGATCGTCGCTGTATTTTCCCCAGACCGCTACTTCGCTCTCCCTGATGAATCCCGAGTGCTGACCATACTGGGAACCTGTTCCGGTCCCTGGAACCGGACTGCTGTCCGCCTCGACAACGCCGCGCTACTCGACTCCGACCCCCCGGATACTCCTCGGATTACAAGCGATTACTTTCCGTTTCATGCCGGTCGCGAAGTCTACTACGACTATCTTCAGATCGCACGACCGAAGGACAACCTGATCCAACAGTTGAAGGTGCAGTTCGCGCACCAGGACCAGATCCAGACGACGCCCTATCGGGGCGGCATCTTCCCCGGCACTAGCCTGTTCGTGGCCACGTCGCCACGTCCTCACTGGACAGTGAACCTGTCGGAGCAAAAGGCGGCAACCCTGACATCGCAATACCGAGTGTGGGAGGGTGCCATCGAGATCAAGCAAACGGGCACGGCAACTGGAAGCGACAGCGCTCCGTGGTGGGATCCCGTCCTCCGGCTGGGGCGGAAGACCAGCGAGTCGTGGTCAGCCGAGATACCAGGGGGGCGGATGGTGCGCTACACGGTCATGGGATTCACGACCGACGCCGGTCGTAGCCAGGTCGAGATTCGACGGGTGGTCTCGCACCCCAAGGACACGGACCGGTTGGAGGAATCGACGATCGTGTACGCGAAGGGCGTCGGCGAGGTCCGGCGAACGGTCGGGGTTCGGGTCGGCGCTGCGTCTCCGGTGACGATCTCGGAAATGCGGCTGGCCGACGGACCGGCGGAAGAGCCAGAAGCTCCGAAATCGCCACGCAAGAGCAAGAGATAGACCCGGAAGGCGCGACCGCATCGCGAATATTGAGGGCGACATGGGCAGCAGCAACGGGCACCCGGGGCGGTGTCGGGCGTGTCGATTTTGGGCCGCCCAGGGGGAGGAGTGCCGCCGCCGCGCACCGGTCCCGCGCGACGAGGCGGGCGGGGGACTCACCACGGTCGGGATTTGGCCCCGAACCAGCCCGGAGGGTTGGTGCGGGGAGTGGGAGTCAATAACCGATACACGGTCTGCCGCCGCAGCTCCGACGCCCGCCACCCCGACCACCCAGACAATTGCTGCCGAACTGTTTCTCTCCCGCCTCGCTCCGGGTCTTGAAACGGCTGACCCGGCTGCCCAGGTCGGGCACTTACTCGACGTCCTCCCGCCAGACGCCCGGGCGGTTGTGACCCGAATGTACGGGTTGGACGGTCGGCCGGTGACCGGGCTGAAGAGCCTCGCCAAGGAGATCGGGATGAGCCGGGACCGGGTCCAGGCGCTTGCATCCGCGGCTGAGCAGCGGTTGCACGATGCCCTCGCCCTGGTCGTGCTCCGCCAGCAGCGGAACCGGGACTCCGTGTCATGAAAGTGCATTCTTCTCCTGTCGGCCGGTGCTGTCGATGAGGATCAGACGGATCGGGAACGTCACCATCCTGGCCGAACTCGGCCAGGGAGCGCACAGCCACGTCTTCCAGGTCCATCGGGAAGCCGACGGGAGAGTATATGCTCTGAAGATCGTCTCAATTAATCATAAGCGCGATCAGAAATACCTGATGCAGTCTCGCCATGAATATCGAATCGGCCGGATGCTCGACCACCCGAACCTTGTCAAAGTTTACAGCCTGGAGACAGAAGGCGGGTGGTTTTCCGGTCCGACGAAAGTGAAGCTTTTGATCGAGTTCGCTCCTGGTGTCCCCCTCAACCAAATTTCGCCGTTCCCGATAGCGCGGCTGCTGCGCGTGTTCGAACGCATCGCAGACGCGCTCGATCACATGCACATGAAGGGTGTGATCCACGCGGACCTCAAACCGAGTAACCTCATCCTGGGTCGGGATTCCCAGGTGAAGGTGATCGACTACGGACTGGCGTGGGTCAAGGGTGAGCCGAAAGATCGGGTCCAGGGCACACCCGAGTACATGGCCCCCGAAACGGTCGCCCACAAACTCGTCAACGAGCGGACGGACATCTACAACTTCGGTGCCACGCTGTATCGTCTTGTGACCCGCCACTTCCCGCCTCTGGTCACACCTGGCTTGCCACTGACCAGGAAAGCCTTCGCGCGGCTGTTCCATCCGGTTGAGGAGTTCGCTCCTGAGACCCCGGTCGAAGTCCGCGACCTCATTCACCGGTGTCTGAGCTTCGATCCGCACTGTCGGCCAGCAACGGCCCGCGAGGTCCGGGTGGTCCTGAACCGGTTGGCGAGTCTGCACGCGGACACGGCCGGTCAACTGTAGACCGTGTGGAAAGAGTACATCAATATGATATCTTGTGCGAATACTTCTTCATATGATAGGAAAAAATACAGGGCACGGTTCAATGAGTGGGTGNNGTTGTTACCTCCCTTTGAACCAGGCCAAATCGCCAACACCCAGGGCGGAAGCCCTGGGCACTTCTTGAAACTTGAAACTCTTTAATCTGTAATCTTGCCTATAAGTCCACATCCCAGATCACGACGTCGCCGCGGTCACCGCCGGTCGCGGCCAGGGTGCCGTCGGGGGCCACGGCCACCGCCCGGAGACGACCGAGATTCCAGGTGAACCGGGCTGGGCGGCCCCATCCGGTGGTGTCGAATACGTGGACCGTGGCGTCGTTACTGGTCACGAACAGATACTTCCCGGATGGGTGGTAGGCGACACTGGTGAAATGCTTGCGGCTGTCGTTGCGGATGAGAAGTGGTTCGCCAAGATCGGGGACTGGCCAGACGAGGAGGGTCATCTCGTGAGTCCCGACAAGCTGGCTCCCGTCGGGCGAGAAGGTCAACGGACAACGGTGAGTGTACGGGAACTGGCCGTGGGCCTCGGTGACGGTCGACACGGTCGACTTCAGTTCCACCCGAAACGGGTGCTGCCACCACCGTTCCCCGATCGTCTTGCGGGTGAGCATGGCCAGTCGGCGAACGGCTGGGTCAACTGTCACCGCCTCGATCGCCAGATGTTCGGCCGAGACATCCCATTCCCGGGTCCACCGCCGACCGGACCGCTTCCAGGCGACCAGAGCAGGTTCCGGAAAGTTATGCTCGGAGAAAATGCGATTACCGTTCGGGGTCGGAATCAGCCGGTAGAGCTGTCCCCGTGCATCCAATCGGTGGTGAGTGGTCTGGTGAGACTCCCGGTCATACGACCGCCACTCGTGTCCGCCCAGCCAGTGGATCGAGCCACCATCCGGGGAAAAGAACAGGCTGCTGCGGGGTTTGGAGGTGGCGGCCGAGTCGAGCTGGGTGGGAGGACCGGCCGACTGGAGGTTCCAGAGGTAGACGCCCTGTTGCTCGACAACGGCGGCGAGTGCCCGTCCGTCCGGGCTAAACGCCAGGGCGAGGACTTCCCCCTCGGCCGTGTTGAGAACCCGCATGCCCCGCCCCCGCCGGTCCCATCTTCAATCTTAGTTCACGCGCATCAGGCCGGATACCGAGTGTGGAGAGCGAGAGGGCGAGTTGGGCCGTATTCGCTGGCGTCTGAAACGGTTAGCACGTTCGCAGGGGCACACTTTCAGCCGATGCCCCACACGGTCACCCTGTCGTGTCCGGCGGCAGCGGCCCGAAGTCCGTCCGGAGCGAAGGCGAAGGCGTAAACCGGCGCGCTGCCCCACTGGAGTGTCACCGATGATTTCCAGGTGCCAACCTCCCAACACGTGATCGCACCCGTCGCATTACCGGTGAGGAGTGATTTTCCACTGGAGTGGAACTGGACAGCCAGCCAGTCGCCACCGTCAGGGGGTTCCGGGGGGCCGAACACCTCGGACCACGATTCGGTTTCCCAGACGGTCAGGTGCTTGTCCACCAGTCCAGCGAGGAGCCTGCCATCCGGGGACCACGACAGCTTGTCGGGCCGTTGGCCGCGGATCGGGATCTCAGTAAGGACGAGCCCACACGCAGCATCGCGGATCTCGATCACCGACCAAACCGGATAGCCGACCCCGACCCGAGACACTGCCACCCGGCTCCCGTCGGGCTCATACTCCACTCCCGCAAAGACCCGACCGGGCATCGCATCATCCGCCCATACCTCACGACCCCACCCGGCCAACTCAACGACCCCAAGCTGATCGCCGCCGAGGAGGATGTGCGACCCATCCTTCGAGCACACCCCGCGGGTAATGACCATCGAGTTTGGCTGACCCACCATCCGCTCCGGCCACTCGCCAAGCGGGTCGACCACCCTGACTGGCTGTCGGGCGGTGCAAATCGTCAGGAGTCCATCGTCTGCGTACGCCAGATGCACGACCGACGATTCGTCGACCGGGAGTTGACGGCCTGGCACTGTGGGGTCGAAGGTGTCCCAGATGTCGACCAAGCGTCCGATCCCACCGGCAGCAAGGAAGCGCCCGTCCGGGCTGAACCCACATGTCAGGTAGACCTGTCCCGATCCGCGGAATACTTGCAAAGCGACCTCCTCACAAATCCACGTCCCAGACCACCACCTGCCCATCCTCGGTTCCGGCTGCTGCGATCGATCCATCCGTAGCAAACGCAACCGAGACGAGTTTACCGAGTTTCCAGTCGAATGTGGTCAGCGGCCGAAATGTCGTCGGATCCCAGAACCACACCGTGCCATCGTTGCGACTGGTGGCAATCGCCTTTCCATTCGGGTGGACGGCCAGTCCCGTGACGAACGACCGTCGGGGGTGGACGAGTTCCCCGGCGGGTTGGCCGGTCGCCACGTCGAACACCTTGATGGTGTGGTCCAGGAACCGGGCCAGGAGCTTCGTCCCATCGGCGGTGAAGACGAGTTGCTGGACCGGGTCCGCAGCGTCGTGGGGGATGTCGTGGAGAACCTTTCCGGTGCCGCCATCGCGGATCTGGATTAACTGACGCGGGTGGTCACGACCCTCGCGGACGGAAACTGCCACTCGCTTTGCACTCGGGCCAACAGCCGGAGTCCTGAACTGTCGCCACTCGTGCGGCCCATCCGTCCAAAGCCGCTGGTAGCTCCGATCACTGAGCATGATCCAGAAAGAAAGGAGCTGGATCGACATGATCTTGAGATCGAACTCGGTCACCAGGAGTTGGTCGCC
This sequence comes from Gemmataceae bacterium, assembly GCA_003136315.1. GTDB lineage: Bacteria > Planctomycetota > Planctomycetia > Gemmatales > Gemmataceae > Urbifossiella. The sequence continues at coordinate 78,948 of PLDW01000165.1, read as the reverse complement.
ATCCGGGCTTCGGTCGAACAAAGAGTTTCCATAGTCTATAGTCGGCACAGCACGAACGCCACCGGTGATGAGGTTCACGATATCGATGTCATACAATCCCGCGATGAGTAACTCCTGCCCATCGTCGCTGAATGCAGCCGATGAGACCTTGTCTCCTTCGGGGGAATAGGCACGCGGCCTCTCTCCCGACTCGACGCGCCACACTTCCACGTTTCCCTTCACATCGAACGCTGAACACCCTGCCGCCACGTGCCCAAGGGCTCCGATCGCGAGCAAGTCCAGCGGACGCGGTGTCTGGCTTTGGAGGAGGCGCACGAGCAATCCCGGTTCAGGTGTCGGGGAGTTCGGTGGCGGAGGCCGGATCGCCGACCATCCGGGCGGTTACTTTCTCCATCCCGGTCGGGCGAAACTCGACCCCGGTCGCGGGGCTCCCAATCCACCCGTCCGGACCGGCCGGGACGGGCTCGTAGGTCGCGGCGGCACCGAGCGTGTACAGTTCGGGGACGCGGGTGGTGCGGTCGAACACCCACACCTCGGGCACTCCCAGCGCGGCGTAGAAGGGGAACTTGTCGTAGGTCTCGTCATTGGGTGATTTCACCTCGACGACGACCAGAGGAGCACCGACCATGTACTCGTTCTTGTCGATCCCGAGCCGATCCGCGGAAAGCACGACGAGGTCGGGAATACGGTAGTTGTGTGTCCAATGGGCCTCGTCTTCGGGAGTCGTCAGGTTCACCTCTTGACGCACCCGGCCTCCTCGCGGCTTCGCCCAGTGCTGTTTCAGGTAGAATTGCAGGTCCGCAGCAATATCCTGGTGCATCCCGTTTGGCATTGGTGGCATGTGTAACACCCCGTTCCACATTTCGTCCCACTGGGCGACCTCGGAGTTCATTCGCTCCTTTAGCCAATGCTTCGGGAGGTCGGCAATCACGGCCCGCATCACATTCACCCCCACTCGTGTTTCGATGAGAATTCCTTCAGGCGAACAACTCACTTCCGATTCTACCCGCTGAAGTCCACAATACGACGCCGGTTCAGATGTCGGGCAGTTCGGTGGCGGAGGTCGGGTCGCCCACCATCCGGGCGACCACCTTACCTGCCCCAGTCGGGCGAAACTCGACCCCTGTGGCCGGGCTCCCAATCCACCCGTCCGGACCGGCCGGGACGGGCTCGTAGGTCGCGGCGGCAACGAGGGTGTACAGTTCGGGGACACGGGTGGTGCGGTCGAATACCCACACCTCGGGTACACCCAACGCAGCGTAGAAGGGGAACTTGTCGTAGGTCTCGTCATTGGGCGATTTCAGCTCGACGACGACCAGAGGAGCACCGACCATGTACTCGTTCTTGTCGATGCCGAATCGATCCGCGGAAAGCACGACGAGGTCGGGAATACGGTAGTTGTGTGTCCAATGGGCCTCGTCTTCCGGGGTCGTCAGGTTCACCTCCTGACGCACCCGGCCTCCTCGCGGCTTCGCCCAGTACTGCCACAGGTAGGATTGCAGGTGGAAGGCGAAATCCTGGTGCATTCCGTTTGGCATCGGTGGCATGTGTAACACCCCGTTCCACATTTCGTCCCACTGGGCGACCTCGGAGTTCATCCGCTCCTTCAGCCAGTGCTTCGGTAGGTCGGCAATCACGGCTCGCATTGGCTTCACCCCCCCACTCGTGTATCGATGTCACTTCCTTCAGCGAACAAATCGCTCCCGATTTTACCAGCGATTCCCGGTCTGTCCGTAAGTCCTTGGCAGGTAAGGAAGTCGATATTCAGGTTTTCGCAACAACAATCCAGTTGACGTTTGACCACTTTGGGCAGTTAAATCCTTACCAATAAAGATGCTAAAAATCTGTCAATTGTTAAATTATAGATGAACTCACCAGGAATCGCTGCGATTTTACCTGCTGAGGCTCCGCAATACGATGCCCGATTTAAGTGTCAGGGAGTTCGGTGGCGGAGGCCGGATCGCCCACCATCTGGGCGGTCACTTTCCCCGTCTCGGTCGGTCGGAACTCGACCCCTGTGGCCGGGCTCGCGATCCACCCGTCTGGACCGGCCGGGACTGGCTCGTAGGCCGCGGCGGCACCGAGCGTGTACAGTTCGGGGACGCGAGTGGTGCGGTCGAACACCCACACCTCAGGCACTCCCAGCGCAGCGTAGAAGGGGAACTTGTCGTAGGTCTCGTCATTGGGTGATTTCACCTCGACGACAACCAGCGGAGCACCAGCCATGTACTCGTTCTTCTCTATGCCGAACCGATCTGGGGTGAGCAACACAAGGTCTGGGATACGGTAGTTGTGCGTCCACTGTGCCTCGTCTTCGGGGGTCGTCAGGTTCACCTCCTGATTGACCTGACCCCCGCATGGCTTGGCCCAGTGCTTCCACAAGTACGATTGGAGGCGGAAGGCAAAAAGCTGATGCATCCGGTTTGGCATTGGTGGCATGTGTAGCACTCCGTTCCACATCTCATCCCACTGGCCGATTTCGGAGTTCATGCGTTCTTTCAGCCAGTGTTTCGGAAGGTCGGCAATCACGGCCCGCATTGGCATCACCCCCACAGAACATCGATCCGTTTACCGGACGAGGCGAACAAACCGCCTCGATTATACACTCCGAAGCCGATCGTGCATCGGCCACGGTCACCACGGTTGCCCGCGCAGCAAGAAGCCCGGCGGCCTTCCGGACGCCGGGCTCATGCACTCTCGACAGGGGCGAACTTGTTTTCCGAATCGTGCTGCCTCACTCGGTCAACGACCAGACGACCAGCCATCCGTCCTGCCCGGCGGAAACGAGGTGCTTCCCATCCGGGCTGGCCGCGACACGGACCACGGGACTTCCGTGGGTGGCCAGGGTGTGGAGGACGGTCCCGGTGGCAGCGTCCCACACCCGGACGGTGTGATCGAAGCCGCACGACAGCACCGTCTTTCCGCCCAGCCCCCATGCCACTCCGGTTGCCCGGTCGGTATGTCCCTTCCAGCAACCCAGTTCCGCGCCGGTCTTCGCGTCCCACACCCGGACGTAACTGTCGAGACAGGCCCCGGCGACCTTCGCGCCATCCGGCGACACGGCCAGAGCGAACACCCCACCGAACGTCCCCTTTGTGCGCCACAGTTGTTTCCCGGTCGTCGGGTCGACGGCGACCACGGCTCCGTTCAACACCGCGATATCCCACCGGGCACACCCGGCAAACACGACCTCGCTCTCCTTACCGAATGCGACCGCGCGAACTTCACCCCGTTTCGGATCGCAGACCTGAGTCTCGGCCGCCACCACACCGGTTTCCGGGTCGCGGATTTTCACCACACCGTTCGCATCGCCCGTCGCCAGGAGTTTCCCGTCCCCGGAGATCGCTACCGCCCGGCCCGGGGCGGAGTCCGTCCGGATCGCTTTCGACCCCTTTAACCCGACGTCCCATGTCCGAACGGTCCGGTCCGCCCCGGCCGAATACGCGGTCGTTCCGTCTGCCGTGAGGGCCACCGCATCGACCGCACCCTCGTGCCCGCGAAAGGCCTCGACCGGGCGGACTGTCTTCCCGTCGAATTCGCCGACGAGGACCGACCCGGACTCCAACCCGACAGCGAAGCGTTTCCCATCCTCGGACCAGGCGACCGAGAAGATCGAACCCGGGGCAGTCGATGGGATGAGCACCACAGGGGTTACCCGGACGGACGAACGGGCCGCCATTTCGGTATGAGCGGCTGGTCGGACCGGACTCGTCTCGGCTCCTGCGTGAGCCGCTATCTCGGCTCGGGGCAGGAACACGGTGGGCCGAATCAGGGGATGGGGGGGCTCCATCTTGGACATCGGGTGGGTCTGGAGCCGGGTTCCGTCGGCCTTCATCGAGAGGTATCCGCCACCCGGCGTCCCAGGTTGAACGGTGTGGGTGAAGAGCAAGCGATCTGCTGTCAGCCAGACCGGGTTGAAGTTCAGCCCCAGTAGGTAGGTGAGTTGCCGCGGGGTGCCGCCGGTCGCGGGAATCAGGAACAACTGCCACCCATACCCCGTGTCAGCGGGATAAACGATCGTCTTTCCATCCGGACTCCAGGCGGGCAGACAGAATTCGACCTTGCCGATATCCTCAACGAGCACCTTCACCCCAGTACCGTCTGGAGCCATCACCGCAAGCCCTCGCTGCCCGGTCGCAGCGTGTTGGATGAACGCGATCGCCTTCCCGTTTGGGCTCCAGGCGGGCATGGAGGCGTCTTCCCGAATCACTTCATCGGTGGATCCATCTGCCGCAGCGACCCGAACCTCATACGTGTTCCCGGGATACCCGCGGGCATACGCCACTTTCTTCCCGTCTGCGGACCACGTTGGGGCAGTGGCTCCGGAGGGGTGTTCAGGAACCGCGCTGATGCGCTTGCGGTTCGATCCGTCCGCATCGCACACGTACACTTCGAACGCGGTCCCGGCCGTCTTGCACGTAAATGCGATCTGCTTCCCGTCCGGGCTCCAGGCTGGAGACAGTTCCTCCTCCCGCTCCGTTCGGGTCACGTTCTTCGTGTTCCCCGTCTCCGGGTCGACAAGGAACAGGTCGAGCGCTCCGGACCGGGCCGACGGGACGAGAACCTGACCTTCGTTAACCGTGGGTTCCGGGGGTGACCCGGCGGCCAGAAAGACCGCAAACAGACCTGCGCAGATGGACCCCATATCGTGACTCCATTCGGGGTATGGGCGGAGGTGATTGAGTGGTAAGCGAAACGTTCAATCCGGGAAGGTGGTTAGGCAGTCGGCGGGAGAAAATCGACCATCGGGCTCGGGTGGCACGGGCGGCTAGTCCGCCCGTGAAGGCGTCACACGGGCGGACTAGCCGCCCGTGCCACCCACAAGCGTGGTCGGTCATTTCCCGCCGTCTCCTCAGTTCTTCTGTGAGCAGGATCGACCGCGCCGCACCCCGGCGATGGTGCATCGCACCACATCCTCCACAGGTATCCGGCGCATCCTCGCACCCTCCCAGGCCGTCTGGACCGTTGCCGGGCCGACCATACCACGCAATGGGGGTCAAAAATAGTCGAACCTATTGCAGCCCGGCGGACTGGGGAGGACGGGCAGGCGCTTGAGGAGCCACACGGGAAATGCCGACTCGGCCGGGGAGTCAACCCGGCCGATGGGGTTGATCAAAGTCCTTTGGGGGGAGAGGCTACGTCCTCACCACCCAGAGGTTTCAGGGTAGGAGCAGTCTCCTTCGGAGGGCTTTGCTTCCCGTATTCGTCGTAATCGAGATAGAGGAGCACGCATCCGAGGATCATCGCCACCAGAGTGATGAAGGCCATCATTGTGTACACCGGCTCGCCGCGGCGCGCGGGTGCCTTCGGTGCCTTCTTCTCGGGTTCCCGCTTACTCGACTTCTTGGCCATGATCACTCCCCGCTATGTTGCCATTCGTTCGGACTGGCCGTGCCCAGGGCTAACGCCCTGGGCTACTATCTACCGCCCCTTTGGTGCGGAAAAGCACTGGATTGAGGCCCCAAAGGGGCCGTCAGATCATAGCTCTGGACTGGGCGATCTCTTAGCGAGCCCCCACCAGGACTGGTCCGACCCGACCCACATTGTCCCCCACCTTCGGGAGCTGCTCGGGCCGAAGCTGTTTGAGCGTCTGTCGGGGGTTGGCCGGCTTGAACTCCCCAACCGCCTGCTTTGGGTAGACCCTGGTAATGACTACAGACCCGAGGTATTGCCCCGCACCTTCAGATCGGAAGATGTCCAGAACCATCCCGACAGCGACACCGGCATCGATCCCGACGGTGACTGCAACAAAGCTCCCGTCGACTGCGGTCACGGTCCCTCGCAGCCCATCGGGCACAGGGGGCGGTGGCTTGTTCAGCCGGTTCTGGACGCTCGCGCTGGCGCTCCCCCCCGATGTTTGCAGATCCTTCAACTGGGCCGACACATCCTCCAATCGCGCTTCGGCAAGACGCTGTTCGCCCTCGGCCTGTCGGGCCTGGATCTGGGCCTCCAGCCGCGCCTTCTCAGCCGATTCCTTCTCGCGGACAAGCTGAACCGTTTTATCCTCAAGCTCGTTGCTCCGTTTCCGAACGCCCTTCAATTCCTCCAGTGTGGCCTGGAGGCTGGCGGCCAGTTCGATCGCCCGGATGTCGGAGGTCTTGATGATGGCGTCTAGCTCAGCGATCTTCTTGACGTTCTCGTCTTTCACCCGTTCCGCCACAGCAAGCTGCTCGGCCATCCCCTTGGCGTTGGTCCGCTCGGTCGACGCTTGCTTGGCCAGAGCATCACGTTCGGATTGATACACCCGATATTCACTTTCTCGAGCCACCCGGGCCTTTTCAAACGCATCCTTGTACATTTCCGACTGGTTCTTCCAGTTCGTCCGGGCAACGTACACTGAGACCGTGAACCACATCCAGGCCACGGCCATGAGCATTACCAGAACCGCGAGAATTTTCCCCAGCCAGGTCATCGCTCACCCTCCCCGTAGCAGGCGGCCGGCCGCCAATGGTTCATATGATTCGTGAGTCGTCGTGCAAAAACCAAGTGCAACCTCTCGACCCCGCGTGTCGAGTTTCACGCCAGAATGAGTCTTCCCCGTTCAACGTCGCCGGCGCCGAAAGAGTGATCACCTCCGCCGAGAGGCTGTGCCTCGCAACTCTTTCGTCGCTGCGCGGAGAAGCGGAAGCATACTCTCTTCGAGGTGGAGAAGCGGAAGCATATCATCGTCAAGCTCGTTGCTCCGCTTCCGCACGCTCCTCAATTCTTCCAGTGTGACCTGGAGGCTGGCGGCCAACTCGATTGCCCGGATGTCGGAGGCATTGATGATGGCGTCCAGGTCAGCAATCTTCTTGGCATTCTGGGCTCTGATACGATCGGCATCAGAGACCCGCTTGGTCAATGCCTGCTCGTTTGTCCATTCGGTCGGCCTGGTCTGCGCGACACCGACTGAGACTGTGAACCCCATCCAGACCACGGCCATAAGTATAACCCGCGCTGTGAGAATTTTCGCCAGCCAGGTCATCGCTCATCCTCCCCATGCCGTCCGCCGCTGATTCGTGAATCGTTGTCGAAGGCCATGTCCAGCCTATCTACCCTGCATGTGGAGTTCCACGCCAGAACGATTACCCCCCGCCAAACGTCTTCAGGCGGCGAATGAGTTGCAACTTCCGCCGGTATGTGGTGTCCCGCATCTCGGTCACGTTCACCTCAAGGCTTGCGAGGTAGGCGGCCTGGTTCCGAAGTTCATCCCGGATCTCAAGTTGTTTGATCCCCCGGCCCTCGATCAGGACGATCTCGGCCGTCAGGGCTTTCTGTCTCTCCCGGGCTTTTTTGCTCTGTTCGGCCAGTTCGATGGTTTTGGCCACAGCGTTGTCAAACCGTGTGGACAGGGTATCGGAGCCCAGAAGCGGTTGGCCGTCAGGTCCCTTCACAGCATCGTTGAGGGCGGTCAGGTTGAGCAACTTGGTGGCCGAGTCTTCCGGCAAGTTAAAGAAGGCCGGTCCATTGGCCTTGTTCCGGGCGGTGTCGAGGAGTTTGGCGATCTCCACCCGACGGCTGTCTCGGAGCTTTTCGGCGGTCTGGAGCGCACGCCAGTGCAATGACCACGCACGAATGGCGGCGTTCGCGGTGTTCCCGTTCGCCTCAATTTCGGTCTTCAGGGGACCAAATGAATAGGGTGCCTGGCCCTTTTCCACCACTTCCGTCGGTGGGGTGAACCAGACTGGCCGCTCGGCGTAAGTCGCCGTCGCGCCGACGGCAAAGCCTATCCCGACGATCAGGTTCAAAAACACCAGCAACTTGCCGATGAAGGTCATCGCCGTGCCTCGGGAAGACGGGACATCGGCCGTAGCCTCGCCCGGGTTCCAAACTTCTCGTACTGACTCAGTCGTGAGTTCGCGACCGGTCGGTTCCTCGCTACGAAGCTCACTTACGGTACGCTTCCAACTCCTTTTGGATCAACTTTTCCTGCAATTCGTAGATATCAACGAGGGTGGCTGCAACTTCCAGCTGGACCGCGAATAGTTGTTGCTCGGTCAGGGTTTGCCTGGCGAGTAACTGGTCGACCTCGGCCTTGACTCGTGCCAACTGAGTCCTCACGTCGGCGAGGTGCGTCTCGCGCTGTTTGACGATCTCTTCATCCTTTTGCGCCTGGGTGGCGAGACGGGTCTGGGTATCCTCGGCATCTCGGACCGTCTGGGTTCGCTGGATGGCCAGCCCCAGTTCCTGAGCGTATTTTGCAACGAATTGATCCTGGTCGTTGACGATGATTCTCTCGACCCGTTCGGTCATCTCCCTGAGGCGAATCGCCTGGACCGCCATGGCCTTGGCATACGCCTTGGCCCCAACCACCATCAGTACCCGCTTCTGCCACGCTGCGCTGGGATCGAGGTAGACGAGCAGGTGGGCGAGCCGGGCGCGCCGCTCGGGAATGTCCTTGACCCCCCCTGCCCGGATTTCAGCGGCCTTGGTGAGATGTTCCTTGAGTGCGTTGGCGTCGTCGTCTCCTTTGGGCTCGATCGCTGAGATCGCCGACGGATCCGGTGGCTTGGGTGGGTTGAGAACCTGATCGAACTTCATGATGAGCCGTCGCGCGAGGTCGTCTCCGCTCCCCTTGGCGATGAGCTCCTGGATTTCGACCCGCTCGTCGTACGTCTCGGCCTCTCGCAGCAGGATCTCCCCAGCGACCTGGGCTTTCTGAGCGGCTCCGTCTTGTCTTTCGACATACCCTCGAATCAGTCCGTAGACCCTCTTCACCTCGGCGAGTTGGTTCGGGACCGGGGTGTTGGAAGCGAGCGTGACCTGACCGTCCGCGGCGGGCGCGGCACCCGCAGCTGTGAAGTAGGCCTTGAGAAGTTCGAAGCTTACTGTTTCGGTCGGCTTGTTACCGGGTCCCACGATCCGGAACGGAATTTCGGCTTCGGGGTCGGCTGGCATTTCGGCCGGGTCGCCCTGCAGATCTCCGAGGGGGAGTCCGGAAAGTAATAGAATGTGCCGGAGGCCAGCGGCCTCGATCGTCTGACGACCTTGCCAGTCCTGGAGTGCCAGGTAGGCGAAACCGGCTCCTGCCAGGAGGTTCACCACCAGCAGGATTTTGCCCAGGATACCCATAACGAGCGGTTCCCAGATGAGGGTGGTGGAGGAATTCGCGGCTGGGCGCGTGACACTATTCCAGGATTGTGACAAACACTGAGAATCTTGACAAGTGCCGAACCGGTATAAACCAAGGGAGTTCGGTTAATCGGAAAGGCTCTGTCGATCCTAGCGGTTACGCCACCTGTTCGCACGACCGGAGTGTGCAATCCGACACGGTTGTGCCTGGTACACCGGCCCCAAAGTTGAGTACCCAACCCCCGCGTGTCGGTTCGATCAGGAGAGAGAGGAACCGGCCGACAACGAGCCGATTCCTCATCTTACCATAGTGATCGCCACAATCCAACAGGGCATTAGGTTTCAATCCACCCGGATTTGAACTATAAGAGTAATGACCGCCCGTCGGCCGCGCGGCTGGGGCCATTCCCGCCGACCGGCAACCCCGTGTGCCGTCCCCGCCAGGCGACTCTGCCGCGGACGGTGATCCGCCCCGGACGGAGACCCCCGCTCATGATCTCGGACACGTCGGACACCCCCACCCAGCTCGGGAACTATGACGTGCTGGCGAAGATCGCCGAGGGCGGGATGGGGACGGTCTACAAGGCTCGCCACCGGTTCACTGGCGAGGTGGTCGCGGTCAAGGTGATCTCTCCGGGGACGAACCGGAGCCCGGTCATCCTCCAACGATTCGAGCAAGAGTTTCGGGCTGCCAAGGTTCTCGACCACCCGAATGTGGTCCGGGCGATCGAATACTGTGGCTCAGGTCCGCACCCGTTTCTGGTGATGGAATTCGTGGATGGGGAGTCGATCGGCCAGCGGGTCGAGCGCGAGGGAGCCATCCCCGAGGCCGAGGCAGTCCGACTCACCGCTCAGGTCTGTGATGGGTTACAGAGAGCCCACAAGCAGGGGCTCGTCCACCGGGACGTGAAGCCGGACAACATCCTGGTCACCCGGGAGGGAGTGGCCAAGCTGACCGATATGGGGTTGGTCAAGGAAGTCGACGGCGACCTGAACCTGACCAAGACCGGAAAAGGGTTGGGCACTCCGCACTACATGGCCCCTGAGCAATTCCGCAATGCCAAGGGTGTGGACGTTCGGGGCGACATCTACAGCATTGGGGCAACGCTCTACGCCATGGTCACTGGAACCGTGCCGTTCGCGAACTCGAACCCGCTCGACTGCTGGATGCGCAAGATCAAGAACGAGTTCCCGCCACCGAAAGAGCTGAACCCGGCACTCTCGGACCGGGTGGACTGGGCGATCCGCCGGGCGATGAGTGCGGAGCCAAGCCAGCGTCCAGCATCCTGCCGGGAGTTCCTGGAAGATTTGACCGGTCAAAGCCGTGGGTCGGGGTCGGTCAAGCCAGCCGCGCCCAACCCGGCGGAGGTGTGGTACATGGTCTATCGGGATGAGACCGGCCAGTCCCACACGGTCAAGGGTGGCACGGACAGCATCCGCAGCGCTCTGCGGGAGGGACTGCTCGGGGATGCCTCGACGATTCTGGTTGGGCGGACGAAGACCGGGCAATTCTTGCCGCTGATGAGCATTCCCGAGTTCCGCGACCTGGTGGTCGCTCCAGCCCCGTTGCCACCATCGGGACGATCCAGTACGGTTCCACCCGTCTCTCCAGGCCGTGGGCCGGGGGAGGATGCGGTCGATCTGGGGGGGCTCCCGCCTGCCAAGACCGGTGCCTCAGCCAGTCGGGTTGGGAAGGGTGGTCCAGCGTCTGGCCGATACTCCCCGCAGGGGGGCGGTCCGGCGTCTGGTCGGTATGCTCCACAAGGGGGGGGGGCTCCGGCTGGTCGCTACACCCCACAGGGTGGGGGCGGTCCAACACCCCCCCCGGGCACACCACGACCGAAACCCACGGCCTCCCCGCGAGGGCCAGCACCGATTTCCCAACCGCCCCCGACCGCCAACCCTGGCTGGTCCGAGCCTGCAACTCCAACCGATCGCATCAATCGCCCCGAAGACGGACGATACCCGCGAGGGAAATCGAAGTCCTTCGACTGGACACCGATTCTCATGGTCGTCGTCGCCATCCTCTCTGCCGCAATTGGCTATTTCTTGTTTATGCGGTAGTACCGCCTCGACAGTCGCTCGGAAATGTCAAAGCTCCCGGTGCATCACCAGCGCGTCTACGAAGCCGAGCGTAGTATGCCGAAACGCTGCCGGGAGTCGGCCGACGACCGCGAACCCATGCTTCTCCCACACACGGACGGCTGCCACGTTCGTCGACACCACAAAGTTGAATTGCATCGCCCGATACCCCAATCGACGGGCGGTGTCGAGTGAGTGGTCGCAGAGGGTTGAGGCCAATCCTTTCCCGCGGGCATCGGCCGCCACCATGTAACCGGCGTTGGCGACGTGGCTCCCGCGACCGGGTTGATTCGGACGAATGAAATACGTCCCGATTACGATCCCGTCGCGTTCCGCCACAAACGCCACGGACGGTGGCTCGACCCACAACTTCCGGGCCACGACTTCGGGTGTGTCGGCATCGTAGGCGAACACGTCCCCGGCGGCGGCCACCTGCTGGAACAGCGCCCAGACCGCTGGCCAGTCGGTGGAGGTCGCCTCGCGAATCGCGATCACGGGATCGGCGGGATTCGGGAGCTGCACAGCGTGTCTCCGGTTGCGGGTTCTGGAGGTGGTTCGTCCTGGAGCCACGCTGACCGTCGGGCTGGGTCGGAATGCGGCGACAGGACCAGATAGCGGCCATCGAGAATTCCGGCCCCGATTCCCATCACGATGGACTTCAGCCCTTTGGCATCTTCATCTCGGGGAACCCATTTGCCGTCTTTCCACTCCACCCGAGTCACGAAGACCGCAGCGAACACACGGGTCGGCGCCAGCCGACGATGGTCATCAGTCGCATCGACCGGAATCAGATCAATCCAGGCATGCCGCGCCCGGTAGGAACATCCCAGTATGGTGTATAACGGCAATGAGTCGAGTTCGGCGGTCCGGTGTTCCGGGATAATGACCAGCGGCCCGGCCGTTGGGTCAGACCCTTGGAGTCGTTTCCACGATCCGACCGGGAACAAACTGACTGGTGCTCCTGTGTCGACGATCGCCTCGTGGCTCCGGTTGTCCCCGACTGGCAATACCCTGGTGAACAGTCGGAGGTGGACGACTTCCCTGATCAGACCGCCGGGTTCCGGAACCCGTTTCCGCGAGATGACCTGTGAGGCGAGGTGAATCCGCGGCATGGGCCGGGGTTCCGTCAATGATCGGCTGGATCGAAGCAGAAATCGTCTGGCGACTCGATGTAGGTGACCCAGAACCGGTCCGGGTGGATATGGTGGGTCTTGGCGGCAGCGACACGGGTTGCAATGTCGGTATCGCCAGTCCCCCGGACCTGTCGGTCTGCGACCGCAATATATTTCCGGCGGTACGGCACGAACACGCCGGACCCAAACACTTCTTGCACCCAGCGTGAATCGGCAAAGACATCCCGCAGATTTGGTTGCGGGTATTCCTTCACCAATTCCCGATATTCCGCGACCAACTCGTCCTCGGTCGGGCCGGTGCGGGGGATTGTCGGGGGAATCGGCTCGGGCTCGCCGGGATCGGCCCGTTCCTCTTCGAGAGGGGGCACAGGTCGATCCACCGCTTCTTCGTACTCAACCACGGTTTCACCAGTAACAGGGCTGTGATGCGATTCCAATTCGGATTGTAGCCGACAACACGAGTCCAGGGGAGATCATGTTCGCAGCGAGGTGCGAACCGATTCCGACCAGCCCCACGAACTCACCCAATTTTCCCTCCCCACCCAAGCCAGCTTGTTTCTGCCTCATGCGTTACGTTGCCGCTGGCTCGCTGAAGGACAGGTTTCGCTCACATTTTTCCGCACGCGCACTATAGTCAGTTCTGGGGAGACTCGTAATCTCATGCCCCACCATCATCCTCTCCACGCCGCGCGGCCCTCCGGACCCTGAATGCCCGTATGGACTCGCCACGCATTGTCATTACTGCCCCAGGGCCGTCGCCACGGTCGTGGAACTCGATATCCCAACTCCGGATCGGGCGACTCCCGGATCTGGAGATCATTCTGGATGATGAATCGGTCAGCCGCCAACATGCGGAAGTCGTTCTCACTGACGAAGGCTGGATCGTCCGCGATCTGGGGAGCTCGAACGGTACGCACCTGAACGATGTCCGGATTGGTCGCCCCGGCAGGCGGATCCGTAAAGGGGACATCCTCCGCATCGGCCGGATCGCGCTGCGTGTGGAACACCTTCGAGACCGACCAGCAGTCCGGATCAAGGCGAGTGGGCAGACAGTCCGGATCGAGTCCGCGACCGCCCGGTCGTGGGACGAGGCGGTCGGCAGCCTGGTCCCGACCGGGGAAGCATGGGACCGCCACGGACAGGCACTCCTGCGCCTTATGCGAGACGGGTATCGACTGTCGCAAGCTCCATCGCTGGACGACGGGCTCCAGACCGTGCTCGATCAGGCTGTGGAAGTCTTCGATGCCCAGCGGGGGGGGATCTTTCTGCCCGACGGCCCAACCGGTGAACTGAACCTTCGGTGCGTGTCCACCCGTAACCAGTCGTCAGCAACGGGGCGGGGTCCGAGCAAGACACTCGCCGGACGAGCGTTCCGCGGTGGCCGATCCCTGCTGTTCACCGATTGCCAGAAAGACGCCGAACTGCGATCCGCGGAGAGCGTGGCCCAGGGCACCATGTCGGCGATCATCTGCGCTGTCCTCCGCTCGCCTGATGCCTCCCTGGGAATCTTGCATCTGGACCGGGGGCCACTCGACGCGCCGTTCACCGAACCCGACCTGTATCTGGCTGACTCGCTCGCCGCCGCTCTGGCTTTGGGGATTGAACGGCGATATCTGGTCGAGAAACAACAGGAGCAACTCCTCCAGACCGTCACCGCTCTGGCCCAGGCAGTGGAAATGCGGGATCGCTACACCGGTAACCACACCTTCCGGGTCACGACCTATGCCCTGGTTCTGGCTGACGAACTGGGACTTCCAGCGGCCGACCGCCGACTCCTCCAGATCGCCACCCCCCTCCATGACCTGGGCAAGATCGCAATCGACGATGGGGTTCTGCGGAAGCCCGGCCGGCTGTCCGCGGAGGAATTCGATCACATGAAGTCGCACGTCCTCAGCGGGGTGGACATCGTCCAGATGATCCCCGGTCTGGGGTGGGTTCTACCGGTCGTCCGGAGCCACCATGAACGCTGGGACGGAACCGGGTATCCAGACGGACTTAAGGGGGAAACGATCCCACTCTCGGCCCGGGTGGTGGCAGTCGCGGATGCGTTTGATGCGATGACCTCCGACCGCCCCTACCGCCGGGGGATGTCCTCGGCCGAAGCGTTTGCCGAACTCCAGGCGAAAGCCGGGACTCACTTCGACCCGACATGCGTTGATGCCTTCCTCCGAGCCCGAGCCCGCATCGAGACCCTCCTCGGGGAGCAGGCATTCCTGCTCCGACAAGCCGAGGACGTGAGTAAAACGATCTCGAAGAAAGAACTCGAGATCATGAAGAAAGAACTTGGCCAACAGACTGGCGGGGAGACGGCCGGGCCAGGCTGAACCCACTCATGGGCGGATCCAGGTACGAGCCGCAGCGGCCCCGGCTCGTATATCAGATTTCAGGAGATCCATCTGATCCTGGAGGGCCAGCCATGCCCCCATCCCGACGCTCCTCGGCGCCCCTGCCCCTCCCGTCACATGATGGGGTCTTCGTTGCCATCGATTTCGAGACGGCCGACTACGAACCGGATAGCGCTTGCGCGGTCGGCCTGGTCCGGGTTGAAGGGCTCCGGGTTGTCCGCCGGGAAGCGGTCCTCCTCCGGCCGCCTCGGTCCCGAATGGTGTTTACCGACATCCACGGGATCACCTGGAACATGGTGAAAGACGCCCCTCCGTTCGCTGCCGCCTGGCCGCGACTGGCCCCAGTCCTGGACGGGGCGACCATCCTGGCCGCCCACAACGCCTCGTTTGATCGCCGTGTCCTGACGGCGTGCTGCCAAGCGGCTGGATTGCCCGCCCCGGTTCAACCGTTTCTCTGCACGGTTCAGGTTGCCCGACGAACATGGGGGCTCAAACCAAACGATCTGCCGTCCGTCTGCCGCCGGCTCGGGATCGGCTTGATCCACCACGATGCGGGGTCGGACGCCGAAGCGTGTGCCCGAATCGTGATCGCTGCCGCTGCCCAACCCACCAACCCGGGAGCCGATCGGCCAACTGCCGTGGCATCCAAGCTCCGCCGGCCTCCCGGCAAATGATCAACTTGGGCTTGAAAGGCCGTTGCTTCCAACCCACACGGAAGCCTTGCGGAGCAAAAAAGACGCCAGATCCTCGCCTTACCTTCTTCCTCTCACCGTCTTGTGGAGCCGCCACTCCGTCCACATTCCCATTTTTCACTTCCGCACGACGACCTGCTCCATCTATCATGGTCGTTATTCTGCCGTGGCAAACCTTTGAGAGCAACCTTCGGCCTTACGGGGAGTGAGTTGACCAGCTCGACTGTTTGCTTTCCCCCGAACCGCAATGCTGCCCTTGCCATCACCACTGAGGTGCGACCATGTCGATCGACCTCGTTGACGCGACTGACACAGCGGCCAAGCCTGCTGTGTTTGTGAGTTACTCCAGTCGCGACCGCGACATTGTTCACCCCCTGGCCGACTGGCTCCTCGGCACCGGGATCGGGGTGTGGCTCGACCGAGATCAGATCCCCGCGGGGAAGTACTTCGGTACGGAAATTGTCCGGGGAATCCGGTCGGCCAAAGTTGTACTGTTGATGTGCTCACCGCACTCGCTGAAATCCGAGATCGTATTCCGGGAGGTGGCGCTGGCCCTCAATGTCCAGGTCTACCAGATGGTCCCCATCTGGCTGAGCCGGATGACCGGGAATCCCGTCGATGCCTATCCCGAGCAGTTTCAGCTCGCACTCTCGCACGTCCAGTGCCTATTTACGGACGGAATCCCACCGTCGGTATGGTATCCGCAGTTGATCGGCATCCTGGGAGGTTTAGGGGTGCGGCCGGGTCCGATTCCTGGACCGGCGGCTTTCCCGGCCTATACCGTAGCAGTCGCGAACAGAGACTGGCCGCGAGTGGTCGAACTGGGAACCGCCTTGCTCCGCGCCCGCCCAGGGCACCCGAATTTGATCCAGGGGGTGGAGAATGCGCGTGGCTGGCTGAAACACGAGAGGTCTGCACTCCTCGACCGTATCCGGGCTAACCCCACGCCAGCCGACTGGGAGGCTTACCTTGCCCGATTCCCCGGCGAGTCCCTCGCCGATCACGCCAAATTCCGGCTGGCAGCGGACCTCCCTCTCAACACCCTGGGACCGTTCCTGATCCGCTGCGATCGCTCCACGGATGCGGGATCAGTCGTAGCCGGTGCAATCGCCCGCCTCCGATTGAAAGATCACACGACCGCTCTCCAGACCCTCGAACGTACACGGGCCGCCGACCCGATGAATGCCGCCGCTGCGTACTACCTGGCCCTCGGCTTGGTGGCCGCAACGGGCCTTCGTAAGTTGATCCTGGAGCGGTTGGAGCGCGTCAACGAGTTGCTCCGACTCGCCAGATCGCTGGCTCCGGAGTGTGGATTCCCGGACTTGCTCACGGCATTCCTCGCCCGCGAATACTACGAACCCCGGCGAATGCGCAGCCCGTTTGGAAAGTCGGACGAATTGTTCCAGCAAGCGATGGACGCCGGACTGACCCCAAGCGATTACACGGCCCTGTCGCAGATTATTTCCTAAGGCGACAGGCAGAAGGAAATCTCCCACAGTCACGGGCAGCAGATGATAGGGATTGGAGCCCGGAACGCGGCTCTGGACAATAGTGGTCATGATCGGTGATCACCCGGAACGCATGAAAATTGAGAGCCCACCTTAATTATTTCGCGCCCGCTCTCAATTTATACCCTTGGGACCGCTATTTTCATAGCAGCCCAGGGTGGAGCCGGTCTTCCTGCGAAACCCTGGGAAGTGGGGAGAATTCCACTCACTGCTCGCCTTGGAGAAGCCTGATCAATCCTCGGAATTGCCAGAGACAAAGCGAATATGTGAAATCAAGATGAGATTGAGCAACCGAAAATGAGCGATTTGTCATAACCCATCCTTTGCTAACCCTGACCAAACTGGAAACAACCCGTGCCGCAAACCTATCGCACAAACTGCCCCCAGTGTACCCACAAGGCGAAATATCAGGAGCAACTGGCAGGGCGGTCTGTCAAATGCAAGAAATGCGGAACCTCGTTCAGATTGCCCGAGATCGGTGCAGGCTCGACCGACTCGGAAGCCCCTGACCCCTTGAGTGATTTGGATTTACCGGATGTGCCGTCGCCTCCGCAACAACCGGCCACAGCCCCAGACCCCGTGTGGTGGCCCCAGGGCTCGACCGGGCATCCGCAGCAGACGACCGCGCCAGCCCCTGGTCCCAATTGGGACGACGTGCCGGTCCCCCCGCAAGCACCATCAGATCGCGGTACTGCTCAGCGTGGGGGTAGATCCGGAGGAGGCTCCGAACTTCAACCACACCCTGGGACCACGCGAGTCATTAGCCGAATCCCCGGTTCGGAGACGACACCGTCTGAGGAGGACGAGGATGCCCCCACTGTCGACCGCAGTTATTCCTTCCGAAGGCGTATTGAGGAGTATTTCATCGCCGACATCGAGGCGCCAATCAGAATGATCTCAATGGTCATTCCGGTGATCGTCGGCGGGTTCATCTCCGGGTTCTTCTCTTGCGGGCTAACGATACTGCCAGCCATCCTCGGCGGAATGCTGCTCTTCGTGGGGGGGATCGGTCTTCTGATCTACCAGTTGATCACGACTAGCACCGACGAGGAAGTCGCGGTGTGTATCCGGAACGATCGAAAAGCCCTCCGCCAGGCCGCCCTCCGGCGCGTCCGGCGGCACACCCAGGTGTCAGCTTCCACTGCCGGCGGCGGAGTATTGCCCGGGTGGGGAACACCTCTGGTATTTGTCGGGCCAGCCTTTGTCGACGAGGAGGACGAGATATACGGCGCTCAGATGCGAGTGGGCCATGATGGAGCGTTCCGATGCGCTCGATCGAACGTCATGGTTATCGTTTTGGGGCAATATCAGATTGTGACGTATACAATAGGAATTAATCACAGAAATGGAAGGGTCTATAGCGATAGTTTAAACGAATATTTTTATCAAGATGTTGTTGCATCAGTCAGCGGAACTCGGGTTATTCTATATGCCAAAGAGTTGGCCGCCTACTGGAGCCATCGCCCTCGGCTCCGCTTCTTGGCTCAAAAATTGTTGGAACCGCCCAAACGCGGCCACCTTCTGTGGAGGTTCACCCGTATGTTCAACCCGCTGTGGCTCGGGCTGACGCTATTCTCGTTTCTGGTGCGGAAATACCGCTCCGAGGTCGTCATTGAGGAATTCAGCCTCCATTCGGCGGGGACGACCTCATCGGATGTTACACTGGCGTTCCACTATGTGGACAACGCCGCCGATGATCAGGGTGCTCTGATCCGGGAAGACTCCGCTGAAGAGGAGGCTGTCCGGGGCCGCATCCGGGAAGTGAAAACGCTCCTTCGTCGGGAACTGTGACCGCGTCCAGCGCCGGGACTGTGTTAGCCCTCCCCGCACAGCAGGCTCAATACTGCCATCCGAACGGCAAGGCCGTTTGTTACCTGATCGAGGATGGCCGAGTTTGGGCCGTCGGCCGCATCCGGGGTAATCTCGACCCCGCGGTTGATCGGACCCGGAGCCAGGAGCAGTACGTCCGGCTTCGCTCGTCGCATCCGGTCGCCATCCATCCCGAATAGCAACCGATATTCCCGGATGGATGGGAACAGCCCGCTCCGTTGTCGCTCGAACTGGATGCGGAGCAGGTTGAGCACATCGCATCGGGGGAGGATCGCATCCAGATCGTGGGTGATTTCGACCCCAAGCCCGGCCACCTCGGACGGAACGAGAGTCGTTGGCCCGCAGACGATCACCTTCGCACCGAGTTTCGTCAGTCCGTGGATGTTACTCCGGGCCACCCGACTGTGGGCGATATCCCCCACCAGCCCGACCGTCAGCCCGGCAACTCGCCGCTTCCGCTGACGGATGGTGAGTATGTCGAGCAACCCCTGGGTTGGGTGCTCGTGGGCACCATCCCCGGCATTCACGACATGAACATGTGGGAGCAGATGCCGGGTGAGGACATGCGGAGCACCCGGTGACGAGTGACGGATCACCATCGCGTTGACACCCATCGCTTCGATGTTCTTTGCTGTATCAATGAACGTTTCGCCCTTGGCCGTGCTCGATCCACCAGGAGAAAAATCGAGGGTTTCGGCTCCGAGTCGGCGGGCGGCCAGTCCGAAACTCACCCGGGTCCGGGTCGAAGGCTCGAAAAACAGGTTCGCAACGACCTTCCCCTTGAGGTCGTCCCGCTTCGGGATCGTCCCGACCCCGACCCCGACGAACCCCTCGGCATCATTAAGAATGCGAGTGATCTCATCGGCCGACAGGTCTTCGAGCCCGAGCAAATGCTTCATGAATGGCTCCGCTCTCGGGATGAGCATTATTAAGACAATATTAACCACAGAGACACAGAGAACACAGAGATAAAACAATACCGAGTCATACCAAAGTAATACAGATATTAAGGCGATTTTAACCACAGAGGCACAGAGAACACAGAGATAAAACAATACTGAGTAATACCAAAATTATTTTCTCTTTCTCTGTGTTTGTCTTCCCTCTGTGTTCTCTGTGTCTCTGTGGTTAATTTCTTCTTCTAAATCTTTTCGCATCGGCCCGAACCCGTCGACAACACCACCGTTACGGATGAGGAAGTTGAACATCATGGGTGAAATGGTGGAGGGAGGGGTCAGCGGCCTTACGACACGATAGCCGCACGGCCCGGGAACGGCCACCGTCTGGCGATCAAGGCTGATCGCGGGATGTCTGGGTGAGTATCCTGTTCCCGTTGCTCGACCTGTCTGGGGCTGCAAACTGCAAACTGCGAACTGCGAACTGTCAACTTCCCAGTGAGTATCCTGTTCCCGTCTCTCGACCCATCCCGGAGCAATTGATGGCTGCCGCCCACTCGGTTCCGCATACCCGTATCCTGGCCGGGCTCCTCCTCGGGGCGTTGGTGGGGTGTCTGGTCAATGGCCTGACCGCCCCGCCCCCATTGCCACCCGAGAACACCCTGGCAGGGGTCGTCGGGGCTACGGCAGCCATCCCACCCGGGCCGCCAGGGTGGGTTGTCTGGCTCGTGAAGAATGTGACCAAGCCGATTGGAGACATCTTCCTGAACCTCCTGTTCATGGCGATCGTCCCCCTCGTGTTCGCCTCTCTTGCCCTCGGCGTGACCCGTCTCGGGGGGTCGGCCGCTGTCGGCCGGATCGGGGCCAAGACGGTCGGTTACTTCATGATCACAACCGCCTTTGCCGCAGCCATTGGGCTCACCCTGGTGAACGTGATCGAGCCGGGGCAGTACGCGCGGGGTCAGAAGGACGGCCTGATGGCCCAGTTTGGGGCCGAGGCCGAGGGTCGGCTGGCCGCAGCCAAGAAGAAGGAGTTCGGGGTCCAGACTTTCGTCGATGTCGTCCCGGCCAATCCGTTCAAGGCGATGGTCGAAAAAGACATGCTGGCGATAATCTGTTCTGCTTTAATGGTCGGATTTGCCCTGACCCGCATCGAACCCCACCGGGCCAAGGCACTGGTCGATGTTCTGGAGGGGGTGAACCGGGTGGCGGAGGTGATCATCGGCTGGGCGATGACGGTGGCCCCGTATGCGGTATTCTGCCTGATTTTCTCGACAACCTCACTGTTCGGATACCGGCTATTGATCGCCCTGGGGGCGTTCGTCCTCACAGTGGTCGGGGGGCTGGCGCTCCACCAGTTCGTCGTTCTCCCGCTCCTGGTGAAGTTTCTCGGCGGGATGTCTCCGTGGGAGTTCTTCCGGAAAGCCCAGGGGACGATGCTGACGGCATTCAGCACCAGTTCCTCCAGCGCCACTCTGCCGGTCGCGATTCGCTGTGCGGAGGAGGAGTTGGGGGTTCCACGGGACGTGTCGAATTTCGTCCTGCCGCTGAGCGCATCCATGAACCATAACGGAACCGCCCTGTTCGAGTCGGTCACGGTCCTGTTCCTGGTCCAGGTCTTCGGCGGCTCGCTCGGGTTAGACCAGCAACTGGTGGTTTTGGTGCTGTGCATTCTGACTGCAACCGGAATGGCCGGAGTTCCGGGCGGAGCGTTGCCTTTGATCGGTCTGATTTTGGTCCAGTTCGACGTCCCGGCCGGAGCAATCGCAATTGTCCTCGGTGTCGACCGTGTGCTCGACATGTGCCGGACGGCGGTCAACGTCACGGCTGACCTCTCAACCGCGGTCGTTGTGGCGAGGAGTGAGCGAGGTGGCCCAGCGGGCTAACCGCTGCCAACCTGTCTACACCTCCACAGGGGCAGTCGGATACCGGAATACTTCCTGCCAAGCCTCTCCCCTGCCGGTAACACACGGGGTCGAGGGTGTCTCCTTGACTTTCTTCAGGACACGACGACCAGAGAGGTCTCGACCGTGGGTGACGGTTCGCGTGAATGGTGTGAAATCGATTTAATATTTATAAGATTATTATTTTTTAATTATTTAATTCTATCAAGTACGATACGATCGTCTCAGTGACTGTCCTGATCGTTCCCAAGGAAATTGCGGGTGGGGAGGTGTGCGAGGACAACAGTTCTCGCTGGACCAAACACGAATTCCGCAAGGAAAACAGTCTTGCGTCTCACTGGAATTCGCAAAAAGTTCAGGCAACTACCAGAACAGTCACTCAGACGAAATCTGGGAGGGGGGCGAAAACACCGATGTGACGAGTGAGCCTGAAAGCCCGCGTTAAAAGCACGGGTTTACCCAATTGCCAGATTCGCCACAAATTTCCCATTTTATTATTGCCAAGGCATCCCCCCCAGTGTACAAGGAGATGGAATTGCCTCTTCTGGCAATTACCTGCTTCCCGTTACCACTGCAAACTAGGAGAATGGTGCATGCCCGAGCAACCAACTCGTGATCTTCCTGAAGACGCCCCCAAGACGTCGGGTAAGATCGTTGATGTCGATTTCAACGCACCGGTCGGTCGTCCAACTGGCCTTTCCGCGTCCATCCAATCGTACTCGAGCCCTGATACGTTCGTCCCGCACAAGGACTTCTTCGCCGCCCGGGATGCACTCATTCAGAAGCTGGGGATTTTTTCGGCCAAGTCTGGTGTCCAACTTCTTTCCACCAATCCGAATCTGTCTGGGCTGGAGAATATTGTCGGCGTCGGTGTCGGGTTCCGAGAGACGAATAATCGACTCAGCAGCGAGGTGGCTATCAAGGTGCTCGTGAAGGAGAAAAAGGCTCTGGCGCAGCTCGACGAAGCAGCCAAAATCCCCTCGACGCTCAGTGGCATCGCCACCGACGTGCAGGCCGTCGGCGAGACCGTTCTGCAGAGTTTCGCGCAGTACTATCCGCGGCCGGTCAAGTGCGGGGTCTCGTGTGGCCACTTTCAATTACAGGGTTCCGGCACGCTCGGCTGTGTGGCGGTGCTGAATAATAATAAACGAGTGATTCTGAGTAACAGCCACGTCCTTGCTCTTCAGGGTACGGCCACAATCGGAGACGCGATCATCCAGCCAGGGGTTGGTGATCCTGTGCCAAGTCCCACACCGGCTGACCTCAAGATCGCGCTTCTTGAGAACTTCGTCCCACTCCAGGCAACCGGAAACCTGGTCGATGCAGCGGTCGCCTGGACGAACCCCGCGCGAGTCGATGCGGGCTTCATGACGTATACCCTGAACCCGACTCCGGTTCAGGCTACGCTGGGGATGACAGTGATGAAGAACGGTCGGACCACCCAGTCAACCCTGGGTACCATCACAGGTATGGGTTTTACCCTGAGCATTTTTTACGACCTGTTGGGTCAAACACTGAGCTTCCAGGACCAGATCGTGATCACCGGGCTTGGAGGGCCCTTCAGTATGCCGGGCGACTCAGGGTCGTTGATCGTGACCGCCGGAACGCAGCAACCCGTCGCGCTCCTCTTCGCCGGACCGTCGGACAACTCCGTGACCTACGGGAACCTGATCCAGCATGTGATCGACCTCCTGGACATCCGAGAGTTCCTCGCCAGCTAACGTTGTGATCGGTAGGCGCGGCTGTCTGGGGGAGGTATAGTGCCATTGGGACGTTAGTGACTTCCCCCATTCTCGCCCGAAGGAGAGTTCCGTGCAGACGTTCTCCCAGCAGGAGTTGGAACAGGTCGTCAATCAACATCGGGAGTGGCTGAACACACTGTTGCAGAGCAAGGCGATTTTTGGCTATGGGGTCGGCCTGGATCGGGGGGGAGGAATCTCCATTCAGATCCACGGGAACCAGACCTCGAGGGACGTGGAGGATGCAATCCGCCAGCAGTTCGTCGGCCACCCGGTGGCGATCGAGGAACACGGCGAACCGCGTCTCCAATCCGGCTGATTGAACCTCCGAACGTATCTGTTCTACCGCCTGGGGGAGAGTTCTTACTGCCGTGTCTGATGAGTGGGTGTTCGATTTGATGGGATTTTGGGCAACTTCGGGTAAGTATAGTGATATCGCCTCCCAGGCGCGATACCCACGGAAGCGATGTTTTTCGTTTTTACACAGCTAAGAGGGTTTCAACGATGTGGCATTGGGCTCGTCTCTTGTCGGCCATCGCTGGGCTTCTCGCGAGTGCCGCCCCGGTCTTTGCCTTCCACCCGCTCTTGAATTGCTACTATCAGCACCACCACTCGGGTGGCCAGACCGTCCAGTCGACTCGGGTGACCACGCAGTTCGCGGCCGCCCCCCAGACCTTCACTCTCCAGCTTGCACCCGCCCCGACGACGACCCAGGCCACCACCCAGACCTACACTCTCCAGCTTGCGACCGCCCCGGTGACGACCCAGACCTACACTCTCCAGCTTGCGACCGCCCCGGCGACGACCCAGGCCACCACCCAATCCATCCCGATCGATCTGGGCTCACTCCTCGGGGGGTTGAGCAACGCAGCCACGAACGCCCAACTGGCCACCCTTAGTGCCGATGTGAAGGCAATCCGCACATCGACTGCCAGCATCGATGCGAACCTCGCTGCATTCGTCAAGGGCACGAAGCCACCGACAACTCCAACGACAGGCACCATTAACGCCCCAATCACATCGTTGGAGTCCGCTCCTCTTCCGGCGAGGACTGTTGCAGGCGCCTTGACTGACATCGCGACGACAAACCAGGCGATCGTCAACGCTCTCAATGCCCAGAACGAACTCTTGAAGGCTCTGGTCGCCAAGCTGCCACCGCCTCAAAAGATGGAATAACCCTCAAGACCTTGTTTCCTATCTCAACTGGCCTACCCATCTTCCTACGCTTACCTCAACCGCGGTCGGTTACCCGGACGATACCCGGGTGACCGACCGCGGTGCCGTTTCGCGTCCACGGTCTGTGCGGTCGGCCCACTCAAGGAAGATGAGGATTGCCATGACCCGAATCTTGTGCGGCGGTCTGTGCGCCGCGGTATGTCTGATCGCGGCGATGCCCGCGGTCGGGTTGTCTCAGGCCCCTTCGCAACCATCTCCCCCCAAGGTTGCCTCGCCGACGACCACTGTAGACGACTGCTCGACCCCGTGCCCCCCCATCGCAACACCCTGCCCCCAACCGTGTCTTCCCTGTGCGCCCCGGATCGTGGTCTCCTGCCCTCCGCCCCAGATCGTCTTCCGGACAGTTCCGGCGGCCAAGGCCACCTGCTTCCCGTATTCCGGGCAGACTCCAACAAGGGTGACCCACACCCCCTGCTTGACATGCTCCCAGGTTCAATCATTCGCTGCCCCTCAGATGGTCGCCGCCCCCCAAGTCTCCTACCAACTGGTCTCGCCTGTCCAGACTCAGGTGATGATGATGCCGGCAACGACCATGTTTGCGGCCCCACAGATGGCGTCACCACAATTGATCAGCGTACCCCAGACCTTCACGCAGCAAGTGGTTGCAACCCCACAGATCGTTGCGGCCCCGCAGGTCACCACCCAGCAGTTCGTTGCGACCCCGCAGGTCGCCACCCAGCAGTTCGTCGCAGCCCCTCAAGTTGCGACTCTTCAGGTCGCACCTCAGGTGGTCGCGGCCCCGCAAGTTGCGACTCTTCAGGTCGCACCTCAAGTGGTCGCGGCCCCGCAACAGGTGACGACGACTCAGATCGTCGGGACCGTTCAGATGGCGTCCCCCCAACAGTTCGTCACAGTGAACTCCGCACAACCTCAGCTCGTGGTCCAGCCACAGGCGAGTGCGTCAACCCAATCCGCCCAGCTCCAAACGACGCAACAAGTTCAGGCGTGCCCGGAGCACGACCTCCAACTCGCCGTCGCCCTTCTCGCACGTGCCCGGATGAACATGGCGGCACAGTCGAGCGGCACAGCAGTTCCATCCTCGACGTCAGCCAGTCTCCAGTCGACGACACCGCAATCGACTGGAGGAGAGGACGACGCCATCACCCGGCTGAAAAAAATCGAAGATCGCCTCGAGCTTCATTCAAAGGCGATCAACAAATTGATTGAGCTTCAAACTCCGACAAGTCCAGCGCCAAAGCGCAACTAATCGCATGTCAGAGTGACCACCCTCCCGCCGTCGGGGCCGAAGGCAGCCCATTGGCGGAGATCATCTCACCGACTGTGCCGCGGTCGTAGCAACAGGCCAGGGCAGATGCCCGGTCTGGGGTTGCAGCCGCGGCATGGTGATGTTGGTAGTCCGGGGCGATTCATCCAACACCAGGTTCGGCAACAGACTGTTTCCGGGGAGCCAAACCCGGATGATCAAGGCGATTTTGAAGCCAGCTTCGGCAAGTTGTGACTTTTGTCGGACACATCCCAGTTGAGTACCTGAGTGGCCCATCAGACAATAAACAGCCCCGAAGCCAACGTCACAACCAATGACCCCAGTGGGTCTTACGTCAGATTCACCGAGACATTCCATCTCGACAAGTGTAACCCTCCCCTGAATCACGTCGGTAATTCTTGGGGGATGCCACCGACTCCTTACTTTAGGCGGTATCCGCTGGAAGAGGGGAATCGGCAAAACCGGTCAAGTAGGAGGCAATCAGCGACGATAAAAACTACGCGATTTGGTGAGCCTGACGTCCCATGCCCGAAGGCGGCCGAGGTGATCATGTATCGTCTGACCAGTTGTTTGTGTCTCTGCCTGGCGCTGGGGTGCAAGCACACCGGACCACAGAGCCCGGTTGCCTGTAACCCGTGTGACACCCCATCGGCCCAATGCACTCCCCCACCCTGCCCCCCACCGCAGGAGGTGTGTAAACCATCCGTATCCCGGGTGACACTGCCGGCTCCAAAGGTCGTGGTCGAAATGCCGGATACGACAGTCGTCCAAGCACCTCAGCAGAGCCCGCCCCAAATGCTTGTGTCCCCCCAGGCGGCCTTCCCGCAGTCCACCGCTGCTTTGCAGTTAGCACCCGCACAGGGTGTGCCGCAGTTGGCACCCGCACAGGGTGTGCCGCAGAGCTTTGTTTCGCAACAGCCCACTATGACGATGGTTCAAGCTGTACCCCAAACCACGATGATGGTTCCCAGCAACAGTGGTATGTTGCAATCGGCTCAGCCGTTCTCGTCGCCCGGTTCGGTCGTAACCTCGACTCAAACCGTAACTCCCCCGCGGACACGCGTTGCTCTGGGCTTCAGTTCGGTCAACGTGCGAATGCCGGTACTCCGACTGATCCCGTTCACATCGCCCAGTGAGGTGACGACCACGACCCACGTCAGTCAGCCTCCACAACCGGCGGTCACGCCCCAGACGTTTACACAGACAAGTATGCAGGTTCAGGCAGTACCATTTACGACACAGGCCGTGCCGCAGACAACATTCTTCGCACAGCCTCAGATCGCCACCCAGGCTATTGCTCAGCCGCAGATGTTTGTTCAACAGCCGCAGATGTTAGTTCAACAGCCACAGTTTGTCCAGACCCAGGTGGCTCCCCAGCAAACGGCTGTCGCGGTGCAACAGGTTGCCACCCCTGCGACAGTGCAGATCCAACAGGCACCCCCTCTCGCAGCTCCTCAAGTGAGTTTACAATCGACGACGAATTGCCCGCCGGTGTCCCGCCAAACGCTGGACCAATTGCAACAGGAGCTGGACAAAGCCCGCGCGTTGATCAAATAGCCTTACGCAGAATCACGCCCCTTAGGATGACCGGAAAGAAGGGGTTGTAGGGTCCGGCTGAGTGAGATAATGACTACACGATTCACAAGAAACAGCCGGTCCTACGAGACTTCTGTTGGGTGCGATCTTTGCCCCTTGATACCTTAAGATTTCAAATCGGTGGCGGAATCGATCCTTCCTGGCATCACCAAGTCCGAACTCCACTCTCCGGGCATTAAAGCCAAGATCTCGATTGACCAATTCGCTCTCGAGTTGTCACAATTCTACGGTCGACGGTCCCTGAAACCGAAAGCCTGTTCCCGCCGGGTTGAACCTCCTGGCCCCTGGTCGTATCATTCCCGGCAGACGAGCCGGTAGCTCAGTCGGTAGAGCAGCGGACTTTAATTACGGAGTGCCCGGGTTGAGAGACTCGAGGTAGAACCGCTCCATTTGCTGGAACACCCTGAGAGCCGACGGTACGCACCGGGTGCGTGACAATCCGTCGGATTGGGCAATCAGCAGGAAAGACCGGCTCTTGCCGGAATCCTCAGAGACTTCACGAGCGGCTCCCCACCGGTCCGGCCGGGGGAGATGATAAAGTCCAGACCGCAACGCCGATGGCGACGGCGGGTGAAAGCCCGTGCGGTAGGTTAATCCGCTGGTCGTGGGTTCAAGTCCCACCCGGCTCACTTGTTCATGTGTGCAGCAATCGTCAAGAGATGACACAGAAGGACGACACGCCTGGGTTTCCAGCGATTCGTTCTCCTGTGTCATCTCCGTCGTTTGCTGTCAGTTACTGCCTGCGCCGCTTTTTTGCGCCACATCCGCACCGCACTGCCAACCCGTTCGACTCAAAATTCACGTGTGACCACTTCAACCTGCACATCTCGCTGGGGCACCGCGTCGCGACGAAGCGGGTGAGGATCACGATCATCCACCACGGGGGGAGACGCTGCAAGGATCTTTGAAGTGTCATCGACCCCGATTCAGTTCTACCGCTTGGACTATTAGCAACAATAATATCGACACTTCTCGCCCGACACGACAACATCACTCTGGTTCCCACACTCGGCGTGGGAACCGGTCTTCCCCCCGCTCCGCGGGCTGGGCCAATACACCGGGGACGAGGTTTATCGAATCTCCGGTCAAGCGTCCGTTCCGTTCAGGCCACGACGCGGAGAGGGTGTGAATTTATTGAACGAATGTACAGTATTTTATGTCAATTTGAATGACACAAGTCTCATAAATTTCGGTATTTGTGCCATTCAAACCTCAGTCAAATACTATACGCTTGTCCAATAATTTCACACTCTCGGAGCGTCGAAGACGGCATTCCCACGCGGAGCGTGGGAACGAGGGCATTCCCTATAGACCATTGACGATCTGCGCAGTCGCTTCGAGTTCCCGCGTCAACCCGTCGATCAGGTCTGTCGAGCGGGTGCCGGGCAGAACCTCCCAGGTGTACGTCTCGACCTCCAGATGCGGGGCGTAGTCGAGCCGGGCGACCGCAGCCAGCGCTTCGGCGACCGCTGGCTTGGTCGTCCCTAGCGGCCCCAGCCGGTTCGCATCCACCGGGACGTGGAAGTGAATCCGCCAGCACTCCGCAGCGCGGAAGTTCGCGTCCGGCGAGACGAGGAGTTCGTCCGTCAGATCAACGGCTCGGACCAACCGGCCGCCAGGTAATCGGGCGAATGTTTGGTGAAGATATCGCGGCTCGACGTACTGACGAAGAGCTTCGAGAGCCGCGGGGTTGTCGGCTGGTCGATCAAGCTGGATGGCGCAACTGATCTGAACCTTGTTGATCCGCACCCCGGCCCGATCGAGTTCGCGGATTGCCCCCGCCGCGTCCTCAAACTCCACCGCCTGGTGGCAGACGTCGTAGCACACTCCGATGTGCGTCCGGACGGCGTTTTCCCGGTCCCCGGCCGCCTTCCAGAGTGTGTCGAAGAACTCGACCGTTTCTGCCGTCGTCTCCAACTCACAGAATGGCTCTGGCTCGATCGCCAGTCGGACCACCCGCCCGGTGTCCTCGCGGAGTCTGGCCAGGATTCGCGCACAGTCAACGAGTTGGCGAACGGCCGCTTCCCCAAATCCCGGCGGCCGATCGAACCCCTTGAACCGGAGTGGGAGGGTTGAGATACTCCCTTCGACCCCATCGGGCAGTAGCGCAGCGAGCACAGCGGCACACCCGGCCGTGTAGGTCAATCGTTCGGGTTGGCTCCAGTCGGGGAGGTAAACCTTCTCCTTGACCCGAGCCGCGTGGAAATCGCCGTAGGGGAAGGCGTTGAGGGTGTAGCAGGTCAGGCCGCGGGCGGTGAGTCCGTCGGCGAGTCGGGCGACCCCGTCCGAGGTGGAAAGAAGTTCATCCAACACTGGCCGGGCGAGCCAGAGTCCGGCCGCCAGCGGGCGGCCGAGTCGTACCTGGATCGGGACGGTGTAGCGGTCGAGCCCACCCATCACCTCGGCAACCGTTTGTCCTGGGTGGACGTTAGTGCAATATCCCAAAGGGAGTGGACTCAGAGACATTGGCCGCCTTTCCTCGGTACGGGGTCAGGGGTCTGACCCCGTGTCCTGCATTGTACCGGACGGCACGGGTGAGAGGTTTTTTGAGTCACAAGCCTGAAGCGCCAGCGAAGGGAAAGCTGTCCTTCGCTGGCGCTTCAGGCTTGTGTTGATTCTGCGTCCCATCGTTGGCGGGTTTCCAGTTTCGAACTTCGACCAATTCCAGCCAGGTTGAACTCTGCTGGGGGTTGAAGTTACCGAAGACCCCTGGCGTCCCGCGAGAACTCAGGGCCTTGACGTAGGCCCTCTCAACGGAGAGTCGAGACTCCTGTCGCCTCTGGCGAGAACTCTCCGCCAAACGCCTCACTTCTGGTAGATCGGTAGGTAGTGGGTCGGGACGCTCAGAATCAGAACCCCGATGGAGGTGTGGTAGATGGGTCCGTAATTGGCTTCGTACCGCGTGTCGTACCACTGCCCGTCGGCCTTTTGGCTGGACAGGAGATACCTCTTCATCCGCTCGTAATAGGACTCCCAGACATCGCCGCCGATCTGATTCAGCGCATGCGCAGCGTAATAGTGTCCGTACCAGAAGTGCGTTCGGTCCTCCCTCATCGTTTCCAGATACGCGACCGCCTTCTTGATGTCATCCGCATCGTACTCGCCGCTGAGATGCAACACGCACACCCCGGCTGCTGTCCGGGCGTAGCCCGCACCGGCCGAGTACGGCTGATACTTGTACCCGCCCCTTGTTCGGTCGAAGCATCGGTTGATGTACTTCACCGCTTCGTTGATCGTCCGGTCCGGGACGTGCAACCCACTGTCTTTCGCCCCCCGCAGTGCCATCACTTGCATGATAGTGACGGAGATATCCGCACCAGTGGGCGCCGGTTCGTACCGCCACCCTCCCTCGTGGTTTTGGCTGCGGATGATCAGGTCGATCGCTTTCTTCAGCACTTTTTTGACTTCTGGGTCTCCGGTCATCCCAAACACTTGAGTCAGGGCGAGTGTGGCCATCCCGTGGGCGTACATGTTGCCACCGCCAGGCCCCCGGATGTATCCGCTACCCTCGTCAGCACACGCAAGGAGATAGCGAACCCCCCTGGAGACTTCGAGGCCATACACCCCCTGGTTCGGAACATGTCCGTTTGACATGAATGCCAGGAGGGTGAAGGCGGTCATGGCGACCCGCTCATGGCCCCCCCACGATCCGTCCCCGGCCTGTTGATCCCGGAGCCACCGAAGGGCTCGATCGACGGCCGCCTTCGTCTTCTCATCCATCTTCACCCGATCCTTCTCAGGACCGGCAACCGGCGGATCGGGTGGCTGCACCGCCGGGGCAAGCGGAACCGCCAACAAGAGGGCGACGGTCGCGGCCAGGATGAGACGCATGGCGAAGCCTCCGGGGGAGTAGTTTAATGTTTAAGAAGTTTAAAGTTTAAAGTCGAAATCTGTTTCTCTCGTTCCCACGCTCTGCGTGGGAATGCTGTCTTCGACGCTCCGCGTCGTGGCCTGAACGGGACGGAGGCGTGATCAGCGATTCGGTAGAAGTCGTTCCCTACGTGTTGCCCCAACCCGCGGAGCGGGAGAAAAACGGTTCCCACGCGGAGCGTGGGAACCAGGGAGGCGACTGAAATCCTGCTCTTGAGCAGCCGAGGCAGATTTCAACCTTAAACTTTAAACTTTAAAATTCTTAAACTTTAAACTTCGTTAGCGTGGACTGGCCGGCATTACCGGTTTGTTGTTCTTGATGTTGATATTGTACTGCTTGATCAACTCCCGGAACTCGGCGGGGAATTGGGCTTCGGTCTTCTCCAGGACTTTGTCCCGCTCGCGCTTCCGCAGGTTGATGAACCCTCCGTCACCGTTCTGAGCCGTTCCAGATGGAGTGCTGTTCTTGAGCTTGAACGAGTTGGCACTCTGGTCGCCCTCGGAAATGCCTTCATTCTTGGGCTCGCCCATGCCGGGGGGCATCCCCGGTTGGCCAGGCTGCATTCCATTCGCCATGCCCATTCCCATGCCAGGTTGCATCCCCATGCCGGGCTGCATGCCCATTCCCATCCCTGGCATTCCCATCCCCGGCTGCATACCAGCCATCGGGTTCTGACCGGGCTGGGTGCCCATCTGGCCGTTGGCCATTGCGGCGGAGTTGAGGGCATCAAGGGCCTGCTGGAGTGCATTCGCTGCGTCTGCCTGGTTCATCCCGGCCTGAGCAGGCTGGCCCATACCGAGCTGGTTACCAGCCATGTTCAGGGCGTCCTGGGCCATGTTCAGTTGCGGTTGCACCGCCATCGGAGCATTCGCCTGGGCCTGGGCAAGCGCAGCCTGGGCAGCGTTCGTGGCCTGCTGTGATTGCTGAAGGGCCTTGGTCGCGTCGAGTAGCTTTTGTTGCGTGGCAGCAAGTTCGCCGGGGGTTTTGGCATCGCCCATTGGCATCCCACCCATCGGCATTCCGTCCATCGGCATTGCCATCGCGGCCTTGTTCAGTGCGTCCAGGGCCTTTTGTTGGTTGTCAACGGCTGCGGGGAGATCGCCCTTCTCAATCGCCTTGGCGGCCTCGCTGGCAGCCTTGGCGGCGTCTTGCTGTTTCAGGTCGGTCGCTTGCTTGGCAACCTGTTTCTGGAGTTCCGCAATATTCGGCTGCCCGTCTTTGGGTTGCTGCCCGTTCATGAGTGGGTTGGCGTCCTTGGCCGCCTCGTCGGCCTTCTCGGCCGCCTTATTGGCCTGCTCCACCGCCTTCGCGAGTTGCTGGGCGGCGGCCATCGGGTCGACGTTGTTGGGTTGGAGCGCGGACTGATCGTTGGCCTCCATTCCCCGCTTGTCGGCAAGTTGCATGTCGACGGCCTTGGCAGCCTCGTCGAGCTTCTTGGCGGCGTCGTTCGCCTTTTCGGCTCCAGCCTTCGGATCGTTCTTGGCCAGGTCGGTCTTCGCCCCTTCCTGTTTCATCCCGGCCTCGGCCACCTTCTTGGCAGCGTCTGGGGCCACATCCTTCAGTTTCTCGCCGACATCCTTGGTTGGGGGCTGGAGTTCGGCCTGCTTGTTCGCAAGGTCGCCGGTGTCGGGCATCTTGGCATCACCCATCTTGGGATCAGCAGCCTTGGGATCGCCGGCTTTTGCATCACCCATCTTGGGGTCGCCAGCCTTGGGATCAGCAGCCTTGGGATCAGCAGCCTTGGGATCACCCATCTTCGGATCTTCGCCAGCCTTGGGATCGTTCGCGGCCATCTTGGCTTCGTCGGCAACTTTCTTCTCGGCGGCAGCGAGCTTCTCCAACTCCTTCTTCGCCTCTTCCAGCTTGGCGATTTCGGCCCGGCGTTGTTCGATCGCGGCGGCCTGCTGCTCCAGCGCGGCCTTCGCCTCCTCCAGGGCCTTGATCGCAGCCTTCTGCTCGGGCTTGGCGTCGGTCGGGTTCTTCATGTCGAGATCGGCTTTCGCCTGCTTGGTCGCGTCGGCTGCCTTGTCGATTGCCGCCTTGGCTTCCGGGTTCGGCGGGAGCGGGGTGGCCTTCAGTTCGTCGGCTTTCTTGACGACGTCTTTTTGGGCCATCGCGGCTTTGGGCAGATCGGCGGGGTTCTTCTCGGCGGTCTCGGTTTTTACGGCGGCCGCCTTTTGGTCCTTGATGAGGGCCTCGATCTGCTCGGCCGCCTGCTTGACTGCAGCAAGCGGGTCGCGCTTGGCGATCTCGGCGGCCGCGATTTGCCGGTCGAGTTCGTCCTTGGCTGCCTTCAGGGTCTCGGTTGCCTTGTCCTGCTGGGGGAGAGCGGCGTCCTTATCACCACTTCGGATGTTCTCCTCGGCCCGGAACTGGTTATTCTCGGCAGGCTCAAGAGTCTTCGCGACCATCGGGTCGGCCAGCTGGGTAGCTTTCCGGGCATCGCGGGTGGCAAGCTCGGTCCTGGCCTGGGCGTTGGCCAGTTCGTTTGCCTTGGCCTGCTTGGTGTCGGCGAACCGTTGCCGCGGATTTTCGTCCTGTGGGTCCGGCTTCTTCGCCGTTTCCTCGGAGACTTTCTTCTGGGATTCCAGGGCTTTCTCGACCTTTTCGCGGGCAGCCTTAAGGGCGGCCAGTTTTCCGGCCGGCAGGGTCCGAAGGGCGTTCGCCAGGTCTTTCAAAACATGGGCGTGATTCCGCTGCCACTCCGGGATTTTGCCGAAGTCATTTGAGGTCACTCGCTTGAGGGCGTTGGTGGTCGACGCCATATCGGAAACCAGGTTCGTGCTCTTGAGTTTTAGCTCGGCCTTCTCGACCTGCTCCTTTTGCTCGGGTGTGAGGTTGGGGAGCAGAGCGTTGATCTGTTTGAAGATCGCCTCGACCTCGGCACCAATCGCGGCTTGCTTGTCGAAGAGATCTTCCCCGACAGGCACCACCATGCCACGACCTGGCCGAGCTCGGCGATTGGCGGCAGCTAGCGTTTCCCCGTTGATTGTGAGCTGGTCATCGGCTGCGCGATCGAGCCGGGCAGCGGCCTCATCCAGATTCCGGATCACATCCAGCCGGACGAGCATTCCCCGTAGCTGAGCGACCACCAGACGGTGCTTCTCGTAGGCTTTCACCTGTTCCTGGTCGGCACTGGCGGCGTCTGGGGCCTGGACTGCGGCTTCGAGGTGGTCAAGAATCGTCTTGATCTGGTCCTGACTCAGCCCGCGGAGGGATTCGGCCACCTCTTCGAGCATCTTCTGCTCGGCCTTCGGCGAAAGCCGCTGGTAGGCCATCGCATCAAGGGTGGACCGAGCCCGCCGAGCGGAGTCAGCGATCCGAGCCTGGACCTTTTTCTGTTCTTCCCGTTGCTTCGCCGGGTCGTGATCCTGAGAGACTGCGACGTGAATCAGTAACACGGTCAGGATCATTGCGGCAAAGAATCGAAGTCTACCGGCGGGCATCGTGGCCTCCTTGAGGCGGTGGGTCGCGGGGAGTCGACCCGGTGAGGATTCTGTTTAGTATTGAGTCGTCGGGCGGGCTTTGCAACAGGAAACTAAAAATCGTTACACGGCTGTTGAGCGAAAAAACTCGACCCTGCTGGGTGGCTTGCCCCGGTTTGGCCGGTGTTCAGGATTCCCAGGGCTTCCGCCCTGGGCTGAGAACGGCCGGCGCTGTGCGGTTTAAAACCCGGATCTTTGCAGCCGTAGGCCGCTCGGTCTTCGCCCCGGATGGGGCGTTCGTTCTGAGCCCTGGGCACTGGCCCGGTTCAAGGGGACTTCGGCTGAAAGATCCCCCGCTGGTCGTCTGTAATCGACCGGAGCCTGTCCTGGAGCCGTTTGTGAGCTTCGTAGAGTTTTCCCGCCTCTTCCTCGCTCACGATCGTCTTCCTTCGTGCCTCACGGGTGTACCCCGCTGGCCGTCCCGGAAGTTTCTTCCCTTCCAGATACTCGGAATACTTGTCGAACACCTCAACATAGAGTTCAACCGTATCCCCAACCTCAAGTTTCGCCAGTTGACCCTCGGAGATGGGCTTTTTCAGTCCGTTCGTCTGGAAATTATACCGACCCCCCGCTTCCAGATCACCCGGACTCGTCGCTGGGTTGGGCGATGGGAGCTTGTATAACTCGACCTGAACCCGCAGTTGCTCCGGTGGAAAGAGGTACGTTCGAGGTGGACCCATTTGCCGGACGTATGACCATTCGAACAGCCCCAAATCGGGAACCCACTTTCCGACCTTTGCCAAATCGGCAGTATACGGCGTGAGCGGGAGACGCTTGAACACTCGCTCAGCCGGATCATCGCGGGGGTGGAGGTTCTCCGCTTGCTCTCCCTTCGGGATCACCCGGTAGGCCAGATTCACCCGCCCAATCCCGAGTTCGGACTTGGCCGCGTAGATCACCTGGATCGGGCCGCTGTCGCCCTCTCCGGGCGCTCCGGTTGGTTGCCAGGCGACCGGGATCTCCCACACGTAGAGATCGGGGGAACCCTGGGCGTAGAAATCGGTCGGGTCCGGGTTTCGGGTGGACTCCCGGCGGAACTCGACGGTCGGGGGCTCGTCTGGCCAGACCCGCACCCCGCGACGAGCCGGGGCAGGGCTGGTGAACCCGCGGGCGTCGGTTAACTCGATCCGGTAGCCAATCGTCTTGGCGGTAATCGGGAACCGCCACTCGGCGTACTTCCCCTCGTCGGCCAACTGGATCAGCTTGGCAGGCGGTCGATCAGCCTCCTTGTTACCTTGGCCTCGCTCAATCGGGATCAAGGTCGCTACCGTGACGGGTTTGTTAAAGGTGGCCCCGACCTGGATCTCGGACTCGGGGAGTGCGTTGATCACCTCTCCCCGGGGGTATGTCCGCTGGTATCGTCCTCCAGAAGGGTTCAGGCCCAGGTAGCCTGGTAGCAACTGGAGTGCCTCAATCTCCAACACCTGGGGCGGAGGTTCGAATGTGACCCGACTGGATGTCCGTGTGCGGCCGTCCCTGAGCCGTCCGCGGAACTCGAACGGAGTCGATGAGGGTGGCAACTTCGCCACGAACACGGCCGACCCATCATCGGCCTTTTCGTCGAACCGGAGCTGGTATTCGTCGGTGGGTTGCCCATCGGGATGAACATAGGCAGTCCCGGTCATCTCCTCTGTGAACTCTCCGGTCACCCGGTATTTCAGGATCACTTCGGCTCCACTTGGCCACACGTCCTGGGTGATGTTCGTGAGCTGGACCGAGCGTGGGATTTCGCCGCCAAGCAGGGCCTGGCGTTGGAGCAAGATGGCGGCCAGGGCAGGATTATAGAGGAAGAACGCGGCCCACCCCAGGAGGGCGGGGGCGACAATCATCAGCCCCCGGGTGGCTGGGCGGTAGTTGACCAGTCGGGTGAGTCGGTGCCGCGCTGCCATCTCTCCGGCCTCCCGGGTGACTTCGGCAAGCAGGGTTTTTGACATCCCGCGGGTGTCGGCCCCCGGGCGGTTCAGTTGCAGAGCAGTGACGAGCCGGTGGTCGAACTCGGGGATTGCCTGTTCCGCCATGTAAGCGAGCCGGTCAAGTCGCGGTGCCCGCGCCCACGCCCGGAGCAGGAGAGGGTAGCCGAGCCCGACGGCGAGGGCGACCTGAGCGATGGTTGCCATCACCCTCAGGACAAGCGGGACGTCCGCCGAGCGGTCGTACACCCAGTCGGCAAGACACGCCGCGGCGAGGACGGTGGCGACGATCGCCACCCACCCCGATCCGCCCCAGGCGAGCCGCACCAGTCGTTCCCGGAACCGCCACTGGCGGAGTTGTCCGACGAGTTGCTTCATAATGAAAAATCCGATGGCCCGCCGTCGTCATTGAGCCGAACACATTTCAAGAGAATCGGCCGCCCTGGGCTACTGTCTACCGCCCCCTTTGGGGCGGAAAATCCGGCTCCCCCTTCCTTCTTAGGGAAGGGGGTTGGGGGGTTAGGTTTCGGCTCACCCCTTAGCTGAGCCCGTTGAACTTCCGGACGATCCACTCCACCGTCAGCAACGCGACCAGCATCATCATCGTCCAGATGTTCCAGAGGATGGTTTCCGTTCGGGAGGAAAACGGAGCGGTCTGCGTCTTGACCTGATCCGGGAGTTTGGCCAGATCTTCCTCCCGATAGAACATTCCACCGGTTGCTGTGGCCAGTTTTCGCATGTCCGCCTCGGCCATCCCACCCGGGGCGAGTTCGTGTTCGGGCGGGAGGTTAACGCGGTAGTCGAGAGCGGCCGGATTCCCGTTATTCGGATCGACCTTGAGGGAAAATCGTCCGGTTCGGTTGAACGGCAAGGTGGCGACGTACTCCCCCGTAGGACGGTTGTCTGGCCCACGGATCGCCACTAACTTCACCGCTGTGGTCACGTCCTTGTCGTTCGGGTCGGCGTCTGTCTTGACCAGTCGGGCGGTGATTTCTTCCGTCGTCACCGGCTGGAAATCCTTGGTGAACAGCCGGGCGTACACCTGGCCGGTTTTCCCCTGAACCGGGTCGGTCACGTCGAGGGAGAGTTGTGTGAGTTTGGTCCCAACGGTTCGCGGCACTCCGGCCACGTAGACAGCCTGGCTCCAGAACCGGCCGAAATACTTGTCTGCCTCGTTGAACCGCCACCGCCACGTCTCGTCAAACCCGACGAACAGGGCGTACCCCTTGCCGTAGTAGTGCCCGGCCAGGAGGGGCATTGGCTTGCCGTCGGCAAGCTTCTTTTCCGGGTGGGTGAGGAACACTTCAGCAGCAGGTCGCAGCTTGGTCACCGGGTAGTACCAGTAGATCTCCGGCAGGCTTCGCCATAACCGGGCGTTGTCGAGAGGGTCATCTTCCAGGGCGAGAACGGCCGAGTGGGCCGCTGCCGGGACGACCTGCGGGCGGAACGGGAGGGGCCGCTGAAGGCCATCGGTCGGGAATCGGACGGCATCAAACTCCACTGGCAGAACATCGGCCAGAGGGGTCTTCACCCACTCGGCCGGGGCGTGGTGTCGGCCCGC
Source organism: Gemmataceae bacterium (assembly GCA_003136315.1). GTDB lineage: Bacteria > Planctomycetota > Planctomycetia > Gemmatales > Gemmataceae > Urbifossiella. The sequence continues at coordinate 40,884 of PLDW01000165.1, read as the reverse complement.
GATGTGGATGAGCCCCCCACCCTCGGCCACGAAATCCCGAATGACCCCCTGCTGGTCCGGTGTCCAGAACGAGCCGGGGATATCGCCGAAAATGAGCAGATCGTACTCGAATAACTCCTTGCGAAACTCATCCCGGCCAATCGGGAACCCAGATATCCACGGCCGGCCAGACTTCATTGTCTGCCGGTCCCCCTCGGTCAGGAAAAACTGAACCTCGACCCGCCGATCCCGAAGCAAGGCCCGCTGGAGGAATTTGAAGTCCCACCGTGGGAACGAGTCGATAACCAGCACCTTCAGTTTCCGGTCGACCACCTTGACCGCCTTGGTGACCTCATCGGTCAGGGTCTCGGTCATTGCCCCTGTCCCACTGGTCACCCGGACGGTGACTGTCAGTTCCTGCTTTTTCGCTTCGGCGTCCTCTTTGGTCGGGGTGAAGGTCAGGGTCTCGCGCAGGTCGTCCCCATCCTGAACGGGGTTGATGACTTTCCGGGTGACCACCCGGTCCCCATATTTCAAGACGAGTTCCGCCTGCCCGTCGGTGACCCCCTTCACGCGGTATCGGACTGGGACCGCCACCAGATCATCGACAAACAGGACGTCCGGAACCGCCGCGTCACGGAGTTGGACCTGTCCGTATGAGGAACTCCCTACCCCGTAAATGTGGAGTGGAACCTTGACCCGAGCGCACTCCCGGGCGAGGTCATCCAGGCTGATCTTGCTGGCATTCTCCCGGCCATCGGTGACAATGACCACGGCCGCGGGAAGGTCGTTCTGGTCCCGGTTCACAAGTTCGCCCACAGCATCGGCCAGGGCCGTCATGGGTTCGGTGGCAACGAGCGATTTGAGCCACTGGCTGTCGGCCCCTTCGCGTGTGGTTCGTCGGGTTCCGAAGGTCGCGATTTCCACTGGCCCAACCCGAGATCGGAGTCGTTCGAGAAGGTTCAGTCGGGGGCTGGTGAGCGCAGCGCGAGCGACCTCAATGCGCCGGGGTTTGTCGGGGAGTCGTCCGTCGGCGACAAGTGGGCTGGCAGCCAGGTCGGTCGGGAGGCCCTTGTCCGGGGGGATCAGATCGAATGCGATGGCCACCCGCCACTGGTCGGCGGACCCTGGCCGGGGATCCTGGCTATCCATGCTCTGGGACGCATCTACCAGCACCGCCACGGTCCGACGCCGGTCCCCCGTGCGTTCCTGCACCCAGACCGGGCGGAGCAGAAAAAACGCGATGCCAAGGACGATCATGGCGCGGATCGCTGCCATCGCGATGCGACTGACCGGACCGAGCCGGCCACTCTCAAAGGCGTACAGTAGCCCAATGCCAGCGACGGCCAGGATCCCGACGGGGACCACGAACCACAGCGGAAATCCCCCCCGCCGGGCCAACTCAGCGAACACGGGCTGGATCGCAAACAAAGTCATCATGAAGCTACTCACCGCGAAGGAAATCGCGCCGACTCCGAGGGTACCCAGGGCTTCCGCCCTGGGCTAAGAACGGCCGCCGCTCTGCGGCTCAAAACCCGGCTCTGTGCGGCCGTAAGCCGCTTGTTCTTAGCCCCGGATGGGGCGATCGTTCTTAGCCCAGGGCGGAAGCCCTGGGCATACTAACACCGACCGATTACACCCATCAAATTCACCACGCCCGACCACACACCCAGGCCCAGGCCGATTCGCCCACCGCGACCAGAAGCGCCACAAGCAGAAGCCACTCCGTCCAATCCCGTCTGGACCGCTGCTGACTCACCGCGGCTTCCGTTCCGGCCCCGGCCTGAATGACGGCCGGCTCGAACCCGAGCAACTTGGTCAATTCGGCGAGAGACTCCACGTCCAGATTGGCCGATTCGCGCAGGTCCGGGTTGACTGCGAATACTGGGCCTTTGGAGTCCGGCTGGCCTTCCCGGACGATGTGGTAGATCCCCGGGTCGGCGGTATCCGTGGTGGTGATAGTCAGTTTCTCCCCGGGTTTCGGTGCCTTCGGTTTGTCCAGTCGGACCCGGCGAGTGACCGTCTCTCCGGCACGCGGGGGCTTGACCAACTCGAACCCGGTCTCGGCATCCGGTGGGAACCAGACCAGCGGGTCTCCGGCGGTCTTGTTCCCGCCTGGTACTTTCCGGCCGGTCAGGTGGGCGAGGGTAAACTGGGTGAACGGAATGAATGCATCCGAGGCTTTCCCGGGGAATGTTGTCCAGCGCTCGTCCAGGGTCGTGCAGACGAAGACCACCTCCCCTTCTCCAACCACGCGCGAGCAGATGAACGGCCTCAAATCCGCGGTCTGGACGAGTACCCGCCCGCCCACCGCTCCAGGGCCACCCTCGTCCACGGCCAGGAGTTTGGCAATCCCGACCCCGCGCAGAGCATGGCTATAGGGCGGTTCACGGAACAGACTCAGGAATGAGTTCTGGTCGACAGATTCCGGGTCCGGGACGAACGGCTCCGTGTCGCGGGCGGTCAGCGGCTCCCCTCCGCCGAGATCGAACGGGAGCAGACCGGCCCCCCCTGAACCGAGCACCCGGTTGTAATCGGCGGAGTTGACCTGATCCCCGCACCCGATCACCAACCCGCCCCCATTGCTGACGAACTCCTTGAGCCGGGCGACGAAATCCGGAGGCATCCCATTCTGGCCCGCCGATACGTTCAACAGATACACCACATCCTTGCCTGCCAGCAGGGCCGGACTGGCTTCGGCGGCAGATACCACCTGTGGGCGGATGTAGTATTCTTCGGTCCTCTCTTCTGGCACCGGGGTCAGGGCGTTCCGGACGAAATGGGAACCGGATTCGGCCGGGGATTGCGGGTTGGGCGTTCCGTCGACGAGCAGCACCCGGATCACGTCACGGACCAGGATCACCTTGTCGAAACGATTGTCGCCAGGCAGTCCATCCCCTCCCACCCGGACGGTCAGCACCTGCGGGCCGGCCTCGTCCAGGCTTCCGGTCAGGGTCACCGGAACCACCAATCCGGGCTCGATCTGGTCAATCTGAACGACATCCCGCTCGACCGCCTTGCCTTCCAGTTCGAGCCCAACCGTGATCCCCTTGACCGGCTCTGTCCCGGTGTTTTTCAGGCTAATCACGAATGGGACGCGGGTCTTCGCATGGGGGATGGTGCCGATCACAGTCACGTCAGTGACCGCCACGTTCAGAACTTTCCGATCTTCCTTGCCACAGCGGACGAACACCAGATTGGCCTTCTGACGGATTTCCTCACACTTCTCCCGAATCGCTCCGGGTTGTCGATCGAACCCGAGTTTCTGAAGGTCGGAGAAGAAGTAAATCTCCTTGACCGGGGCAGTCCCACTCATGGCGGCTTCCAACGCTTTCGCCAGGCCAGGTTGGAAGTCGGAGGCCAGGCCAGATGTTTGAATGGTCGGGATCAGTTGCTGGGCCTGGTCGAGGTTGTACCGGGACTTGGGGCCGAGTAATTCGGCACGGTCAGAGCACGAGTAAATCTGGACGGACGAATTCGGGGGGAGCGAGTTGATCACCCCCAGCGCGGCCTCCTTGGCCCGGTCGAGGCGGGTCTTGTTCTCGTCTTCCTTGGCATCCATGCTGTAGGACGTGTCGATCACAAGCACAGCGTCGACCGAGTTCCCCCGGCCGCTCGACTCGGTCGGCTGGCACCCTGGGCCAGCGACAGCGAAGGCCAGCACAAGGATAATCAGGCACCGCAGGGCAAGCAGGATCCACTCCTGGAACTTCAGTCGGCGGCTGGTCTGCTCGATGGCCTCCTTGAGGAACTCCATGGCCGCCCAGGGGAGCCGGCGATACCGGGCCTTGTAGAAGAAGTGCAACGCGATCGGGACACCGATCGCCGCACCGCCAAGCAGCATCCAGGGGGCCAGAAACGACATCAGGGGGAACCTTCCGGGGCGGGACGATCGGGGCTTTCACGCCGTGCCAGACACGGCCATTCCTTTGGGGTGATAGCGCATCATCATCTTGAGAGTTAACACGAGCGGCAGAAGAAAGCAGACCCGATTTTGGGACTTGCCCACGCCGGGNNGGACCACCCTCACGCTCGGCAGGAGCCTCGCCCTCCCGTTAGACCGATATTGAGTTCGGATTACTCTGATTGCTATCTTTTCCTGACCGTGGCGAGGTTGCGTGAGATCCTCTTCTCTCTATACACAATCTCCAGGAGGACCCGCATGTCACTGGCCGACCTGTTCCCTGCGATCACCAAGCGAAACGAGCCGCTCGCTCCACACACCCACCTGAAAATCGGTGGGCCAGCCGAGTTTCTGCTCCAACCACGCTCGGTCGAGGAACTTCGGGCTGTTCTCGCTACCTGTCAGACCCAGAAACTACCCGTGCGGATGCTGGGGGGTGGGTTCAACCTGCTCGCCCAGGATGATCCTATCCCGGGGGCCGTGGTCCGACTGACCGCGCCGGCATTTACGACCATCGAGTGGGACGGGAAGCGGATCACCGCTGGTGGCGGTGGGCAACTGTTTGACTTGATCGCGTTTTCTGTCCGCAAGGGGCTTGCTGGACTCGAAACGCTTGTCGGGATTCGCGGCACCGTTGGTGGGAGTGTTCGGTGCAATGTTGGCGACCGCAACGGAGAGATCGGCCTTGCTGTTCAGCGTGTGACCGTGCTCACGGATGCCGGGACGGTCCAGGTTCGCACGCGCGACGAATTGACATTCACCGAACACCAGAGCGATCTCGACGAGCCGGTCATCCTGACCGTCGAGTTTGAACTCGATCGCGACGACCCGGCTGCGGTCCTGAAGCGGATGCGGAAGGCCTGGATCCTGCGGAAGGGAGCGGAGCCGTTCAGTTTCCAGCACTCTGCCCGACTGTTCCACAATCCGGCCGGGAAATCGGCTGCGACACTGATCGATCGGGCTGGACTGACCAAGGCCCGGGTCGGCGGAGCGGAGTTGAGCGAGCGGAACGCGAACTACGTCGTCGCCCACCCGGGGACCACAGCAGCCGACATCCTCCAACTGGTCGATCATGTCCGTGATCGTGTGAAGGAGCGGACGGGGGTGTCGCTCGAACGGGAGTTGCACATCTGGTAGGCGGGATGTGCGGGGCGTGTGCGGCTCCTGCCGAGCCGGGGTCGGCATCGGACGATGGCCCGGCAGGGGTCCGCCCGCCCGAATGGCGCACCCCGTGGGTCGAGCCAAGAAGACTCGAAAACCGACCCCGTCCCCACCCCCCGCCCGCCCGTGGCGGGTGGCCCGTCCGGCTGCCCGCGGGCTGCTCACCCTGGTGGGAGTGATTGGGGTGCTGGCAGCGGTCGGATGGCTTGGGAATGAAGCGTTCCGTCGGATCGGGCCGCGGGATCGCTACCGGACCCGGGTCGCCGATATCGTGTGCGAATCTCCTCCCGACACATCACGCTCGACATTTCTTGCCGAGGTTCGCTATGTCGGAAACTTGCCCGAGACCTTCAACACGTTCGACCCAGCCGACCAAGAGAGGGTGTGCGCAGCCTTCGCAGGGCACCCCTGGGTCGAGACGGTTGACGAGTGGCGGGTGGAACCCGCAAACGTGGTCCGGGTCGGGCTGACGTTTCGGACCGCGGTACTCGCAGCCAAGGTGACGGATGGGGCCGTCCGGTTGGTGGATGCAAGTGGGGTGCTTTTACCAGTGACGGGCGTCCCACCGGGGGTCGCCGAACTGGTCAATCCCGTTCCTGAACCGCTAACGGCTGCTGGGCAGGTGTGGGCCGACAGCATCATCCGGCGGGCGATTGAACTGGTGAAGGCCTATCAACCCACCCGGTTAGAAAAGACGCCTGCCGGCTGGCGACTCACGCAACCGGACGGGAAGGTGCTTGTCGTGCGGTGAAATCCGATGCTCGTGAGGCGAGCGGCCGAAGAAAGCTGACCGGTCATTGGGACTTGCCCACACCGGGCCGCCACGGAGGGCGGCCCCTACGAATCCCATGTAGGGGCCGCCCTCCGTGGCGGCCCGGCTCTCCATGACGGGTGGTATTCATCCTTTTGCCAGTCGCCTCAACCCTTAAACTTTAAACATTTTACTTGGATTTTCGCGTGAGAGTTAGGGCTGGGGGTCCGTCGGAATCATTGGGCGTTTTCGGTCGCGGCCCTTCCTGTATGGGCACGAGCGCCACAACGAGCGTATTGCCCTCCAGAGTATAAACCCCGCGCTGCTTCATTTCGGACCCCTTTCCGGGTCCATCCGTGAAAATCACCGGCTGGCTGTTTGGTAGCAGGCTCGTCAGATCGATCTCTTTTGGGGTCGTCGCCGGGTTCAGTGTGATCCGGTGCGAACTCTGCTCCTGTCCGCCGAAAACGTATACCCAGCGATCACCCTCGATCCGGATCACCCCGATCTCGCCACGATCGGCGACGGTGATCGCCCACTCCCCCTGGAGTCGGCCGAGATCATCGGTTGGGCCGCGGAACACGAACCACAGCCCAAACCCCACCGATACGACGACTGCCAGGCCCAGGAGTAACCGACGTCGAGAGCCGAACCCCCATACCCGCTTCCCCATGAACGGATCGGGAGACGAGGTCGTTGGGGCTTGCTCTCCTGCCCGTTCAGACTCCGGGTGTGTGATCGTTTCGTTCATCGCCGCCCCGTCTGGAGGCGGCGGACGAGGTACTCGCCCAGGGAGACGACGAGTGGCCGATTGGTCACCATTCGGACGTAGTCGACCCCGCTCCCGTCGCACCCTTTCTGGATCGCAGCCAGATACCGATTGACCGCCCGAAGGTAGGCCGGGCGGAGCAGGTGCGGGCGGCTCATCAACTCCTCAAAGCCCTCCAGACCAATGAAGCGGATATTGCCATCGAGCGGGAATTCGACTTCGTCCTGATGGAGAACGTGGAACAGTATCACTTCGTGCTTGCGGAACCGGAGGTGCCGGAGTGCAGCGAGGGTGGTTTCTGGGTCGTCAAAGCAATCGGAGATCAGGAACACAAGCCCGCGGCGACTGATCCGGTCGGCGAGTTCGTCGAGGAGTGGGCCGATGCGTGTCTTGTCCCGGGGCTGAGTTTCTTCCAGGACGTGGGTGATCGCGTTGATATGCCCAAGCTGACTACTCGCGGGCAGTTCCGCGGCCCAGGCATCGTTGAAGACTCGCAGAGCGACACTGTCCCGCTGCCGGATGATCAGGTAACTGAGTGAGGCGGCCAGGAGCTTGGCATATTCTAGCTTGTTGGTCTCCCTGGACCCATACCGCATCGAATTGCTGATATCGACCAATACATGGGCGATATAATTGGTTTCTTGCTCGTATTGCTTGATCGTGTATCGTTCGCTGCGTCCATAACTTTTCCAGTCGATGTGGCGGATATCGTCGCCGGGGACGTACTCCCGGTGCTGGACGAACTCGACCGAGAACCCCTTGTAGGGGCTCTTGTGATCGCCAACGCGCAACCCTTCGACAACCTGTTTCGCCATGAGCCCAAGCGATTCCGCACGGGCGAGCACATCGGGCTTCAGGTAGGTTGGCATGGGGGGAAGTTTAATGTTTAATGTTTAAGAGTTTAAAGTTCGGCGGAGAATGTTTAAGAGTTTAAAGTCTAAGAGCCGCTGCCTGCCTCTGGTCGGGTGTTAGCGGTCGTTGCGTGATACTTCGGACCGGGCACGTCGCAGGTTTGCAGGTAGCGCATCAGACCTGCGATGATTCGTGAGACCTCAATGGCCAGTGACACGAGATCGTCGAAAGTCGCCTGCTCGATGTACGGTGCATCAAGAGCGGCCACGAGTTGGGCACGAAGCTCGCCCACCGAGCCCTTTGCCACGGAGAGGAACTGAAGGAACTCTTTCCTCCCACCTCGCTCGAAGCCTTCCGCAATGTTGCACATGACCGATACGGAAGCCCGCCGCATCTGGTCGCAGAGCCCGAAGTCTCGTGTGATCGGTCCTTCTCTGGTGAGACGGTAAACCCGCCGGTTCAGCTCGCGTGCTTTCTTCCACGCTTCAAGGTCTTCAAACCGGTTGGCAGTAGCCATCTTGACATCTCCAGATCGCACCTCATCGCATCGAGACCGTAGTATTCAACTCTTAACTGTCTTTAACTTTAAACTTCTTAAACTTTAAACTTTAAACTACTTTAAGCCGCCACAGCGCGAGCAGCGGCCTTGATGAGCTGGCGGATCACCTCCTCAATGGTGACCCCCTCGCTCTGCGCGGCGAAGTTCAGGATCAACCGGTGCCGGAGGATCGGCATGGCGACCGCGACCACGTCGTCACCAGCCACGTGGTTGCTCCCGCGCAGCAGGGCGTGGGCCTTGGCTGCCAGGATCAGGTTCATGCTCGCCCGCGGACCCGCACCCCAGGTTAGCCACTTGCTGACGAACTCGGCCGCCTCCGGGGTGTTCGGCCGACTCAGCCGGGTGATTCGCTTGGCAAAGTGGAAGACCTTGTCCGAGACTGGCACCCGGCGGACCACCTGCTGCAACCCGAGAATGTCTTCGGCGTTGAGTACCGAAGTGACGTTGGCTTTCGTGTCCGAGGTGCCGATCCGCATGATCTGCTCCTCTTCCTCGTCGGTCGGGTAATCGACCTTGATGAGGAACAGGAACCGGTCGAGCTGGGCTTCAGGCAGGGGGTAGGTCCCTTCCTGTTCGATGGGATTTTGGGTGGCCAGGACGAAGAACGGATTCCGCATCGGGTGGTCGACTCCACCGATCGAGGCTTTCCGTTCCTGCATGGCTTCGAGCAGCGCGGCCTGGGTCTTCGGGGGAGTCCGGTTGATCTCGTCGGCCAGCACGATGTTGGCGAAGATCGGGCCGGGGAGGAACTTGAACATCCGCTCCCGGGTCACCGGGTCGTCCTGAATGACTTCCGACCCGGTGATGTCCGAGGGCATCAGGTCGGGGGTGAACTGGACCCGCTTGAAGCTCAGATCGAGGGCCTGGGCGAGGGTGCTGACCATGAGCGTTTTGGCCAGCCCGGGGACACCCATCAACAGGGCGTGGCTGCGGCAGAAGATCGCCATCAGCAGTTGGTCGACGACCTGTTCCTGGCCGATGATCACCTTGCCGATTTCCTTCCGCAACCGCTGGTGGGCGGAGCGGAGTTTCTCGACCATGGCGACATCGTTTTCAGCGGCGAGTTGGCTCATGGGTGACTCGAACGGAGCGGGGGGCGGGAGGGCGGCGGGGCGGGAGGGGACAGGAATATGGTAACCGGCGGGGGCTGGGAAGCAAACAGGGGCCGAGCGATTTCTTCCGACCCGGACGCCGCTTGGGTCTGCCTGGGAAGGGCCAGCCGGGTCCAGAAATCGGAGGAATCCGTCGTCGGAGAAGGCAGGTAGGGGCACCTGAGAGAACCCCATGTGGTGGAGAAAGTTCCGGGCGAAAAAGGACTTGTCAGCCGGACGTGGGGTGTTAAAATCTCGTGTGTTGCGGGATTGGTATATCGGCTGTGCCCAGCCTTCCCAAGGCTGTGAGACGAGTTCGACTCTCGTATCCCGCTCTCCTCAACCTCTCATCAATCTCGACTGAATACCCCTCTAACGGCGGGCAAACTCGGGATATAATCCAGTATGCTCCAACCGACGCGCCACCGCACTCAAGGCTTCCACCTTCCTATCCGTGAAACGGATCGGTCGGTGGAGTTGCGCATCAGGTGAGGGCCACTCAAGAGCAACAGACGAGCGAAGTCAGGACACAAATCCAACGGATTGCACCACTCCGCGAACAGCAGGTGTACGATCATGTTCGACATCCATCAAAAAGTCTCCAACCGGCACGACGAGGCCGACGAGAACCGGGTCGAGGAATACATCGAAGGGCTGATGGGGGAGTTCTTCGAGTCACCCGAAGCCCAGCCCGTGCGGGAGAAGTACGGGAATGTCGGCTGGGCAGCGACGATGATGAGATACGGCTTCGAATTCACCGGCAGTTCCCCTCCGAAGATGACCCTTTCGGATTTCGAGGAGGTTCTGTACGAACTCTTCCCTCGCAAAGTCTCGGTGGAAGCGAAGAAGGCCGAGCAAATTGTCGCAGAAATGCGAGCGTTCTGGGGGTTTCTCGCCAGGCAATACGGGTTGACCAATGCGCAGAAGATCCTGGCGACGCTGGACGACAACACCACAAGCGAGCTCGAGGATCTCCTTGATGACCCATCCAACTACGGCATGGCGAAATCGTTTGTCATGATGGGGACGCAGGCCGGCTTCGACATGACCACCCAGGAAGGACTGGCGGCATTCCAGGCGATCTACAACGCCAAACTCCTGGGCAGCCGAATGGAGCGACCACCATTGGACCCGGAGAGCATCCACATTCTCCCGCCGCTGTTAGGTCCCGAGCGACCAAGCGGGGACGCACTCAAGAAGAAACGCAAAGAGAAGCGACGGCAGCGCGAGGCGAAGAGACGCAACCGACGGTGACTGGCGGTTCGTGTTCCGGATCGCGTCACTCTTTCGGCTTCTGCGCAGGCACCTTGGACCGCTTTCGACCTCGGTACATCACTTTGTAAGCCGCGATCATTTCGGGTCGGGTGTACCACTCGCCATTGCGGAGGTGAGCGGCGATCTTCCGGGCCTTGATCGCCGCCCGGACCGACCCTGGGGTGATCCCAAGCTGCTCGGCCGCTTCGTTGACGCTGATCGTGTAGCAGGCCGCGGCCGCGACCGGATCGAGCAACCCGAGTTGAATGCGTTTGATCCCGAGCAACTCGGTCATGATCAGGAAGGCTGGGTTCTTCAACACCTTCAGGGTCACCATTGCCCGGCCGGGGAGCATGGTCTTGTCCAGGAGCGGGTTCTCCATGCCGTAGATGAGCGAGATCATGTCGTTCTCGCTCACGGCTGGGTCTTTGGCCGCTGCCTCGACACGAGCCAAGAACGCGGCCACATCGGGGGCCGGTTCGGGGTAGGTCAGCGTCTCGCCGGACATGAACTTGTAGGTCAGCATGGGATTCTCCAAAGGGGAAGGGCACTGGTTCCTAACCCTGTCTCACACCGCATCTCGGTTCCCCAAACGCAATTTCGTAACTGGCAATCACGTCGCGCCAAGTGATTTGAGCCAGTCTTTGGCGGTCTGATTTCCCTGCGCTGCCGCTTTCCGGAACCACTCAATCGCCTTGGCGGTGTCTTTGGGAACCCCCTGCCCGTTCGCATACAGCTCGCCAAGGGAGATCTGGGCGGGTGCGAATCCCTGCTCGGCGGCCATTTTGTACCATCGCATGGCCTCGGCGTAATCCTGCTGCACTCCCTTACCGCTGTCGTACAGGACCCCAATCACACACTGGGCTTGGGCGTGACCCTGCTCGGCGGCCATTTTGTACCATCGCATGGCCTCGGCGTAATCCTGCTGCACTCCCTTACCGCTGTCGTACAACCAGCCGAGATAGTATGGCGCCACGGCGTGGCCGGAGGTCGCGGCCTTCTCGAACGCCTTCGCAGCCTGGGCGTAATCCTTCGTCACGCCCCGTCTTCCCTCGTAAAAGTCGAGCCCCCGTTGATACTCGGCTTCCGCTGCGGCCCGGTCGACGGGCGCTGGTGGGAGTGTGGGAGGAGGCACGACCGGCGGGGCGGCTTCCTTCGGCTTCAGGAGGTGCTGGATGCCCCGGATCAGGCGTTCCACGTCGTTCCGGAAGTCCGGATCGCGACGAACTGGGACACCATTGCGGTAGGCCAGTTCCGCCAGCGATGGGGGCAACTCGTCGGCCGAGGGCATGTCCGCGCCGCCGACCAGAACGGGGATCACCGGGATCGATCGTTTGAGCGCGGTCTCGACTTCCATCCGGACGAAGTCGTTCGGGATGGTCAGCCGCTGCCGCCCCTTTCCGTCTTTGATGGTGACCCACTGTGCCCCGATCACCACCAGCGCCACCTGACACTTCCCCACTGCCTCATCAATCGCCCGGCGGAAGTCGAGGCCGAACGGGATCGTGTCCACGTCCCGGAAGACATGGTCGTGGCCGAAGTGCGACTCCAGCCGGTCGTAGATCCGACCGGTGATGTCGGCACTGTCGTCCCGGCGGTACGAGAGGAATAACTTGGTCATGGTCGTGGGCACATCGACCCGGGGGATTTGGCTGATCTCCGATATCATACCACGGGGAGATTCCTTCCGGCAAACATCTCACCCGAAGATCGATGGGAGTGCAAACCCGTATCTGGGCGGTCTTTTGGTCAGGGCGTTTGCCCTCCTGATACAGGCACCCGCAGAGGCTGTCTCATTCCAGGGGCGATCATCGGTCTAACGGGAGGGCGAGGCTCCTGCCGAGCGTGAGGCTGGTAAAGCTCGGCAGGAGCCTCGCCCTCCCATTTATACGTCTAATCGTCTTTCCTTAGATTCCACAACCTCAACGGGTTCCTGTATGAGGTCGCCCGGATTCCTTCACCGGCAGAACCTCCACCCCCCAGCCGCGGGTCGCGTTTTTTGGGTGGTGGTTCTGACCGGGTCGGTCGAGTAGAATCCCGGTATGGCATTCATTCCCCCCTGCCTCCCGCTCACCGGCCTTCACCATGCGGAACTGGTTCCGGAATGTGGCCCTGGCGACCTCAACCATCGTCCGGGGCATGTACGTCACCCTCTGGTATTTCGTCCGGTCGTTCCGGCGCAAGGCGTTCACCCAGCATTTTGAGTATCCGGAACGCCCGATCCCGATCCGTCCGCGGTATCGCGGCTTCCACCGTTACGACCTGACCACCTGCATCGGCTGCGACAAATGCGCCCGGGCATGCCCGGTCGACTGCATCTACATCGACAAGGAGAAGGCCGCGCCGCCGGCCAAGGGGTTCGTGGTCACCGGGTTCAAGATCGACTACACGAAGTGCATGTTCTGCGCACTGTGCGTCGACCCATGCCCGGTCGATTGCATTTTCATGGGATCAACCCACGACATCAGCACCTTCACCCGGGACGGCTGTGTTGTCGACTATGCCACGCTCCCGCTCGCGATTGCGTGGGGTCAGGATACCCTGAACCCAACAGCGGTCCATGAATCGAAGCGGGTCAGCCTGCCAGTCTGGACAAAGGCGGGAGAGAAGAGTGCAGGTGCAAGTGGGTAGCCGATTGACCGCCCCAATAGTCCCCGCCCCAAAGATCTTCATTTGTCGTGGTTTCGCCCCGAAGGGTCGGTGAATAATAGCCCAGGGTGGAGCCGGGTTTCCGGCGCAACCCTGGGAGGTGAGGCACTGACAACTATGACCGGCCTTGTCCTCTTTATTGTGATCTTCCTGCTCGCTGGGGGAGGAGTGTTGGCCGGGAACCTGGCCCTCGGTCGCCTCGTCCGACCGCATCGTCCGAGCCCCGAAAAGGGGACCGTATACGAGTGCGGGGAACCGGCGGTTGGGCCGTCGTGGGTGCAGTTTGACCTCCGGTTTTATGTCGTTGCCCTGCTCTTTGTGATTTTCGATGTCGAACTGGCGTTCTTCTTCCCGTGGGCGGTGGTTTTCGGTACAGCGAACCGAATGGCAGACCCCAACCTGCCGTCTGCCGAGCGGCAAACACTCGGACAGACCCTGATCCCGGCTCCGGAACGATCCGATCCGTTTGCTCACGTCAAAAATGGCAGCACGACCCCAGCCGTCCAGAATCAAGTCGACGCGGCCAAATCCCTCGCCTGGATCGCGTTTGCCGACCTTCTGGTGTTTTTCGGCGTGCTGCTCGTCGGCTTCGCGTACTTGTGGCGGCGAGGCGATTTGGAGTGGGTGCGGAGTTATGCCGCGCAGGGCGAAGGCGGTGCCAGTGGCCAACCCGTCCAGAGTTCACCCCACGGCACAACAACCCAGAACGTTGCCCCCACCCCCCAGGGCGTTGCCCTGGGCTGAGGCGACCCAGGGCGTTGCCCTGGGCTAAATACTCTCACCCTTTCAGGGTGAAAACCGACCGGCTGAAATTTTAGACTAAAACGCTGACATCCATTCGTCAAGAATTTACACCAAACACCAAACACCAAACACCAAACACGAATATGGGACTTCTCGAAGGCCACTTTGAAGATGGGTTCGTGGCGACGAACCTGGAGTACGCGGTCAACTGGGCCAGGGAGTCGTCGCTTTGGCCGATGACCTTCGGGCTCGCCTGTTGTGCAATCGAGATGATGGCCACCGGGGCACCTCGGTTCGACATCGACCGGTTCGGTGCCGGGGCCTTCCGGGCCACCCCCCGACAGGCCGATCTGATGATCGTTGCGGGAACGGTGAACCTGAAGATGGCGGACCGGGTCCGGCGGCTCTACAACCAGATGCCGGACCCGAAATTCGTGATCGCGATGGGGGCCTGCACCTGCGGCGGCGGGCCATATTACAAGTACGGGTACAACGTCGCCAAGGGGGTCGATCTGGTCGTCCCAGTCGATGTGTATGTGCCTGGCTGCCCGCCGCGGCCCGAGGCACTGCTCGAAGGGTTGATGCGGATTCAGGACAAGGTCCGAAAGATGAAGGAATACCACAAGGGACAACCAGTCGACGTGCCGATCCCTGCCCGGACCGGGTCCGTCCGACTTCCAGACGAGCTTGCCACACCCGAGAAGGCCGCGGAGTTCGCCCTGGAGAACAAGGAACGCGGTAAGCCGGCCAAGGCGTGAGGGGGAGGAACCAATGGCGTTCGCAAGTTATAGTTGTGTCGACGATGTTCTCCGGAAGCACAGGCTTCGCATGGTGGCCGAACCGACTGTCACCCCGGCGGCCGATGCCCCCCCGTTTTCGGAGGCATTCCGGGCCGAGTTGGAACTGAGCATGACCGACCTGAGCCCGGGCAGGTCGGAGATTGGGTCCGGGGAGATCCTCCTGTTCCCGATCCTCCGTGAGGTGTGGAAGACGTATCGCCAGCACCTGAGCCTGTTCAGCCACGAGGCCCTCGATTTCGACGACGACCTGTGTGGATACCCGGACTACTTCGTCTGCCGGGTGTCAGAATTCGGGCGGATTCCGGAGCCCCCCTACCTGCTCGTCGTCGAGGCCAAGCTGGACGACTTCGAGAAGGCGTGGGGCCAGTGTCTGGCTGAGATGCTCGCGGCTCAGAAATTGAATGGAGCCCCCGACCAACCGGTCTACGGGATCGCCACCAACGGAAAAACCTGGGAGTTCGGGGTGTTGCTCGGCAATACGTTCACTCAAGACCCCGGGGCGTTTGCTGTGAGCACACTCGACAAGCTCGGCCAGGCCCTCCATGCCGTGTTCCGGGCCTGCCGTGATCTGGCTCTCGCTTATACCGCCTCCGCCTCCGCCAATCCGCTGGCGTGACCAGCGCCGACGAGAGGGCGAATCCAGGGGAGTAAGACCGATCGATCCAGGATACCCCGATGGCATTCACGAACTACACCTGTATCGACGACGTGATTCGCAAACACCGGGTGCGGTGGGTGTCCGGGTCGGTCATTGGCCTGGCCACCGACGCCCCGCGGTTTGGAGATTACTTCCGGGCCGAGTTGGCGTTCAACCAAACCGCGTTGCCGCCCGCTCGGTCGGAAAGTGGTGCTGATAAGCAACTCTTATTCCCGATCATCCGTGAAGTGTGGCGAACGTACCACAACCAACTCAGCCTGTTCAGCCACGAACTCCTGATGTTCGATGCCGACCTCACCGGGTTCCCGGATTATTTCGTCTGCCGTCAGTCCGAGTTCGGGCCGTTCTACCCGACCCCGCCTTACCTGATCGTGATCGAAGCCAAGCTCGATGATTTTGCCAAAGCGTGGGGCCAATGCCTGGCCGCGATGCTTGCGGCCCAACACCTGAATGGCAACCCAGACCAACCCGTCTACGGGATTGCCACGAACGGAAAGAGTTGGGAATTCGGGGTTTTACTTGGAAGCACCTTCACGCAGGATCCGGGGGCGTTCGCGCTGAACACTCTCGACACGCTCGGCCAGGCTCTCCATGCTGTCTTCCGGGCCTGCCGCGACCTGGCCCTCGCTCACACCACCACCGCACCGGCCAACCCATGACCCCAACCGAAATCGCTGCCATTCTTGAAGAGCAGTTCGGCCCGGCGGTGACCGGGAAGAACCTCGCCGCCCTCGACCCGTTCATCGCCCTCGACCCAGCGAAACTGGTGGAGGTGTGTACGTTCCTTCGGGACGACCCACGGCTACGGTTCGAGTTGCTCAACGACATCACCGGGGTGGATTACCTCGAAACCGACCCGAAGAAGGTGGCCAAGGCCGGGTTCGACCCACACCTCGAAGTCGTCTACCACCTCTCCAGTTTCTCGTATCCGGGCCGCCGGTTCACCCTGAAGTTGATCCTGCCGCGGTGGAAGGGAAACCAACCCGGAGAGTTACCTGAGGTACCGTCGGTGGCCGGAATCTGGCGAACGGCGGACTGGCACGAGCGGGAACTGTTCGACCTGGTCGGTGTGTATTTCACCGGCCACCCGGACCTCCGCCGCATCCTGCTCGCCGAGGACTGGGTCGGGCACCCGCTCCGTAAAGACTACGAGTACCCGCTCGAATACCACGGCATTCGTTGTCGGTGACCTGGCCAGTCGTCTTACTGGCTCGGGTCGGAACCCGCGCCCCTTTCTTCTGGTCGATAACAGACAAGTCCTCTTTGGATGATCGAAAATCATCCATTTGCCAGGTTGCACTTGCGACTTGCTGGCAGAAGAACTTCCGGGTAAAATCCCATCTTTGCTGCACGCCCAGGCAGAATTCCGCCCAGCGAAATCCCCCCCTTCTCCTCCCTCCTGTCAGGGAATCTCATGCCTTCGTCCCGAACCCCCCACTCCCTCGGTCGAGTCGCGTTCACGCTGATCGAGTTGTTGGTGGTGATCGCGATTATCGCGATCCTGATCGGCCTGCTCCTCCCCGCCGTCCAGAAGGTCCGCGAGGCCGCTGCTCGCACCTCGTGTACGAACAACCTCAAGCAGATCGGCCTCGCGACCCAGGCCTGCAACGACGTGTACGGCTACATGCCGCAGTCCGGTTGCGCCTGGCCCAAGGCGAGCACGATCCTGAGGCAATGCTCGACATTCTGGGCCATCCTGCCATTTCTGGAACAATCGAACCTGTACAACACTCTCCCGGCTGGCCAAACCGCTAGCGCCTACTTCAACGCTACTCCCCAGGGGACCGTCACCGTCAAGACCTACATTTGCCCGTCCGATTACAGCGGCATTACCAGCCAGGGGACCGGCGGGGCTGGTCCGTGGAACCTGTCGAGCTACAACGTCAACGGTCTGGTGTTCGANNGCGGTCAACCTGACCACTGGCGACCCGGTTGTCTACTGGCCGGGGGAGACGACCAACGCAATCCCGTCGAGCATCCCCAACGCAGGCGGGTTTGGGATCGCCTACCCAACCGCGATGGTTCCTGACCCGAACAACAATAACGTCCTGAGCTACAAGGTGCCGCAGGCCGCCCCGACAGTGGGGCCGGCCGGGACATGCGACCCAACCACAGCCAACGCGGGGCACACCGGGGTCGTCCTCGCCTGTCTGGGGGATGGAAGCGTTCGAGGAGTGAACGCCTCGATCTCCCTGAAGACCTGGAACGGAGCCCTCACCCCGGCCGGCGGCGAGGTTCTCGGTAGCGACTGGTAACAGCGATGGTTGCGTCTCGGACGAAACGGCAAAGGGTATCCTGTCGAGGGTATGTGATGGGCGGAAGGGCGCTGCTGCTATTGTTCCTGGGATCGGCTGGGGTCGCCCTCATCGGCGGGTGCGGCAGCCCCGATTCCTCGACTGTCAGTGGGACGGTGACAGTCGACGGGAAGCCCCTTGAGAAAGGCGTGATCACCTTTACCGCCCCCGACGGGAAGAGTGTGACGACTACGATTCAGGGTGGGAAGTACGAGATCCGGACGACACCAGGGACCAACCGCGTCCAGATCTCGGCCCCCGTGGTGACCGGGAAGAGGAAGGAGTACAACGCACCCGATGCGCCCCTCGTCGAGGTCACCGAGGAGTCGCTACCGGAACGGTATCACAGCAAATCGGACCTGACACTCGAAGTGAAGTCCGGCGGGAACTCGAAGGACTGGACTGCCGAGAGCAAGACCCACAAGCCTTGAGACAGGATCTTTTCGGCTTGCGGGTGCAGATAATCCTGCTGATCTCCTCACAACTGCTGCATGAAGGCCACCAGGGACTGCTTCTCAGACTCGCTCAGCCGCAGTTCCAGGATCAGGTTGAAGAACTCGACCGTGTCCTCCAGCGTGTGCAGGCGACCGTCGTGCAGGTACGGCGGCGAGTCCTTCACACCACGAAGCGGGAAGGTCTTGATCGGCCCCTGGGCCGTCGCCATCAGGCCGTTAATCATCTGCGGTTGGAAGAATCGCTCAACCTGAAGGTTGTGCATCGAGTTGTCGGTGTAATACGGGGCCGGGTGGCAGGTCGAGCACTGGGCCTTGCCGAAGAAGAGTGCCTGGCCCTTCATCTCCGGTGAAGCCGCCGAGAATTTCCGCGGGTTGAGTTTGCCATCAACGCCCAGGTTCGGCGCTGGCGGGAAATCGAGCAGGTTCTGCACCTCGCTCATGAAGTGGACATGGCTGCCACGATCGAGGGGATTGATCCTCTTGGCGGCGGCCGAGACATGTCTGGGGATGAGGAGAGCATCGCCCGGTGGCTCTCAACCGTCCCCTATGGGAGCAGATGGGAGTGGGGATTCCCCGACGGGTTCATGCTCCCCATTTGCCAATTGGTTCGGTGGCGGACCGCCCCAGATCAGCACGTCGGGGTCGAGGTCCACATCCCCCGGCCAGACGACGGTGCCACGAACGACTCTTGCCTGAGCGAACAGCGATGGGTCGTTGCGGAGTTGGTCAAACACAGGGCCAATGAATAAGGGACGCACATCCTTCTCGATCTTACGGCCATCGGTCAAGCTCAGCCAGAGCCGGTAGTCGGTGAGAGGTTTCACTTGAGTGATGCGGACCAAAGGCATAGTAAGCTTGCCGTTCAGGGCAGGGGGATTGGCAAAAAACGCTTCCGCAGGCCGGGTCGAGGCCCCGGGAGACCCGACGAAACCCAACACGCTCCCCCCAAGGAAGAAGGGATCACGAAGCGCTCTCCCATCCGTCCCGAGCCCGATCGATTCGCTCACTGAGCAAATAATCAATGTCGGAATCTTTCAGCTCCCCACTCTCATCTGGAAACCATCCAAAAATCGAATACACCCGACCATCTAAAAAACAAAACGCCTCGGAGAAATACTGAACCAGCAAGTTACGATCTACTGAATCGCCTGTGTTTTCGGACTTGCTATGCGAGAGTAATGCACGCAACATCTCGGATGGTTTGCTTTCCTGTCTCGCCATTGACCGCAAAGTCGTGATCAATTCCGTTTGCGTGCAGGACATATTTCTCCCTTAGCCGTCACGGTAAGTGTCGACATAGGTTGCACCTGGATGCCCCGCTCTGCCTCACTCCCCGGCGACGGACACCCCGCCGGTGAACGCAGCACCGTAAGGGTCGAGTTGGTCGAGTTGGGTGAAGGTGGTTCCGTCGAACACCTCGACCGGAAGTGAGCCCGTCTCGGGGCCGACGACAATCGCGGGCTTGCTTGTTGAGGCGGAAGAAGTTGTAGCCACCCAGATCCCACCGCGGAAGCTCTCATTATACACCGGTACCGACTCCAGGAGGGTGGCGGTCTGACCATCAAACACTTGCACGATCGGCCCGCCCCCGACACCTGGCCCGGTAATGATCTCGTCCTTCCCGTCCCCGTTCAGGTCGGCCGTCGTGACCGACACACCCAACAAGCTGCTTCCGAATGCGTAGAAGCTTTGGAGAACCGACCCGTCGGACCCAAAGACCTTCACATTCGGGCCGCCCAGGCTGGCCGCGCCGGTGATAATCTCATCCTGTCCATTCCCATTCAGATCCCCCGTCGCCACGTTCACCCCGCCTCTGAACGACGGATCGTATGCATAGAAGCTCCCAAGGGGACCGGCAATCTGGACCGCTCCGCTGGGGGTGATCTGGAATGTTCGCACCTGCGGACCGCCCCCTGGCCCGGCCCCCACCACCACATCGACGATCCCATTTCCCTCCACGTCACCGGCCGCGATCGTCACCCCACCCCGGAATGTGGAATCGAATGCGTAGAAGCTCGCCAGCAGCGACAGGTCTTTGCCGCTGAATACCTGCACTTGCGGTGCGCCACTCGGTCCGGCCGCGACGATAATGTCCGGGTAACCGTCCCCGGTCACGTCGGCGACTGCGACCTGGACCCCACCTCGGAATTCGGGGTTGAGGGCGTAGAAATCGTGGAGCAGGGCACCAGTCACGGCATCGTACACCTTGACCTCCGGTCCGCCACCCGGTCCGGCCCCGACTGCGTAGATTCCATCCGGGGGCGGTGTGATGGTGAGCGACACCTCCCCCGGTTGACTGGTCAGTCCAACCCCTGGCGAGTTGTCGGTTGCAGTGAAGGTGAAGCTGTCGGTGCCCGAGTAGGTCGTGAACGGCCGATAGAGGAACTGGGCGGTCCCGGCCGCAGATCCCGGTATCGGGTTCAGAGTTCCGTGGGACGGCTCCGAGGCAATGGTGAACACCAGGTTCTGAATCCCGTCCGGGTTGGCATCCGTGGCTGTGACGGTGATGATCTCTGATCCGTCCCCCGTGACTGTCGCCGTCTGCGAGACGGCAACCGGCGCGACCGAGGCCGTGATCGGTGGTGGTGGAGGCGGGGGTGGAGGCGGCGGGGGTGGAGGCGGTGGGGGGGGCGGAGGCGGCGGGGGAGGGCTGAGGGGGTTGACCTGGAGTGTCACTTCGGCCGGGGAGCTGGTCGCGATCGAATTGCCGGACCTCTCGCTCACGGTGAAGGTGAAACTGTCCGGACCCGCGTACCCCGCATCCGGGGTGTAGGTCACCTGACCGGAGGCCGAGTCGAAACCGGAGAGAGTCCCATCTGCCGGCAGGGTGGCGATTGCGTAGGTCAGAACCTGGCCGCCGGTCAGGTTGATGTTGCTCGCGCCCAGGGTGAGGTTGGTGGGCACATCTCCCGTGATTGTCGCGGACTGAGAAGTCGCCGTCGGCGGAGTGGTGGTCCCGGAGTTGACGACCACCGTTACTGTTCCCGTTACCGACTGCCCGACCGCTCCCGTTCCCGTCGTCGACTGCCCGGCTGTGACCGTGTAGGTCAATACGATCGGCCCAGGCCCACCCGGGACCGGGGTATAGTAGATCGTGTTCCCGATCACTGCTGCCGACCCGTACGCCGGAGGGGTGGTGATCGACAGAGTGAGCGGTGCCGACCCGAACAGGGTGACGTTATCGAGGATATCGATCGGGACGGGAACATTAGTGGGCGTGGTCGCATCGACGGTTGGCACTCCGGTCCCCAGTCCGATGTCGACCACCTGCTCAATGTTGCGGTACTGAATCGGGAGACCAGATCCGAGAGACCCCGACCCCGCGGTGGGCTGGACGACATCCGCGTCGGTCACAACCAACCGGTCGGCCAGTGTCTGGCCACCACCATCGACCAGGAGTCCCAGGACACTCACCAGGTGATAGTTCGTCGTGGTCGGACCGCCGACCGGGGTCTGGACCGCCAGCAAACTGCTGCCTGGGGTGTAGCTGAAGAGGTCGTCACTGGTCGTCCCGATTACCGACAGATTGCCGCCCACCACATTAACGGTGGCAATGCCCCAGTCCAGTGCCTGGTTAACGGTGAACTGTGTTCCCCCACCCGCAGCCACAAGCGAGAGGGCAGCTCCCGCCCCGAGGTCGCCGAAGGTGACCGGGAACGATCCGTTCGCCTCGACCACGCCAGATGATTGGTTCGCCGTCGCGTTGATCGTGAACTGGTCGCTCGCGCTGCCGCCGACGACCTGGAGGGTGTCGCCCCCGCCGCCGCCATCGACCGTGACCGACGTGGCATCCGTGGCGGTCAGGTCAAACCGGTTGGCAGTGACTCGCAGTGATCCCGTCCCATTCTCCGCGGGTGTGACTTGATACGTCTCGGTCGCGAGGGTTCCGGTCGTAGCGACGATCGCCCCCACAGCCTCCACGGTGACGGTCCCGACCCCGCTGAACGCAACGTCTGCCCCACCCACCTCCGAAATCGTACTGGCCCCGAGGTTGATCGCAATCGCTCCGCCTGCACCCTGGAAAGTGAGCCCATCTGAGGCCGATCCGTTCTCAACGACTGTCACCGGGACCGTGACATCGCCTCCGACTGGGCTCCCACCGTCCGGGGCGATGGTGAATGTGTCCACCCCGGACCCGCCGACAATTGTCAGCGGGTTTGGCCCAATCGGGTCAAACCCGGCATCCATCGGCCCCACAGTAACGGTATTCCCACCGTTCCCGAGGTTCACCGTCAGGCCCATGGTTGGAGTCGTGAAGCGGGTGTAGGCAAATGTCGAACCCGCGATGGCGGAGAGCCCAGGAACCGGGGTCGAGCCAGCCGGATCATTTGCGCCACCATCGTCCGACACGACCGTGTTCGGGTTCGCGCCGGCAGGGAGGTCCACGATCAGGTTGGCGGCGGTCCCATCGACGGTCAGCAGGGTCGTCTGGGAAAACGTGATGGGAGCCGACCCAGTGCCGACTGTTACGGACCCAGTCTCGCTCCCGGTCTGAGCCACGGTCAAGGTGCCGACCGAGTATCCGGTGACGTCGAGCGATTCGCCGGCATACACCAGCCCGCTGGCCGGGATCGGGTTGCCGTTCGAGTAGTCGACGGTCAGGATGTCGGAGCCCCCGAGCCCATTCACATCAATCTGGCTGAGGTTGGCGAACGGAATCGAGAATTCGACCAGTCCACCCAGCAGGAATTGAACGTTGGTCCCGGACGTATCCCGCCGGACGGTCATCGTGTCCCCGCCGACCGTTCCATCGAACGTCACGGTGAACGGCCCCCCCACCGAGAGCACGGCCGGCAAAGCCTGGATCAACCCGTACCCACTGGCGTTGTTGTAACCCGGCGGCGAGCCCATTGGAATCGCGGTCGATTCCAGAGCGTTGGTGACCTGGGCCGGAGTGAGTGAGGAGTTCGCCTGGAGGAGCAGGGCTGCGACCCCCGCGGCATGGGCAGCGGCGGCTGAAGTGCCGACGAAGGTGGGAAACCCGGACCCGGATGGATTCGGGGTTCCGAAGAAGGTCGTGTTCACGGCATCCGGACCGACCACCGCCGGGCTCTGGCGCGTGGTCGCGGGGATCGGGTTGCCGGACGTGTCGAACAGGATGGGGGTGCCGCCAACGGACGAGAACGACTCCAGAACGGGCGGGCTCACCCCATACGCAGGGGTCTGGCTGTAATTCGCCGCCCCGACGCCGATGGCACCGGCAGCGTTGGCATGCCCGTAGACCGTGCTGCTGTTCGTGGCGTAGGTGTCGACGCTGAAACCGGTTCCGAAGGCCACATACTTGAGCAGCGAGGGGTCCGGCCCGGAGTACTTCCCGATGGCGATCTCGACCTGCATCGGGGTGGTATTCGGGTTCGTGAGCGTGAGCAACTGGAGAGGATCGCCTCCCACGGTCCGGTTGAAACTGCCGGTGAGATAGTTGCCGACCGTATCGAACGCAGCGATGTCCAGATCCGATTGGGCACCAGATCCCCCGCTGACCGAGAAGAACGGGTCGGACCACTGAAGCGAAAGGGTGGTGGTCCCGGGGCCGATTGTGATCGTCTGATACAGGTTGGCCGCTTTTCCGGCCGGAGCGAAATTTTGGGCGATGAAGGTACTCGTCCCGGGAACCTGAAATGCGCCGGTCCCGGCGATGTTGATTCCGCTATTGTTGAACGCAGCCTGATAGGAGGACTGGCCCAGATTCCCGGCAGCGGAAACGTAGGTAACCCCGGCCCCAGTCACTGTGTCAACAGCCTGGGCGATGACCCCATCCTGAAACATTGGCTCGGCCGGGAAGGTGACGTCATCGACGATTACATTGGCCCCGGCACTCGCCAGGGCTTTGATATTGTCCGCCATCTGCTGCTGGCTGGTCCCGGCGGTGGCGAATGCCAGATCTGCTCCCGGTGCCACATCGTGGACGATCTGAAGCATCGCCCGACCTTCATCGGTCCCGCTGGACGCATCCGCGATGACATTCACCGGAGTGGTCTGCCCATACGGGTTCCCAGGCCCGGGGAGGGCTCCGGATGAGGCATCGGCCGAGTAGCCACCGAGGGCGTTGAAGCTGTCCGACACCACACCAACGGTAACCCCGGTGCCATCGATTCCGAGGTACTGGTTCACCTGATTCGACAGGATCGACTGGGTGCCCTGGCTGGTGGTCGGGCCGGTGCTGTAGATCGGCGCATAGGACGGATTGACCTCTTCGACGCTCGGGAGGGCAGCGACCGCTGGGAGTGCGGTGATCGGCAGATAACCCGAAATGTCGTGGGTCGATTCGGCGGTGAGTTGGAATCCGAGGGTCGCCAGGTCGGTGGCGGTGGTGGTGGCATTCGAGGCGGGAAGGACATCGACCGCCACCAATCCGTTGGTCACCTGGAGAAGCGAATCGGAGGGCTGGAACGCGACCGCCGACTGGCCGGAGACGGCGGTGAAATTCCGGTATTGCTCGTAGAGGTAGGCGAGGTCGGACCCATCCGCAGCCAGTGGTCCGTTCTTCTGACCGGTCGGACCGAACACGTCGAGTTGTGCGGCAGCCGCCAGCGCGGCGGGGGTGGCGAGGGAGGCGGTGGACGGGAGCGACCGGAGTTCGAGTCCTTCCAGCCCGAGACGAAACCGGGGGAGTGGCCGCGCCTGCCCGGTCGGGCTCCAAAGCCGCGTTCGGAGAATCGCCAGCCAGCGTCGGAAACTAGCCTTCGACCACACGGGTCACCTCGCGGGGCGGCCGAGAGCCGGCTGAAACGGTGCGGTGGGGAGTTCGGAGTGGAGACGGCCGGCCGGGGTCCGGTTGGGGCAGCCCCCACACGAATCGAGGAGCGACAGACCGACTCAGGGCGGCCGGTCGGGTCGGCCTCACAACTCCTCCCCTGATTTTATCCCGAAGGCTCGACAACACCAATCGACGCCCATCAGTCCGACGCGATATCGACGATTGGGCGGGTTGGTGGGACGGGTTCGGAAGACGCGGGCGGCAGCAGAGCCTCCCGGTGGTCATACGGGGGTAGGCACCGTTTGACGGTGGAAACGACCGCGCGCGACCCCGGCTCACAGGGGTTACGTCTCTTAGACGCGTCGGGATTGCCGATGGTTTCGATTGCGGCGGTTTTAATCTTGAAAAATGGCCCGCTGGTGACGCAGACTTCGACGCAGATAATATCCAGATAAGGGGAGATTGGTTTGATCAAGATTTTGCTGCGTCGGAGTCTGCATAGCAACCGCGTGATTTCTTGGCACGCTGGGCAAATTTCGAGGCTTCACGCTCGGCGGGGAAACATCTCCCCTGACTCCCCACGTGCGAACGATGAACATGTGATTGATCTAGGATTTAAAACAATATTAACCACAGAGACATCGAGAGAGGACAAAAAGCAATGCCGCCTCGCCAGCAGGTCTGGTTGCGGCGCCGCGCTGTGTCACTTGCGGGCCAATGCCTTGGTTCTGGTGACCCTGATTTGAATCTGGCTCTTTCTCGATCTCGGGAGCGGCCGTCCGAGTGGAGGCGGGTATACTGCTGGCGGGTATCAACTGGCATTGAGATCGGGAAGCCGGGTCGCGCGAAGCGCGGTTTACCGGTCCCGGCGATCCGAATGGATTGTGAGGTTTCTATGGCGGACGCACGGTTAGCTGGTAGGGTGGCACTGGTGACCGGAGGCAGCCGGGGGATCGGGGCGGCCATCGCCCGTCGGCTCGCTGCCGACGGCGCGAATGTGGTCATCAATTACGCGAGGAGCCAGGGAGCGGCCGACGAGGTGGTTGCCGCCATCACGGCGGCCGGGGGGAAGGCGGTGGCGGTGAAGGCGGATGTTGGCATCCCGGCCGAGATCCCGGGACTCTTCGCTGCGACGACCGCACACTTTGGTCGGCTCGACATCCTGGTGAACAACGCGGCGGTGATGCAGCGGACATTCCTCCCGGACGTTACGGCCGAATCGATCGATGCCCATTTCAACGTGAATGTGCGGGGGTACTTACTGTGCGTGGTGGAGGCGGCGAAGTTGCTGACGGCGGGGGGGAGCATCATCAACGTGTCGAGCGCGATTAGCCGGATGGCGTACCCAGGGGCAGTGGTTTACACGGCAACGAAAGGGGCGATTGATGTGATAACGCGAGTGCTGGCGGCGGAGTTGGGTCCGCGGGGCATCCGGGTGAACGCGCTGGCCCCAGGGTCGACCCGGACGGACATGAACAGCGAGAAGAGTGGGAAGACGAAAGAGGAGGAGCGCCAGGAGGAGCAAGCGACCGCCCTGCGACGGATCGGCGAGGTGGACGACATCGCCGACGTGGCCGCGTTCCTGGCTTCGGACGAGGCGCGCTGGGTGACCGGTGCCTGGATCGACGCTTCTGGCGGCATCCGGCTGTGATCTGGAGGGGGCGGAAGCCCCGGCCCGGAGGCTTGGACCGCCCGTGATCACTGTCGTTGTATCGGGTTCGTTGCCGCTCACGAACGACACTCGTCCCTGGAATGGGGCCGGCTCGTCGCATGCCCACCGCAATTCTTCACGTTCGCAGAGTGCTGAGGGCAATTCTTGCCAGACCTGAGGCCAGTCAGGAGGTCGACTCAATCGGCGACTTTTGCGACTTTATTCGTCCCAGTTCACACCTCCCACCGGGGTGTGAACTACGCTCCCGGATACGGCGGAGAACGCCCAACAACCCAGGGCGGAATGACGCGAAGGAGCCTGGACGTGAAGAGTCGCCTGATTCTCCTGATTGGACTCGCGGCCGGGGCCGGCGGTTGCGAACGGGTCCGCTCGCTGCTGACCAACGCGGAACCTGGGGGTACCGAGTACACTTCTAACGAGGGTGGATTCCGGGTCACATTCCCTGGCCCACCGACGGAGAGTACACGCACGGACGACTCGGTGCCCAGCAAGATGTTCACCACAGAGACCAACCGTGGAATATTCTTGGTGGGATTCAACGACCTCGACAGTTTTGCGTCGTTCACGGTAGAAAAGTCGGATCGTTCGCGGTCGGAGGCAAGCGAACGGATTCTGAAAGCAATACGTGATACGCTCGGAATGAAGATGTGGCGGAGTGCGTCGATCACTCTGGCGGGGAAGTACCCGGGCCAGGAATTTACCGGCTGGGTCGATGGCAAGCACATCCGTGCACAATTTTGCCTCGTCGGATACCGGATGTACATGCTGACGGTCGAAGGGAAGGACTTACTGTTCCTGGAGTCGCCCGAGGCCAACGCGTTCTTCAAGTCGTTTCAGATCACTGAAGGCCCGCCATCTCCGGTGACGATCCGCTCCACCGGCGGGCGGTTCAAGGCAACATTTCCGGTTGACCCCAAGAAGACTACCCAGACGGCTGGCGGAGTGACGTTCACGACATACGCGGTCGACTACCGCGGGGTAACTTATGCTGCGGGGTACACCGATCAGGATCCGGCGGACGGGTCATCGGGGGCGGTCCAGGCACGTCTGAATGCGGCCCGCGATGGGTTTCTGGAAGCGTCGGGAGCCACACTCACCGAGACTGTGGCGGTCAGGCGGTTTGCCTTCAAAATTGGATCGAAGAAGACCACATCGGGACCAGACGGGATTGCATTCGCAGCGACGGCGGGTTCAACGCGCATCCGGGCCGAGGTCTGGGTGGTGAAGGACCGGCTCTACCGGACGACCGTCACAGGCCCCGAGGACGCAGTGACAGAGAGATCAGCAAACCACTTCTTGAGGTCGTTGGAATTTGTCAACTGAACGAATGCTCCGGCCCAGGGAACCTGGCCGCCGGAGGAGAGACTGGCAAGGTGGATCCCGTCGCGAGTGAGATTCAGATTAGGGTTCGTAAAAATAATAACCGTATACTGCGATTAATTTTAGACTAATCGGTGACCCTCCGTGGGACACGCGGCTTGCGCGTCATTTGGGCTATAGGCTATGCTGCCCGAGGGTTGGGGCGACAAATCCGAGCGATTTCACAGGCATGATGGATTCCAACCGACTTCAATTGGGAAAGCCGGTGCAGGCCTGGAGGTGAAATTTGTCAACAATTGATCTTCCGGCATCTGCCCCGAGTTGCTACTCTCCCGTACAGGAGTGTACGGGTGTGAGTACTCTTTTCGGGGAGGACTGGCAATGCGTATTCAATGCCCCCAGTGCGCCAGGCGGTTGGTTCTGAAGGAAGCCCATGCCGGGCGAGTCGTGACCTGTCCGGCGTGCCAGCAGCAAATCACGATTCCGGTCATCCAGCCAACCCAGGGGAGCCAACCGCCACGAGTGGTTGGCCCACCCCCGCCCGACAGGCAGATTCCGATCGAAGACAACTCGGGGTCGGTCCAAAACGTCCGCCAGATGCCAGGCTCGTCGCGCTGGACCACCGCCCGGAAGATCGAACTGGCCGCGCTGCTTGCAACCACATTACTGTTCTGTGCCTGCCCCATGAGTGTGGTAACCGTAACGGCCGTGAACCCCAACCAAGGGATGGATATTCTCGCCAATGAATGGGCGATGATTGGAGTTGTCTTGATTTTCCTCTCGGCCCCGATCATAGTGATCTGGGCGGGAATCTTCCTCTTTCGCATCCTCCGGAATCCCGGGGCAACTCATGAGTACTCAGACCTGGACGATGATGATTCTGGGAGTCGTCAGCCTCGCCGCCGCCGTTCGGGCGGCTGACCCCGACCCGGTGAAGGTCCGGCTCGACACCGCGCAGGATGCCTACCGGGCAGAGATGAAGGTCTACCGCGAGAAGGGAACGGCCTGGCTGGAGGCCCGCGAGGCGACCGCACGCAAAGGGGGCGACAAGAAGGCTGTGGACCGTGTGCATGAGGAGCAACGGGTATTCCGGACGGTGAGTGACCTCCCTGCGGCCGCCCCCCCCGACCTCCGCCAGCGTCCGGTGGACGCCAAGGCCAAGCTGGTCAAGGCGTACGCCGCTGCCGTAAAAGAATGGACGAAAGCCGGAGACGACAAAGCCGCCGCGGAAGTGGAGAAAGAATTGGGGCTCATCAAAGCGTGGAAGGATATTAGTTTGGACCGGCGGGTGTGGGTGCATGAGGGCGGTTACTATGCGATGGACGGAAAGGGAACCTGGACGCAAAAGCACCAGAGTGGTCGCAGCTACAAGCTCGTCGAGGTCGACCGTACCGATGAGTACGTCGAGATCATGGCTCGTGACGGGAATGTCACCTATGTCGCTCGTCTGAAGAACGACGAGGTTGAATACCGCAGCCCGAACGTGAAGGTCGAGTACAAGGGAAAGTGGCAGGAGTAATGCCTACCACCGATCGCCGCGACCCGATGTATTACCCGACCAGTGATGCCACGTCCAGGTCCGCCGCGCGAGGTGTCGCACTTTGGCGCCAGCCGTAAGGCAGTCGAGGAGGAACTGATAATCCTCCCCATGCCGCTGCCCGTGACTCGTCGCCCCTGGCAGGGGTTCGCGGAACCTTATCCGCTGGGCCAGGTTGGTCCGAACCATGACGGTGACAGTCGCTTGGTGGGGGTTTGCCGGATCAATTTCTCGGCCAAATGTTCCTAAGGGGTCGAGATCGTTCCTGACAACTCCGTCGATCTTTAGATCAAAGTAACTAAAAACGAAGTCGGCCCCGGTATTTTCAGCCAGTGCCGTGAGTGATTGGATGTGGTCGGGGTGCATCTCGTCGTCGTCGTCGAGGAACGTTACCCAAGGCGTTGTTACGCGGGCGAGGGCTCGGTTTCTGGTCGCGACCGCGCCTTCTCGCGTCCGGTCGCACTCGACAATGATGTTGGCTGGGGCTGTCGTCTGACTCGCGATGCTGTCCAGGGCTCTATGGAGGAGTTGACGACGTGGCGGGATCGTTGGGAGGCAGACGCTCACCGGTGCCACGTCAACTATCGCTACGGCCCGGCGTGTGGCAAGTGCAGCAAACCGCCCATAGCTGTCGATCGTCTCGAATATCGGTACGACTTGCCAGCGATACTCAGACAAGCACTGTGCAACGGCCGTTGCGACTTCGGGGAAGTGCATGTCGTCCAGGATGATGGCCCCTGAAGGTGCCACCCGTGCAGCCGCCCATGCAAGTCTTTCCACGCGAGTCCTGATCGAACCGAGATCATAGAACACCAGATCGAACTCACCTCTCGGCCAGTGGGACTCGAACGCCTGCAGTGGGTACATTCGGGATGTATTAAGGCGATTGGCGGAAAGAAAATGGAAGGTACGATCGAGCCAGTTCGGGTCGTCGTCCACAGTCCATACAGCAGGACCGCGTGGCAGCGACCGCAGGACCGCCGACGACACCCCGCTTCCGAGGTCAAGTATGGAACGAGGTCGAATTGCCATTGCGGTCTGCCATAGCCACTCCAGCGTTTCCCAAGAAGCGGCCATATTTGGCGGTGAGACCGTGGTCACATATCTATCATATAGCGCATGCGGGGGTGAAGTCGGCGGTAGGAGTTGCGCGAAGTTGTACCCAGGCTGCCAGAAGGGCTGGTCGCTGCACGCGAGGCTGTAAGCTCGACACCATTGCGCTGCCCCGATCCACATCTCGCACGAGTACCGAACACGATTTTTGGCATGATGATACCCGACATAATCTGGCAACCGCCTGATCCACTCGGGCGAAGCCAGCCAGAAATTTCCGCTGAAGTGCTGCTCCCCGTGTCGAATCCAATTCACCCCAACAGCGTCGAACCCGTTGGCCAAGTGCGGAACGTGATCGCGCCACCGACGGACAAGATGCTCTTCCATTACCCTCCGCCAGCAATCTTTCCCCGCATTGCTTGGATCGCTCACCCCTTTGGTGTGCATGTATAGAATAGGACACATGGTCCGTTCAACCTTCGCTAGCCGCTCCACTTCGAGCATGGCAAACGTTTCGTAGTGGTCCGTGTTCGGGTCGCTACGAACCAGGGTTACGAAAACACCTGCCTTCGCCGCTTCCGCCAGTACCCACTCCAAACCACACCCGACGTGGGTGAGTCGGACCTCGTCGAGTCCGCATTCATGGAGCAGAAGGAGTTGCTCTTTTACCACATCCTGCCAGTTCCCCATCGCGGCCACGTGGTAGACCACAATCGGCCTCTCGATATCATTCATGATGTCCCCGCCTCCTTCCACTTCGCCATCGCTTCTGCGGCGGTCTCGGCCTTCACCTCGACCACCACTCGCCCAGGACACGCGGCCCGGACCTCCTCGGCGCTCACCCGAGGATGCCAGATGGTCGGCACCCCCCCAGGTAACACCTCGGCCTCCGCTCCGACTGTGGCGACCCACTCTGCCAGAGCTTTTACCCGACCGGGTTGCCTCACAACGATCCGACGTAAACCGTTGTCCTCTCCTGTCACCTCGTCCCGCCAGTAGCCCGAATGCCATCCATGACCCCGTAATGCCTCCATCACCTCACGCGGCGATCGCAAGACGATCACATGAGAGGCCGCGTAGTTCGGTCGAAGCTTCAGACCCTTCGGAAGTTGTGCCAGACACGCCTCGACCGTTTCTCCATTCACCTCCACGACCTCCCCACCATGCGCTGCTCGCACCTCCGACGCCGAGATCTCCGGATGCCAGACACACGCCACCGCCCCGTCCTCGCTCGCAGCCTCCCAGGTGATCACGCCCAGCCACTTCCGTAAGGCCGCCACGCGGTGGCTGGAACCGAGCAACTCGACAAGCCCACGGTCGTAGTCCGTTTCCGGATCACGTTGATAACCCGTGTGAAGTCCATAGCCGCGTAATCGTCGGACGACCTCGGCCGGAGCGGTCAGGTGGATCACCAGAGTGTCGCCCGAAGGGGCCACCCAGAACTTCGCCGGGTTGTTCGCGCCCGAGACATCCGATCGCCCCGGCCCCTGTCCAAACACAAACGGATCGGGCGCGTACACCTTCCAGGAACGTTGCCACGGACCCATCAAGTGATCGATGTGCGTCTTGCAGGGATACCAGAGCCGCAGCAGATCACGTAGAGCCTTCCCCCGAACCGCATACGCATGTGTCCGCTGACAATTGGTACACCTCACGACGGCGGGCACCGCCTTCGTGTCGGATGTCACCGGGTCGTCACGACCGGAACGAGGAATCTCCAACTCTTTCCCGGAAAACCTCGCGACGTGATGACCCGCGACCTCTTCGGAGGGTGGACGGATGTGCTGGCCACCAAGCATGAGTTGATCCCAGTCAGGTGGCACAACTCTCGCGAACGCAGCCAACCGGTCCCAGGCGTCCGCGTGCCATGTGAGATCGTCCTCCAGGACAAGGATCGATGACACCTCATCCATGATGGCCCGTTCGAGGATCGACACATGCGATCGCAAGCACCCCCACGCCCCGGCCCCGGCGAGATAGTACGAGGGCTCACCGACCTGAGCCCCATCGATCGCCTCAAAAATTTGTGGCTCTGGCAACCGCCAGCCTTTCTCACTCTGGAGGCGGCGAAACGCACCCAGACGATCCGGCCGCCGCTTCAGGTTGATCAGGACCACTCTCTCGACGTTGAGCATGATGGAGCCACCTTCAGAACCAATCACGAAAATACGAAATACGAAAATTTGAAATAAGACAAAGTATTGATCTTTTTCATCATTTCGTATTTTGTGTTTTCGTGATTCACGCGTTTTCTTCGCTATCCGCTTCGTACCCGCGGCACTGCGCGTTGCAGGCACACCGACACACGACCTCACCAATCACTTCGCACCGAATCCACGCCTGCCTGACGGACTTCCCTGGCGGCGGCGGGGCGGGGCTTGTCTCCCGCACATACAAACACGGCTTTCGTTCCGCGTTCCGCGTTCCGCGTTCCGCGTTCGGTGTGAGCCCCAGCCAGCACACCCGGCACTGGTCGAGAGTGTACTCCGACCTCGGACGGTACGTCAGATTGTGAGGGCAGTGGATCATGAGGTAATCACGACCCCCGTAATTGGCGTACACCCGGTGCAGCCATCAATGCCATTGAGCCCCAACGGTAAGTTCCAGCTCGGCGACTGATACGGCGGCCCACACTTCGTTTTGCCGGTAGCGGTGGCCCCCGTCACAACCCCACCGGGACACGAATACACAAGTTGACAGTTCGTGCTGTACTGGAGGGTGACCAGCACGCCACATGGAGCCGAGAACGCTCCGACCCAGAAGGCTGACCCGTCCCACGTCAGGACGCAGACACCCACTGCCGGGATCGTCGCGAAGAGGGTGGTGGGCAGCCCGGCGGGACAGCATGTCGTGGTGATCAGTGAAGCAGATGAGGACGCCGCGCTGCCGGTGGCACCGCTTCCTGTGGTGTTGCCAGTCGACGCACCGGACCCTGCCGAGGTGTTCCCCGTGCTCCCGGCAGACCCGGCGTTACCGCCCGACCCCTGCGAGGTCCCCGCCCCGGTGGACCCACTGGCCCCGGACATCGATCCGGTGGAAGCGGCCAATTGGCTCCCTGATGTCTGGGTGGTCGAGCCTCCTGGACCCTGCGATCCCGTGGACCCACTCCCGGCAGATGCGCTGAGGGATGCGTTCGACGTGCTGCCAGTCGAAGGCGAGCTACCAGACCCCGCCGATGTGCTGCTCGTCGAACCGATTGACCCACTTCCCTGACTGCCGCCCGACCCGGATGAGCCGCTCCCAAATACCAGTCCTGGCCCAACTGACGCGGACGAGGAGCCCGCAAATACGCTTGATGTCGACTGACTGGAAGACACGGATGAGCCGCTCGACCCGCTGAGTCCACCCGACGGGGAGCCCGTCGGCGATCCCACGCTTCCACTGGAGCTTGCGGCCACACTGCCCTGGCTCCCGGTGGGTGCCGATGAGCCAACCGATTCCAAGAGCACAACCGCCCCTGATGAAGCCTGTTGCGACCCTCCCGAACTGCTTGAACCCGACACCCCGGCGACTGCCGAGGAGCCGCCCGAGCTGGCGGGTAATGATCCCAACACGGAGCTCGACCCAAACCCGCCAGACGCCACCGAATCTGAACGTGCTGAGGACGACGCACCCATTGAGGTCAATGAAGTCGAGCCGCTCGACGAACTCGACGAACTTGACGAACTCGACGAGGAAGAGGAACTACTCGACGAACTCGAACTTGATGAGGGCGCGGCGGGTGGGCCGCCTCCACCGCCGCCACCGCCCCCTGGACAGCAGGGACAGCCGGCATAGACAACCGTTCGATTCACGTTCCTGAACTCCCCAGTTGGAACGTCACCGGATATTGTCGCCCGCCGATCATCACAAAGCCGTTAAGGTTGCTGAATGTGACCAGCAGACCGTCATCGGGGGTACAAATGACATCCGTGACGACCTCAATCCCATTTCCGCCAGAGCTGGAACTCGAACTGGAGGAGCCCACGACTTCCCCCACCCCATACCGGACTGCGTTGACCGCTCCACCGCCGGCTCCACCGAGAATGATGAACCCGCCCGGTGTGGTTCCAAGCAGCCAGCTCCCTGCCTCGGACCCCCACTCGTCCCCGACCATCGGCAACTCCGCGGTCGTGTCGTAGGCGACCACCACCCGGGGCGCGAGATACGCTTGTCCGGGTTGACCCGCCGGGATTGCCGTCGCTCCGTTCACCAGCACGTGTCGGAGGCCGTCCCCGGTCGGCTTGCGGATCAAGAGAGCCCCGAGCTTCGCATCGATCTGCCCAATCGGCTCCAACACCGCATAAGCGGGGACGTCCTCGCTCGTGGTGTTGAGCACCGGGATCGGATCGTACGGGGCGGCCGACATGGTAAGTCAGGTCCGTTTCAGGAGGGCGGAAAGGGTGGTTGCGAGACGCTCCAGCGGGATCTGTGCGGCAGCGTCTTCGATCCCCCGGATGATCGCTGCGTACCACCGCACGAGTGGATCATCGGGGAAGTGCCCAACAGCGCGACTCTCCCGGTAGAACCGCCAGGCTGCCCGGTTGGCCGGGGTCATGTCCTGAGCCCGCTTCCGCAATTCCCGCCAGTCGAGGCCGGCCTTTCGCGCGGCGGATGGAACCTTCTCGCACGCATGGCACGGGGTCGGGGCTCCAGGCGGGCGGAGAACCAGCAACCCGGCCCGGCGGGTGATGGTCCCGCCGGGGCCGAACACGTACCGCTCGCAAGTGTCACACGATCGATCCCATTCGGGGTACAGGAGGGCGACCCGGACCCCGGCGGCTAGTTTCCCGCGGCTTGCTCCTGCGCTGGCCCCGCCCACGACAACACCCGCCGAAGGAGTTGGTTCAGGATCGGCTCCGGAACCCGTCGAATCGTGTCCGCACTCACCGGGGCGTTGGTCCCATCGGCCGCCCGAACATCCCACGACACCAGATGGTCGGCCAGAAACCGCGCGGTGGCATCCACTTCGGCCCGCCCGGACGTCGCCCGGTTGAGCCCGTAGCGCCATTCGGCCAGGGCATCGGGCAGGGCGGGTCGGTATCGAAAGCAGACCACCGGCAGGCCCGTAGTCCCGTCGCATTCGTGCAAGGTCGTCGCTTCCAGGGTGTATCCATCGTTCAACGCAAGTCGTGGCATGACTTCTCCGGAAATCGGTGGCGTCGGGGACACGATCCACGCCGTTCGGAAGCGAGGATCGGGTGTACGGGGTCACCAGTCGCTGGAGGCCCGACAGGGCCGACATCGACCTGGACATCCCCGATCGGACTGCCGGATCATACCGGTGAGAGTTGCCTGCTGGCCGACGGACGGCATCATGCGAAAAAATTACAGGGTATTGATCGAGGCAAAAGTTCTGATCTGCCACAGAGATGCGTGCAAGATCGCTCAAGAAAGGGTTGTCCGTGCGAACATTTCCCCTTGTTGAAGCACATCCGGGTGGATATGTTTTGGGACGGTACGGGCGTTCACACGGGCGCCAAGGCCAGCGACATCCACCCCTGGCGAGGACGAACCATGCCGATTATCGTCTCATGCGCGGGTTGCACTCAGCGATACGTCATTCACGAATCACAAACCGGGCAGCGAGTCGGTTGCCCCGCCTGTCGGACTCCTCGTGCGCCCAAGCGTGAACCCCTTCCGACAGACGGCTTGAAGACGCTTGTGGTCGGCCTCTTTGTCGGCGCAGCGTTTCTGTTCGCTTTGACGGCCACGGGGGTGATGTGGTGGGTCGTTGTCGGCCCCGGCTCGAAGCGCCTGGCAGTGGGGCGGGAGCAAGCCCCTCCAACCGAGGTGGCCCGAGCCAAGGCTGGGACGGAGCCGGATTCGAAACGAACGGTGGCGGAGAAGACGAAGATCGAACCCAAACAACCCGACCCTCAATCACCAGTCGCGAAGAAGTCCGATGCCGATGGCCCGGATCGCAAACCCCCGCCTCCGAAAGAGCTCAAACCGAGGACGTTCATCGATGCCTGGGCCGCAGCAATAAAGATCCTCGACGAGCAAGCCGCGAAAGAACCGGAGGCACGGGCCAAGGCGATGAAACTTCTGACTGGCGACCAGGCTGACGTTGTTGCAGGAATCCTCGAAACACTGGATGATAGAGCGATCGAATCATACAGTCCTACTGAACTTGCGCGCTTGAAGAACCTCGGGTTTAGCTTAACAGTTGGAGTCGCGAGTGCCAGAGAAGCCGTTAGAGGGGGAGAGTTCTGCGGCGTTGCCCAGCGGTTATGGCATCCAGGGATGAGTGACTCGCAACTGGCTTTCATGGCCTCCTACTGGTACTGTCTGCACGTCAACCAGCGAACCGAGGTAAAGTTTGCGGTAACCAAAGGAACACCGACCCTTGAACTGGATCCAAGTACTGGGCAGGCGTTCATGATCCTCGGATGTAAGAAGTGGCTGGATGACCATTGACCCGGCCGCTACGCAGACGATCGTGAGAGCCGAAGCTTATTTTCAAACTCCTCAAGCATGGTACGCAATTGTTCCTCAATAATTTTCAGTGCCTTTTCAAAGGCAGGCGCGATGGTATTCGCCAGAGATTCTGATAGGCCCTGATCGGCCTCGAATTCCCCCTCCGATGCCTTGTTCGCCTCCTCGTTCTGCTTCTTTCGGAGATCCTCGGATAGACCGGGCATATCGACCAGACCCTCTGCCATGCCCTGCTGATACTCTTGGGTCTTCTGGCCTTGCTGTTTTAATATTGCACGTGCCTCTTTCGGTGCAATCTTCATGGCCAAATGTGCGAGAGATGGATCATCGAGGACCGCCGAGGGATTCTTGCGAATCTCGTCGAGGGCCCACTTCGCGTTTTCTCGCTCGCCCGGATCCATCAACGCCAGTCCAACGGCGGTATTCTCGGCCGTGTCGGCCTGTGAGCCGTACCAGTCGCTCATCACCCTGGCCTTGCCGGCCTCAGCCCGTTTCAGCTCGGCGGCTGCGTGGGCCTGTCGTTCCTGTGCCTCGCGGGTTCCATGAGCAGCGCTCAGACGATTCTGTTGATTGCCCTGTAGTTCCGCTAATTTATTTGAATGCGCATGGAGTAACCGCTGTCGTTCAGGCCCCTCGGCACTTTCTTC
This sequence comes from Gemmataceae bacterium, assembly GCA_003136315.1. Lineage (GTDB taxonomy): Bacteria > Planctomycetota > Planctomycetia > Gemmatales > Gemmataceae > Urbifossiella. Next base: position 3,621 of record PLDW01000165.1, on the reverse strand, counting down.
GACTTTTAACTGTCCTCGTTTCCGTTGAGCATCGCGATACTCTTTGTCGTAACCAATCGTGCTCATCGCGAGTTCCATCGCTCCCCCCCCAAACGAGGCAAGACCCGCGAAGACTCTGCTATCCCCCTTCTTCCGTAGACTCGAATAGATGCCGTCCTGGGCCTGGGCCGGATCAGTGGCTGGGCCAATCCGCTTGCGAAGTTCAGCAGCTTCCTGATTGAGTTTCACTCCGTCGGCGGTCAGTGAGTTCTCCCGTTCCTGCGCTGCGGTGGTTGCGCGGGAGGCGATTTCCGATTCTCGGTTGGCCTTGGCGATCCTCTCCTGGACCGGAGCCAGGCGGCTTGCCAGTTCGTACTGCTTTTCCCCGGCAGCAGTGCTGCGATCAATATACGGCATCAGGGTCGGGCGCGACTTCGCCATCACGTCAGCCCGGATCCGAGCTGAATCGATCGCTGATCCATACTGATATTTTGTTCGTTCTGTCTCAATTGCACTTTGGGCGCGGATCTCGCCGCGAGAACCCTCCTCGTCTGCCCGTGCCATGGCTCGTTTCCGCCCGGACACGGTGTCAATCCAGTCGAGGGCGGTTTCTCCACCCGGGACAAGCCCCTTGATCAGGCTCCGGTTCTGTTGCCCCGGGGTCAGGTACTCGTCGTGTGCGACCCCGGCGACAGTCTTCACAGCACCGGCGACCTGCATGGCGACTGCGATCGGGCCCGCTGCTTTGGACAGCATTGCCCCGGCTTTGCTCATGCCGAGATCATGCAACGCACTCCCGGCCTGGCCAACCTGGGACATGGATCCGCCCAGGCCGTGCATTCCGAGCTTGTGAAACGCTCCGGCCCGTTCGTCCAACTTCTCCTGGGACGCCATTAGCCCCGACGTGTACGCCTTGGCGGTCTTCTCGGCCGCGCGGTTGGCGGCTCGATCAACGTCCGGGAGCGATCCGCTTGACACCCCAGCCCCAGCTCGCCGGGCGGCCGCCTCAACAGCCTCCCGGGCCGGCCCGACAAGGCCAACACTGTGACGTTCAGCGGCTGACCGAACGCTCAACACCCGGTTGTACGAATCAACCGTTTGCCGGGCCGCTCGCTCCGCCACGACCTTTTGACCCGCTCCGCCCCCCGGCGCCCGGGCGGCGGCGGTCGTGGCCGCGGCCATGACCAACTGAAGAACGTCTGCGGGCAGTTGGCCTGCCCCCTGATCCAAAGCACGACTGGCCCCGATCGCGCCGGCTGATCGGGCGTTTCGGTTGGCGGTCTCGATCGACCGGGTCAGCTCCTTCAAGGCCTGATCAGCCGCTGAGTCGAGCTGGAGTACCGGTGGCTGTGCGCCACTTCCCCCACTCCCACTTGGTGTTCTCGCCACGCTGACCTCCTCACGGAGTATTGCCCGCCTTTGCCGCAGCGGCCAGGCCGGCTTGGAGGTTGATTTGGTTGAAGCCGCTCTTCATGTTCTGGTTGGCGGCCAAAGCGTTCGGAGAGAGGTTTTCGGCACGTCGGCGGGCGGGATAGGCGGGAACGACAGTCGAGTGCTCCCCGTTCGCGCTGGCTGTGGTCGTCGGTCCCGATTTCCCAAGCGACCAACTGACTTGTTGGATCAACCCGTCCGGATCAATCGGATAGAGCCCGATATACTGCCGGCTCTCGCCTGGAATTGTCTGGTGTTTGGCTGCGAGTCCATTCAAGTAATACTGGGCTCGGGGGTCAGCGTCGTCCTCGCTCACGACCTCGATTCCCGTCAACTGGTGAGACGTATCGTACTGCCCGACGATCTCGTGCGGGATGTCCTCCCGGATCTCCCACTCGGTCGGAGCCGTGCCGTTGAGTTCGAGTTCCCACTCTCCCCGATCCACTTCCCCAGTCTCCGGGTCGGCGACAAGGCATGCCGTCTCCAACACCAGCCGGGCAGGATAGGATCCGCCCCCGTCTCTGCGGAAAACCGGGCTGTCGAACACCACCATTTGTTCGCCGGGTTCGATCTGGAATGAGTTGTACACCCGAAATTCGGCCGGGGTGTTGCCTTCTTTGAGCCCTGTCCACACCACCGAGCTGATGAGGCGGTAGATCGACCCATACACAACCGGTTGTTGATCCCGGGAGTAGCCGTTGTAGAACTCGGGCTGAATAGCACCTCCCGGCACACCGATCTGTCTCCCCGCGAAATTCGGTGGCTGCGGCACCACCTGTTCGACTTTCGTCGGTTGAAGCACGATCTGCTGCCGGCGGGTGATCGGGCCATAGCCTGGGATCACAAGGGGCATTTCCCCCGTCGCGGGGTCGAGGGGTGTGATCCGGTAACACCGGAACACTGAAGCCCGAGCGAGGGCCTGGGCTTCGTGCCGGGAAAGCCGCTTTGTTTCGCGAACGAGAGAATATCCCGGGGGCGCAGAATACGCCCAGCTTCCCCCATTGGGACGGGCGGTTTTTGGCGTGGCGACGACAACAGTGGTTGGCGCGATGGGCAACGCAGCAACCACTGTGAACGGCATCCCCGGCCTGGCCCCTGTCAGGGTCAAAACGTTGTTGTTGGCTGCGGCGGTCAGCACTCCTTGCAACTTTGCGTCGGCGTTGATCTTGGCAGCCAGTTGGGCAGCCACGCTGACGGGGGCTAGACCTACTCCGTCTCCTACGTAGGTCCCCGTGATCGACGGGCCGGCCGGCGCAGATGCGGGTGGGGGAGCGGTGATCGTCAGGGTGGTCGTGGTGTCCGAGCCACCCTGCGGGGAGGAGATCGTGACTGTCGTCACCTGCGCCTGGGCCTGGTACATCGGCGCATAACTCAGCTCGTTGATGGGGACGTAAGACCCGTCCCATTCCTTTCCAACCGCCTCCAACAGGAATCGGGCCTGGAATCGACTGTGTGCTCCTGCAACCGCAACCGCGTCCGGCAGCGGCGGAGCGGTCAGGGCAGGGGTCTGCACCTCAACCGGACCGTCCGGGAGTTCCTCCCCGACCCCCAGTGGGGCGATGATGACCCGATCCTGAATCGGCTGGTAAACCACCCGCCGGCCGTACCCATCACACAGCCGGGCGAGAGCCTCGGCGGGCGGGGTATGGTCCCACGTGACAGGCGGGTTTGCCAACGTCTCGGGGAACTGCTCCCCCAACTTCAAATACCGCTCGAGATCTTCCCCATCCGCCTGCTGTAATCCGGGTGGGAGATCGATCTCGTAGTCCTCCTCTTCCATCGCGTCAAGGCATATGGTTGCCAGTTCAGTTGGACTACGAATTGTCCAGGGGATCAGCTTTCCATGCGGGTCGAGCTGGTTGTAGGAGCCCGAGATCGCTCCGAACCCACGCCATCGCCACCGCCGATCCTGAATTTCCAGCGTCCAGGTCTGACCACCCGGGCCAGACGTGCCAGTGATCCGATCGACCCGGCAGCCGTGGAGGACAATCTCACGCTGCCCGTCGGTCAAGGTCAGGTCTCCCTCATCCTCGGGAGCCGCTGTCTGAGGGTAGGTCGTCAAGATGAACAGGGACGGACTGATCCCGTGGGAAATCGTTCCCCGACAGCCCTCAGCTGCGATTACCCCAGGCCAACACACGTCCTGGATCAAATCTTCTGCCTTGCAGCACGGCGGATCTTGCCCATCGCCTGTTGTATCTTGACAGCATG